>CANAIK010000037.1 GCA_947361225.1 uncultured bacterium
CATAATTATAAACTCCCGGTTTTAAATCAAGACCTCCTAAAAAGGAGGTCTTATAATTATTCTAAATATTAACCAAGTTTTTTTCCTGCTCCAATTGTAGAGTTATTGTTGTAATATCACAAACGGAACTTGGACCAAAGTATTGGATTGCACCAGGGAAAATATAGCAATCATTCATTGCCCATTTTTCTCTATTTTTTTCTAAAGCCTTAAATACGGGTCCTTGTAGTTCAACAAGCGCTTTTTTGATTACAGGTTTCATTTCCCCGTGACGACGTTCTAGGTTCATCATCATTGTAAGAGGAACGCCCCCTGCAACCCATTCGTTGGCAGGTTTTGTAGTGTTTTTAATTGAGGATAAGTATCCTGTTAATCCTGCTTGGATTAGGGCAAAAGCGTTGTAGCCCAAAGAATAGCAATAATCGGAATCAAAGTTGCTTGGAGCAGCGCATCTTCCTTCGTATCCGAAGAAATGAGCTTGATCGGAGAATTTTCCGTCGTAGCGTCCTTCTTTTTTCATTTGGTCAAGTTTTGTTCTTACCATTTCAATCAAAAGTTTTTCAGTTTCGATTTTTGAAACCTGAACATTGCCGTGGGGGTCTCTATCCATTAAAAGTTGTGCTTTAATTTGATTAGGAAGAGATTGGAACAGTTTTGCCTCAGTGTTGTTAAGTTTTGAAATTATAATTCCATATTTTTCTTCTTGAGTTGAGTTTTGATAATTAGCATCTTTTTCTAATCCTGCAAGTAAATCGTTTAAAGATGCAATCATAACCTTCATTTCAGGGATAAATTCAATTAAACCTTCGGGAATTAAGGCAATTCCAAAGTTTTTCCCGATTGAGGCTCTTTTTGCAACAACATTTGCAATATAAGTTACGATTTCGTCTAAACTTTGTTGTTTTTGCTCAACTTCTTCTCCAATGAGTGTGATATTGGGTTGAGTTTGCAGTGCTGTTTCTAAACAAACGTGTGAGGCACTTCTTCCCATTAGTTTTATAAAATGCCAGTATTTCTTAGCCGAATTTGCGTCTCTTTGAATGTTTCCGATTAACTCGGCATATGTTTTTGTAGCAGTATCAAATCCAAAAGAAATTTCAATTTGGTCATTCTTTAAGTCCCCGTCAATCGTCTTAGGACAGCCAATAACGTTAATTCCTGTATTGTTCGCTTTCATCCATTCAGCTAATAAACAAGCGTTTGTATTGGAATCGTCTCCTCCAATTATTACAATAGCGTTGATATTAAGGTTTTTACATACAACAAGAGCTTTTTGGAATTGATCTTCGGTTTCAAGTTTTGTTCTTCCGGAACCAATTATATCAAAACCGCCTGTATTTCTGTAACAATCGATAATTTCATCCGTTAATTCAATATATTTCCCGTCAACAATTCCGCTTGGACCTCCTAAAAAACCATAAAGTTTGTTTTCTTTATTTTGGGTTTTTAAGCTGTCGAATAATCCGGCTATAACGTTGTGTCCGCCGGGTGCTTGTCCTCCGGATAGAATTACTCCGACATTTTTTTTCTCGTTTGATAATTCAGTTCCTTGAGTTGCAAATTTTGCAATCGGCTCACCATAAACGTGGGGAAAAAGTTGTTTAATTTCTTCTTGGTTAGAAACTGAACTTGTTTTTTCGCCCAGTGTCAATTTAATGTTATTTATGCCGTTAGCTAGAGCTCCTGCTAGTTTTGGCTTGTAGTTTAATCTTTCTTTTTGAAGAGGTGACATTTCTCGCATTTAATTTTATCTCCTTTATAACTTCTATTTTCTCAATTATCTCACAAATATGAGTTTTTTGTTTTTGTAAAGTTTTGTTAATTATTTTGGCAATATTTTTTGGAAAAATAACTTTTATATAAATAAGAGCTATTTAATTTAGAAGGAGTTTATATATGGATAACATCCAGCCAAGTAATGCTGTAAGTTTTCAAGGTATTGACAGATTACCTCAAAGACAGGTTCAACAAACTGAAACTACAACCAAGCCGACTCAGAAAAAAGACGGAACAAAGTTAATGTTTGCTTCACTTGCGGCTTTAGCGGCAATTGGAGGCGGGGTTTATCTTCTAAAATCCGGCAAGGGAAAACAAGCGCTCGACGGAGTTAAGAAAGCCTTAGGAAAAAATAACGATGTTGCATCTAATGTGCCATCTTTAAATTTAGCTAATAAAACTTCACAAGAAATTAATGCACTTGATAGTGCAATAAAAACCGGAACTAAAAAACTCCAGGGAGATCTTCAACAACAAAGAACAGTTTTAGCAGGATTAGAAGAACAGCTTAAAAAATTGGGCGATAATCCTCCGGAGGATAAGGTTTCTGAGCTTGTTGGGAAGATTGAAAAACAAAAGACAAAAATTTCTAAAATTGAGAACTCGATTGCAAAGAATGAAAATAGTCTGCGTGAAATTCATAAAGAAGTTGCAAAACGACCAACCTTATCATATTCTGCAAATGGTACTACCGTAAAAAGCTATTTAGTAGATTCGGACAATTTAATAATTTCAGATAGAAACAAAAAAGCAGCGGCTCAAATTCTTGAGGGAAATAAAACTCAAATTGACGAGCTGACAAGTAAAATAAGTTCTTTAGGGGAAAATTCAGCTGAGGCAATTCCTCTTAAAACTCAACTTGAAACGCTTAAAAAACAATCGGAAAAAATTCAAAAAGGTTTAAGTGATACACAAGTTGGAAACAAATCTACTTTGCAACAAGCTTTAAATGAAGTCGATGTAAATAAAGCGAAAAATAATTATCAAATAGGGATTAATAAAGCAACGGAAAAAATTAAAGCCTTAACTGAATCAAAAGATGCAATTACGGAACAAATTAACAAAATGACAGGAAACTTATCGGCTGATGAGCTCAAATTAAAAGCTGAGTTGTTAAAACAACAGGCTGATATTGAACAAAAAATATCTGTTTTTAAAAACGGAATTCAAGAACTGCAAAAGAAACTATAGAATTAAAACCCAAAGGAAATCCTTTGGGTTTTTTGTTATCTTAACTTAACTAAATCTGCTTTTCGAATTCTTACGTTCTCGGGGGTAATTTCAACGAGTTCGTCGTCTTGAATATATTCAAGGGCGTCTTCTAAATTCATAATTTTAGGAGCTTGCAAGGTTACCATAACGTCAGCCGTAGCGGATCGCATATTTGTCATTTTTTTAGTCTTACAAACATTAACCGCAATATCTTGAGGACGATTACATTCCCCTACTATCATTCCCCTGTAAACTTTTGTTTTGGGAGTTATAAAAAACACTCCTCTGTCTTCGAATTGATGAAGTGCGTAAGCAACAGCCTCACCTTCTTCGTGGGCGATTAGGGATCCTGTTCTTTGACGGGGAATATCACCTGCGAATTCATCGTATCTATCAAAAGTATGATACATTATCCCTTCGCCTTTAGTCATTCTAACAAATTCTGATCTAAATCCGATTAAACCACGAGCGGGGATTATAAAATCGATATTTGTGCGCTTAGGACCTGCTTCCATATTCTGCATTTGCGCTTTTCTACTTGCAAGTTTATCAATTACGGATCCTACGAATTCTTCGGGAACATCGACAATTAAATTCTCGTATGGTTCAAGTTTTTGTCCGTCTGTTTCTTTAAAAATTACCTCGGGTTTTGAAACTTGGAATTCGTAGCCTTCTCTTCTCATTGTTTCGATTAGAATTCCCAAATGGAGTTCTCCACGGCCTGAAACTTTGAAAACATCGGTCGAATCAGTGTCTTCAACTCTTAAAGACACGTTTTTTTCAAGTTCGTGATAAAGTCTTTTTCTTAGTTGTCTGCTTGTTACAAATTTTCCTTCAGACCCTGCGAAGGGTGAATCATTAATTGAAAAATTCATTGAAATTGTCGGTTCGTCAATTTTTATTAAAGGCAGGGGATTAGGATTTGCAAGAGCGCAAATTGTTTCACCTATTTGAATATCTGAAAAACCTGCAATTCCTACAATATCTCCGGCTTTTGCCTCTTCAATTTCAACCCTTCCAAGGTCTTTGAATCCAAAAAGTTTTACAACTTTGCCTTTTTCGGTCGTTCCGTCTCTTTTGGATAATAAAACCTGTTCTTGAGTTTTAATTGAACCATTCTTAATTCTTCCGATTGCAATTCGACCAACATAGTCGTTGTAATCAAGGGTTGTAATTTGGAGCTGCAAGGGAAGATCAACGTCTGCTTCGGGTCCTTCGATATTCTCTAAGATGCAATCCAATAAAGGAAGAATATTTTTGTTCTCGTCTTCTAAGTTAACTTTTGCATATTTATTTAAAGAACTTGAATAAATTACGGGGAAATCGATTAAATCGTCTCTATCGGTTAGTTCTGTAAACAAATCAAACACTTTATTTAAGGTTTCATCGGGATTAGCTCCGGGTTTATCGATTTTGTTAATTACAACTATTATTCTAATTCCAAGTTCAAGCGCTTTGGATAATACAAAACGGGTTTGAGGCATTGGTCCTTCTTGAGCGTCAACAATTAAAAGAGCGCCGTCTACCATGCCTAAAACTCGTTCGACTTCACCTCCGAAATCAGCGTGACCGGGGGTGTCAACGACGTTAATTTTTACGCCCTTATAATCAACTGCAACATTCTTAGATAGAATTGTAATTCCTCGTTCTCGTTCAATATCGTTGTTATCAAGAACACAGGTTCCCATTTGTTCGTGTTCGCTAAATACGTTGGTAGCATCCAGAATACAATCAACAAGGGTTGTTTTGCCGTGGTCAACGTGTGCAATAATTGCAATATTTCGTAAATTTTTATTCTTCATTGTTGTTAATCTTTCTTTTAGTAATATTTACAAAAATATTCTACAACAAAAAATATTTTTAATGTAAAATAAATATAAAGATTATTTGAGGAGTTTTTTTGTGGAATTAGATATAATAAAAAATACAGACCCTGAAATTGCCGGTTTTATTGAATTAGAGCTTAAAAGACAAAGAGAAACAATAGAACTTATTGCGTCCGAGAATTTTACCTCAAAAGCCGTAATGGCGGCTTGCGGGAGTGTTTTAACCAATAAATACGCAGAAGGAAAACCGTATAAAAGATTCTATAACGGATGTCAAAACGTTGATAAAATTGAAGAATTGGGCGTTAAAAGATGCTGTGAGTTGTTTGGTTGCGACCACGCTAATTTACAGCCTCATTCAGGAGCACAAGCTAATATGGCGGTTTTTTTATATGCTCTTAAAATCGGTGATACAGTACTGGGCATGGATTTATCAAACGGCGGTCATTTAACCCACGGGTCTCCTGTTAATTTTTCAGGAATTAACTACAATATTATTTCCTATGGAGTAGGGAATGACGGGGTTATTGATTATGATAACGTTGAACAACTGGCACTTCAACACAAACCCAAATTAATAATTGCAGGGGCTAGTAATTATTCAAGAATAATTGATTTTAAAAGATTCTCGGATATTGCAAAAAAAGTTAACGCTTATTTAATGGTTGATATTGCGCACATTGCGGCGTTAGTTGCAACGGGAGTGCATCCAAGTCCTGTTCCTTATGCGGATTTTGTTACAACCACAACCCATAAAACCTTAAGGGGTCCAAGGGGCGGGATTATAATGTGTAAAAAAGAACACGCACTTGGAATTGATAAAGCGGTTTTCCCGGGTATTCAAGGGGGACCTTTAGAACATATAATTGCAGGTAAAGCGATTGCACTTAAAGAGGCAATGAGCCCTCAATTTAAAGAATACGCCAAACAAGTGGTTGAGAATAGTTCGTTTTTAGCTCAAGAATTAATTAAACAAGGGATTGATATTGTGGGTGGAAAATCTGAAAACCACGTTATGACGCTTGATTTAAGAAAATTAGGAAAAACAGGTAAAGACGTTGCTAATTTATTGGAAGAAGTTGGAATTACAGCCAATAAAAACACTGTCCCAAATGACCCTCAAAGTCCTTTTGTAACTTCAGGAGTTCGAATAGGAACGGCGGCAACAACCACAAGAGGTATGAAAACAAAGGAAATGAAAGAAATTGCTTCGATTATAGCGGATGCTATTTTTGAAAAAGATTCAATCGAGAACTTGAGAAACAGATCTTTGGAGTTATGTCAACAATTTCCTTTGTATGAGGATATGTAGAAAATGTTAAAATTATCACAAGCCCACATTCTAGGCACAATAATAGCTTATCTTCTGGGGATTTTTATAGTTCCTCTGGTAATTTATTTTTCTAAAAAGAACAATCTTGTTGATAAACCTAACGAAAGGAAAATTCACCACGGGCAAATAAGCAGGCTTGGGGGGATTGGAATCTGGCTTTCTGTTATGCTCACTTTTTTGTTTTTGGTTTTGCTAAGCTATTATCCAAAAGGACAGGGGCTTTCGGCAATTATTACGGGCGGATCCTTAATGTTTTTAATGGGTCTTGTGGACGATGTTTATTGCTTGAATGCTAAATTTAAATTATTTATACAAGTTGCAATTGCAACTATTGTAATGCTTTTGGGGATAAGGATAGAATTTTTCTACAACCCCTTTGGCGCTAATATTCATCTCGGACTTCTGTCTTATCCTATAACATTATTGTGGATTGTAGGGATTACCAACGCAATTAATTTTATAGACGGAATTGACGGGCTGGCGGGTTCTGTAATTTCAACTTCTTGCTTGGCTATAGGAATAATTTCTCTTGTTTTATCGCCCGAGAATTCAATTACAGCTTTAATTGCATTTATTCTAATGGGCGCAACATTTGCATTCTTAACTTTTAATTATAATCCGGCTAAGATTTTTATGGGCGATTCAGGAGCCTTGTATGCAGGGTTTTTGTTGTCGACTTTGTCTATAACAGGGATTGTTAAGGTTTCAAGCGGAATGAGTGAATATCTTCCAATTTTAATTCTTGCGGTTCCCTTGCTTGATATTGCATATTCTTCGATTCGAAGAATTATTAAAGGAACAAGTCCTTTTGTCGCTGATAGTGAACATATTCACCATAAATTGCTCCACGCAGGGTATTCTCAAGACAAACTTGTTTTGGTTTTGGGCGGATTCTCAATGGTTTGTGCCTTGGTTTCAATTTTTGCGATTACAACTAAAAGTAAGTTTATAATAATTGCCCTAAGCACAATCGGGGTGTTGCTGCTATTGAATGTTGTTTCAAAATTAATTAAAAAGAAAGATAATTAAAAAACTCCTAAAATTTTAGGAGTTTTTTTAAATATTATATTTAAATTATTCTTCGTCTTCGTCAATTGTTTTATCAGCTTGACAATCAGGACAATCACATTCTTCGTCTTCGTCTAATTCTCGATATTCACCATCGATAATTATTTCTTCACCATTTTTATCTTGACAATCAGGACAATCGCATTCTTCTATAATTTGAACAAGTGTTTCTTTTTGTGCTAATGCTTTTTTAATATCAGTTTGCTCAGCGTTGTTGGCATTTGTTCTATCGTCAAGAATTGAACCGAGAATTCTTCCTATTGCGCCGTAAAAAAGAGCTCCACCTGCAATTATTGCGCCCAGCGCAACTTTATGTTTTGTTGGTGCAGTACTTACTTGTTTCCAATCAAGGCTAAGGGCGGTTTTGCCCGCTGCTGCTGCAACTCCGACTGCTGTTCCTATTGCAGCACATTTTTTGGTTGCTTGATATTTGTTTCCGTTAGGCGTGTAGTTTGTGTTTGAAAGAATTTTCATTTTTCACCTCATAAATTTTAGTTTTAATGAATCAGTTAACTATACAATTACCATAAAGAAAAAATATTGATAAGTTTATTCTTTTTTGTTACAAAAGTTAATCTTTTTTGTGATTGCATCTTTATTCTATGACTGTTATTATAGCTTTTGGAGGCTTTTATGGCAATATTAAGTTGGATTAGGACAATTATAGAGGATATTCAAACGATTAAAGAAAAAGACGCTGCGGCAAGGAGTATTCTTGAGGTAATTTTTTTGTATCAAGGATTCCACGTTCTTCTTGCTTATCGGGTTGCACATAAGCTTTTAACCTGGAAAATTCCTTTTATTCCAAGAATGATTTCGCAAATTGCAAGGTTTTTAACAGGAATTGAAATTCATCCGGGCGCTAGAATCGGAAAACGTTTTTTTATTGACCACGGAGCGGGGGTTGTAATTGGCGAAACTACAATTATTAAAGACGATGTCTTAATTTATCAGGGCGTAACCCTTGGGGGAACGGGAAAAGAACAAGGAAAAAGACACCCTACAATCGGGAATTTTGTTACGGTTGGAGCGGGAGCTAAGGTTTTAGGGAATATTACAATTGAAGATTATTGTTCAATTGGAGCGGGTTCTGTTGTTATTGACAATGTTCCAGCGCATTCTACCGTTGTTGGGATTCCGGGAAGAATTGTTAAACAGAAAAAATTTATCGAAGGACAGCTGCATCATAACAGAATCCCCGATCCTGTTACTTGCGAAATTAATCGATTAAAGTATGAGGTTTTAGAACTCAAGGAAAAAATCAGTCTTTTGGAATCTTTAACAAAAAACAAAGTGGAATAAAAATAAGACATAGGGCTGAGAAAATCAAAAATATATCAACATAACTTAAAAGTTTTGCTTGAATTAGCATTTGTTTATAAATTAATCCGTTTGCTTTTTTGTATGCAACAAACTCGGGCAAATGCATTGATAACTTTGAGTTTAAAGCCCCTATTCTAAGTGTAAAAATTGTGTTTAGTTTACTTAAATTAGAAACCAGATAGTTTTGATGAACCTGGGATAAGCCTATAACTAAAGCATTTGTAATTGAAATTGTGAAAGCTGTAACAACGCATTTGGATAATGAATGCAACCCTGCGGCAAGTGCCAGTTTTTCTTTATCAACTGTTGCAAGAGCAAGTTTTGTAATCGGAATAAAAGAAAACATAATCCCTGCTCCAAGAATGATATTGGGGATAATAAAATATCCAAAAGACACTCCAAGGTTTAGTTTTGTAAAGGAAAAAGTGCTTATTAAAAGCAAAATAAACCCAAAAGAGGCAATTAATCTGTTATCAATTAATTCACAAAGTTTAGATACTACAATCATAAAAATAATACAAGAAATCGCTCTTGAACTAAGACTTAAACCCGCAAGTTGAGCGTTATAGTTCATTAAAGTCTGCAAAAACCCCGGTAGGACGCAAAGAGTCATATAAGCAATCATATTAACTCCGGATCCTAGAATTGTTCCTATTAAAAAATTTCGATTCTTAAAAATTCTAAAATCGGTTATTGCGTTTTTAAATTCCAATTCCCAAACGATAAAAAACATCATAGCGCAAATGCTAAAAGCGCTCAAATAACAGATTTTCTCGGAATCAAACCATCCGAATTGAGAGCCTTTATCAAGAACGGTTTGCATTGGCAATAACCAGAGTATTAAAGCGATAAAACCAATTATATCAAATTTTGCGATGGATATTTTATTGACACTATTCATAACGTTACAATGAATCATAACAATACTTATAATTATTACAGGGATATTTATTAAAAAAATCCATTGCCAATTGAGATTCTCAACTAAAACCCCGCCTAAAGCCGGTCCAATAATCGCTGAAACCATCATTCCAAGTCCAAAAATCCCCATTGCGGTTGCTTGGAGTTTTTTAGGGTATGCCTGCATTAGAATCGCTTGGCTTAAAGGCATAAAAGGTCCACCCCCTATTCCTTGAATGATTCTTCCCAGGATTAAGATATTTAAAGAAGGCGCTAAAAGACAAATTAAAGAACCAAGAGCGAAAATTACACTAATAATTTTTAAAAGTTTTCTTCTTGTGAATTTGACCTCAAGCCAGCCTGTTATAGGCAGCATCATAGCGTGAGCTATCATATAACTTGTTACAACCCAGTTTGCCTCATCGGTTGTTGAGCCAAATTGTCCTGAAATATAGGGCAGGGCAACGTTTACAGACGAAGTAGCCAGCATTGAAAAAACTGTTGGCAACATTACTGAAATCGTAAGCAGCCAAAGAGGAATATTTAGTTTTTCATATAGATTCTTAGTTTGCATTAGTGTTTATTTGACTTTAACTTTAGCAACAACACTTAATCCCGGAACGATATTATAATTCGATATATCTTCGTCAAATTTAATTTTAACAGGCACTCTTTGAACAACCTTAACATAAGACCCAACGGCATTCTCGGGCGGGAAAAGACTCGCTTTTGCTCCTGAGGATTTTTGAATGCTATCTAACACTCCCTTAAAGGTTTTTCCTTTGTATGTATCAATTTTAATTGTAACTTTTTGCCCTTTTTTCATATTTGTAATTTGGGTTTCTTTAAAATTTGCAATAATATAACAATCGTTAGGAACGATTGATAAAATCGGATGGGCTTTTTCAACCCAGGAGCCGACTTCGACGTTTTTATTTGTTATTGCGCCGCTTTTAGGGGCGATTATTGTTGTATAGGAAAGATTTAGTTTTGCCTCTTCTACTTGACTCATTAATTTTTTAATTTCAGCATATTTGGAGCTTTTTTTAGAAATTGTTGCTCTAAGTTCACTGTTGTTTGCTTTTAGGTTTTCTTGAGCTGCTAAATACTGAGAACGAGCAACTTCTAAGTTTTTTATTGCGTTATCGTAATCTTGTTTTGTTACGGATCCGTCTTTGTATGCGTTTTTATAGCGGTAATAATCGGAGTTTGCATATTCAAGTTTAGATTTAGCGCTTTTTATATCATTTTTTGTTTGTTTTGTAACTGCATTCATTTTATTAATATCGTTGCTTGAAATTTTGTATTCGGCTTGTGCTTTTTCTAATTCCGCCTGCGCTTTGTTTAGTGTTAATTCATAATCCTTGGGGTCAATTTGTGCTATAATTTCACCTTCTTTAATTGTTGAATTATCATCAACAAAAAGTTCCGTAATTTGTCCTGAAACTCTTGGGGCAAGGTAGATTGTGTGCGCCTCGATAAAAGCATCGTCTGTTGTTTGATAAAAAGTCGAATAAATTATTCCAAAAATTGATGCAACAACAAAAAACACCCCTGTTAACACAGGAATTATAACCCTTTTTTTCTGATAAGGTTTTCTTTTGCTTAGAACTTTTTTTCTTGCTTCTTTATAATATTTAGAATCTTTATTCATAATTTATTCCTTTTTTAGGTCTTAAGTTTTGTACTTTTTGCAATATTGTTTTTTATTTTATTTATTATTGTAGAACAATTTATTAATTCTTCATAGTCTATATTATTTAAATAACTTTCTCTTATTGCTATAATTTCAGGCAGGATTTTGTTTCTTATTAACTCCCCTTGTTTTGTTATTGTGATTCGATTTATTTGTCTTCCGTTAGAATCAAGGGATTTTTCAATTAACCCTTTTTTTTCGAGGATTTTAATTAATCTTGCAACATTTGCCCTGTCTTTTCCCAGTATTTCCCCAAGTTGTCGTTGATAAATTTTTTTATTGTTAACAACTGTATCTAAAATTACGAATTGTTCGGGTGTAATTTCAAAACCCGATTCCTTAAAGGTTCTTAAGGTTAGAACTTTAATTAAGGTGGCGCAGGTTACAATTTCGTTTGCGATTAAAAATTTTTGCAGTTGATTTTTCATTTTTTATGTTATTATGATAACATAAAAAAATAATTGTCCATACTTTTTATTATTAACAACTATGAAAAAAATATTTTTATTATTAATTCTATTATCTCAACTTTTTTATACGACTAAAGCTCTGGAAAACCCTGACTTTAGCTTTTGGAAAAGATTTGACGACGAAATTCTAATTAACAACCTTGTAGAATCTTATCAAAATAATTTAGATTTAAAAATTGCTAATTCAAAAATTAAAGAATCGGAAAAAATAGTTAAACTATCACTTTCGCAAGAACTTCCCTCAATTAGTTTCGAGGGGCTATTAGGAAGAACTTTTGCATCGTCTAATCTTGAGAGGGGAGGGAATAATTTTGCAATTAATAACTACAAATTGACAAGATTTTTACTTCCCCTAAGTGCTAGTTGGGAGCTTGATATCTGGGGAAAAAACAGACTTAAGACAAAAGCGCAAAAACAGAATTTAAAAATGGTCGAACAGGATAAAAACGCAACTTTAATCCTTCTTGAATCGACTGTTGCAACTAATTACTACAATCTTATTAAAATCGATAAATTAATTGAATTAGAACAAGAATTATACAATCTTAACAAAAATTTATTAACTTTGCTTATAAAAAAAGAAAAAACAGGACTTGCAAATAAAAACGATATTCTTGAAATTAAGGAAATATTAATCCAAAACGAACAAAAAATCGATAACTTAAAAACAAAAAGGGAAATTCTTGAGAATCAAACAGGATATTTATTAGGGGATAAATTATTATCCGAAATTAAAAGAAAAAGTTTTTCTGAGGTCAAATTAATCGAGAATATTCCTCTTGAGCTCAACTCCGGTGTTATTTTGAATCGTCCCGATGTAATTAGTGCTAAAGAAAATATTATAAGGGCTGATTACAGCGCAAAGGCTGCAAAAAGGGAATTTTTACCTTCTTTTACAATAACGGGAACCCTTGGGTTTAACGGATACAATACTTTATCTAAACTTTTTAGTGCAAACACAGGATTAGCGGATTTGTGGGTTATTCCGAGTTTTGATATTTTTGATGGAAACAGGAAATATAATTTTTTAAAACTTAAAAAACTTGAACTCGATAGATCTTATTTGGAGTATGACAAAGCGGTTTTAACCTCGATTGAGGAAGTTAACAATTCTTTGGTTTTATTAAAGAATGAGAATAAAAACTACAGGTTGTCATCGAATATCCTTGAAATTCATAATGAAAAAACCAAATTAGAACTTGCTAACAAAGAATTCGGACTTGCAAATGAAATAGATTACATTTTGTATCAAAGCGCACAAATTTTAGCACAAGAAAAATATGTGAGTGATAAAATAAACTATATAATATCAATGGTGAATTTATACAAAACCATTGGCGGCGTAGATTTTATCGACAATTTATAGGAAAAAGATTTTGGAAATTTTTGCAAGATTAAGCGGTTTAGTTGGAATTGTAATAATACTTCTAATTTGTTATTTAATGTCCAATAACAAAAAAAATATAAACTACAAAACGGTGTGTGTTGGTTTGATTCTTCAATTCTCGCTCGCCGTTTTTGTATTAAAAGTTCCCTTAGGGAAAACAATAATTAATTTTTTAGCCGATTGCATAAGTAAAATTCTTACTTTTTCCAATGCCGGAGCTGATTTTGTTTTTGGTTTTTTATCAAGTTCACCTGAAAAACTGGATACTTTATTTTTTGACGGCGCCTCCTTTTTGTTTGCAATAAAACTAATTGCAACAATAATTTTTATCTTAACAATTGTTAATATTCTTTATTATTTTGGAATAATGCAAAAAGTTGTAGCGTTTTTTGCAAAAATCATGTATAAACTAATGGATGTTTCAGGGGCAGAGGCTCTTTCTAACGTTGCAAGTGCTTTTGTGGGACAAGTTGAGGCTCAAATTATGATTCGACCATATCTTGCAAGTGCCACTAAATCAGAACTCTTAGCCTCAATGACAGGATCTATGGCGTGCATTGCAGGCGGAGTCATGGCTATTTATATTGCAATGGGCGTTCCTCCGGAATTTTTGCTTGCAGCTTCAATTATGGCTGCTCCCGGGGCTTTGGTTGTTTCAAAAATTGTTTTTCCCGAGGTTGAAGTTTCGCAAACCAAAGAAAAAGTAAAAGTTAATATTGAACGCACTCATATTAACTTAATTGATTCAATTGCGTCTTCTGCGTCCGATGGGATGAAAGTTTCACTTAATGTTATTGCAATGTTGATTGCACTTTTGTCTTTAATTGCCCTTGGAGATTTCATTTTAGGTAAAATCGGTTTATTTTTGTATAATACTTGTCATATTCACCTAAGTTTTATTGATTTATCAACTTTGAGCATAAAATCAATTCTAGGGCTCATTTTCTCGTTTTTTGCCCGTATTATCGGAACCCCGCTGCCTGATGTTATGAATGTTGGGGCATTAATGGGTGAAAAACTTGTGCTTAATGAATTTATTGCATATACAGACCTTGTTGCGCTAAAAGGCGTTTTATCGCAAAAAGCGATAATAATAGCTAGTTTTGCACTTTGCGGGTTTGCAAATTTTGGGTCTATTGCAATTCAAATCGGAGGAATCGGGGAACTTGCGCCTTCAAGAAGAAAAGATTTAGCGCAGCTTGGAATTCGAGCACTCGTTTGTGGAACCCTTGCAAGCTATATTTCAGCTGCAATGGCGGGAATTCTTTTGTAATGAAAAAAATTGTATCAAAAACCATTAAAATAAAAGCTGATTTTATGCCCCCGGGGGTTAGTTTTATTGAAAAAGAAATTAAAAAACAAGGTTTTAGTCCAATTCGCTGGGCAATTGTTGAAGTTGAGGATAATATTCTTACTTTATCAATAAGCGGGTTTGAAATTTAACTTTTAGTTTGTTTACAGGATAAAAACATTATAAGCGAATGATAAATTGCTTGTGCGGGGTTAAAATTGGTGTGTAGTTATATAAAATTGCAGTTTTTATATTAAAAAAGCCGATGAACCCATCGGCTTTTAATTTATATTATTTTTTAAACTATAGAATGTTTGATGTTACCATAAAATGAACTCTAAAGCTTGATGCATCGTCAGGTTTGTTAATAATTGGAACACCAACATAAACGTTTCCTGATAAATATCTTGTCATTTTAAGAATTACACCGCCGCCGGCACTCATTATAAAGCTGGAACCAGGCAAATCGTATGAATAATCGCCAAACCAACCCATATCGCAGAATGCTGCAAGTCTAATTGAATCATCGATAAATCTTAATTTTTGCGGTAGACGATTCAACAGCGGAACAGGAGCTCTAAGTTCAAAAGACGCTGTAGCACCATAGTCTCTTAAGAAATAACCTTCTTCATAACCACGAACGGATGAAATACCACCGACTTGAAGTTTATCTGAGTACCAAACGTTTCTGTTTGCCCATTGACCGTTAGCGGTGAAAATACCCATCATTCTCCAAGGAAGAACTTGCAATCTTGCTATAGATGCTTGGATTTTGAACATGTCGTTTGTTGGAGTTTTTCTTGATTTATATCCATAAATATCATCGGACGCCCCGAAAATATCTATACCTTTAGCAACTCCGATATTTGCAAACCATTTACCGTAAACATCGTCTTTAACATTGGTTAAGTTTGCTTTTATCGCTCTTGTTCTGTATCCGTATAAATCATATCCCATTAAAGTGGTGTTAGTGTTTCTCATATCAAACGCCACATCACCATATAATTTATAGTTTTCTGTTTTAACCAGTCTTCTTGATAAATCAACATAGAAATTGTGAGATTTACCTTTTACGTTTAAGTCTTTTAAGCCGCCTTTATCAAGTTTTGTTCCTGAATAAGAATAACCTAAATTCAACTTAGTTTCGTGACGACCGATTGGAACAGAATAAAAAATACCTTGACCGATTGAACTTCTTGCAATAGAAGTGGTTGATAGGATTTGATCGCCAAGACCGGTCAAATTATTCATACCTGCAAAAATTACAAAACGATTCAAACCGACTGAAGCTCTACCTTGGTTGTCAAAACGGAAGTCAAAGTCAATCGGGAATCTGTCTTTAACGTTTAACGTTAAATCTGTATATTGTTCGGAATCTTCGTTGTCTTGCAGAGCAACGGCACCTTTGATATAGTCTTTTGCGTTAATTTCACGAAGTGATTCTTGAATATCCGCAACGTTAAGAACTTTATCTTCTTCAATATTTTTATCTTTTAGGAAAGTTGCATTTAAATATTTTTTCCTTGCCCATTTGTTGCCTTCGATTTTAATATTTCCATATTTTCCTTCTAAAACAACAATTTCAACATTACCGTCTTCTACTTTTTGCGGTGGAAGATAGGCAGTTGTCGAAATATATCCGTTTTTCTGGTAATATTCGGTGATTGAGTTTGCCATGCCGATAAGGTCGTTAATTGTAACTTCTTCTCCGACTTTTTGACAAACAAGATTCATTAGTTGTTCTTCTGTATATTCGGTATTACCTGTAATGTGGATTGAATTGAGGATAAAACTTACTTCTTTATTGGGAAGAGTTTTCATTTTATCCTTCATTTCTTTGTTCATTTCGATTTTTTCATCGATATGTTCTTCTTCTTTGTCGTTTCTAATTCTTTGCTCATAGTCTTTAATTTGCCTTAGATTTGTTTGGTCGATTACACCGGCGTCAAAGTTACCAATACCATTGGGGATTACATTTGAACCGGCTTCAGGACCTGCATATGCTTGGGGAGCACATATTGCCAAACAAACCGCAAGTGTGATTGAGCTTAACTTCAATTTACTATTTTTAAGCACTTTTCTTAAATTCCTTTATCTTAAGCTGTGGAACTTTGCACTACTTATAAAAATTATTATATTAGATGTGCAATACTATATTAAATCATTTTAAAATTTATAACAATAAATTATATTGATGATTTTTATAATACTATAAAAAGAATAAATGGAAAGATTTTTGTTAGAATGTTAACTTTTATTAAATAAATTATTTGCACTAGACTTTTTGTTTATTTTTTTGCTATTATTATATATGCAAAAATTATGTTAATTTTTGTAAATTCATATAGCCACTTTTGAAAAATTTTTATTAACATGTGGTTTTTATATTATATAAGCATATGGATTAAAAAAAATGTTTTATGAAAGGGAACCATAATGAGTCAGTTTAAGAAAAAATTAACAGCATTCACAGCTATGCTAGCCTTCTTATCAGTTTCAGGCGCAGCTTCGTTTGCTTTTACCCCCGGACAAATTCAGGGTAATACCGGTAACGTTGGTTTTAAAGAAGACGGCAATCGTTTTGATGTAAATATTAATTCCGGTGTTGCAGGTGCGGTTGGTCAAGTCGACTGGAAGGATTTTTCAGTTGGAGCAGGTCAACACCTTAACTTTGGTTTTTCCGGTGCATCACAAACAATAATTAACCGTGTTCTAGGTGGTCAAACATCTTCAATTATGGGTAAAATAACAAATTCTTGTATTAGTGATTGTCCTAATTTCGATGCTTCAAGTAAAGTTATTCTAATCAACCCAGCTGGTATAGTATTTGGAGCAGGGTCTTTAGTTGACTTGAATTCATTTACGGCAACAACTTTTGATTTCGTTGGTGCTAAAAACTTAAAAGGAATGAATGAAGCTGCTATTAACGAGTATCAAGCAAGTGTTTTAAATAAATTATCACCTAATTCAGATGTTAGTGGTGTAGCAGGTTCAGGTGCAATTACTTTTGATTCTAATTACACTCAAGCATTTGAACAAGCAGGTACTAAATATACTCCCGGCAAGACATTTATAACACTTGACGGAACAATATTCTCATCATTGAAAGATGATGGTACAATTAAAAATTTCAATGAAAATAAATCTATTGCTATAGTTTCAGATAATATTACTTATCGTGATTCAATCTTAAGAACAGGTTCTAACTATAACTATAATGGCGATTCATCTTTTGGTAACGTTAGACTTGTAACAGCTGATGGTGTAGCTTTCACTTATGCGCTAAATGGAACCGCCGGTTCATATAAAGCATTGGAAGATACTAAAACTGATGTTGTAAGAAAAATCGATATTGATAACTCAGGTTTAAAACCGGGAACCGACGCAATTTATTCGGGTGGCGTTACAATAAAAAATCACTCCAAAGCAGACGGATCAGATATT
>CANAIK010000038.1 GCA_947361225.1 uncultured bacterium
GAACAATAATTTCAGCCGATCAAATAAAAGTCGTTTATCCTAATCACGAAGAAGGTTTTGATTGGAAGAATCCGATTCATCAAGAATTATATATCCAAGAACACACAAAACTTATGGATTTAGGTTTTGAAGCAATGTTTATTGATTCTGCTAAACACATTGGAGGATACGACCTACAAAACTACACAGGGGTCGGAGCGCTTCCTGAATACAATCAAATGCAATATATTCTATATGAAATTCGAAGAAGATCGAAAAAAACCAATATTTCTTTTGCAGGAGAAAAAAGTTCACAAGATTTCGAACGTTACAAAAACTTAGGGCTCACAACAGGAACGGACTATATTACAGGGGATGATTTCTACGCCGTTCGTCAACTATCGGAGAATTTAAAGTACAACAGAGACTACGCTCCGGGTGTTGAAATTGAGAATGATAACTACGAAGGCGGAATTAGTTACGAACAAAGGCTAAATAGGATTAATACGGCATTATTCGGCTATTATTTAGCAAGTGACAAACTCCCGAGTTTTATGCAAACAAACGACCTTTTCCCGCTTAGATACGACACCAACACCCATCATATTATGATGACAAACCCAACTTATTCAACAGACGGAACAAGCGAGAGTCATTTAAAGAATCTTTTTGCATTTGATGATGGAAAAAACTACAACCATAAAGTCGGGGTATTATTTGCCCACGCACTTTGCAAATAAATGAGAGGAAAAAATATGAATTTTTTAAAAGAAAAAGGAATTCCACTTGATAAACAGCTTAAAACCTGGCACGATATCGTAAAAAGACCTTACAAAAGAGAAGAAGTCGATTGTTATACAAGAACAAGACAAATTCTTATGAACGGAATTGAAACAGAAGCCTGGGGTTTTAAGCACAGCTGGGTTAGAAAACTGGATGACCCCGAACTTAAAAAACTGCTTGTTAATATAAGAAGAATTGAGGATATGCAACAAACCACCGTTAATTGGTTGAGCCCTTATAAACAATCGGTTCTGGATACAACCTTAGGCTATGAACAGGTTGCAGTTGACTTAACCTCCTGGTTGGCTCAGAATGAAGACGACGCTTATGTTAAAGAAACATTTGATTTTGGATTATTAGAAGATTTCGACCATTTATACAGATACAGCCAATTTGCAAATTTAATTGAGGAAGTTGACCCCAATGAAATCCTGCAGAATCAAACAGATGTAATTATCGGAAGACCGACGCAATATCATCATAATTGTAATGGTTTAAGAATAAGAAAACCTTACGACGCTAAAAAAACGAGTCCTAAAACAAAGGTTAATATCCTAACTTTAATTTCAGGCGAACAACAAACCCATAATTACTACGCAGAACACGGGTTTATGTATGGAAATACTGATTTAAAAAGACTTTACGCCGAAATTTGCGACGTTGAAGAAGAACACGTAACAATGTATGAAACTTTAATTGATCCTAATGAAACCTGGGGCGAAAAATGGTTAATTCACGAATTTACGGAAGCTTGTTGTTATCATAACTGTTACAAAGACGAAGTTGACGATAGATTAAAGTTAATTTGGGAAGAATTATTCCAAATGGAATTAACTCATTTGCAATTGGCAGCTGAAGCTTATCAAAAATATGAGAAAAAAGACCCTGTTGAAATTATTGGTGAAAGCGAAGTTTATCCTTGTCATTTTGAATCTCAAAAAGAATATGTTAAAGAAATTCTACTTAAAGAAACAAATAAAAGGGTTGATAAAGAAGGTTCATATAACACGGTTGACAATTTGGAGGATTCTTGGAGAAGCTATTTAATTCAAGAAAAAGTTTCAAAAAAAGGAGCTCCCTCAGAACAAGCAATTAATTTATCAATTAATTCATTCAATCGAGATATTGCTTTATCTAATATAGGATTAGTGGAAAAACAGGAAAAACTGCTGACAAAAAGCTTAGAAAAAATTCAAGCGCCCAATACAATAACCCCCGAACAATATAAAAGTTTTAATAAAATCGATTCCAATGCTTATTTATATTAAAGAAAGGATAAATTTATGCCTAATTTTTCAAATTCATTTACAGGAAATAAATGCGATAGAAAACTAACCAAAGACGAACTAATAAGAACAATAAGATTCTCAATCGCCTCAGAATACGAAGCAATTCAACTTTATGAACAAATAAAAGAATCAACGGACGACACTAAAGCAAAAAAACTACTTGAGGAAGTCGTTGAGGACGAAAAAGTCCACGTGGGAAATTTTATGTATCTTCTTAATATCCTATCTCCCGATGATAAAAAACATTTCGAGGAAGGATTAAACGAAGCATTCGAAATAATTAACGAAGAATAAAATAACAACAAAACTGCCTTGTTAAAAAAATAAGGCAGTTTTTTATTGACTAGGAATTCTAGTTGTAGTTTAATTAATATAATCTGTTACTTTAGAGGATATAATGGATTTAATTAATCAAATTAAAAAACTAAAAAAAGAAAAAAATGCAATTATATTAACGCATTGTTATCAAAATATCGAAATAGACGAAGTTTCCGATTTTGTTGGAGATTCTTTATACTTAAGTCAAATGGCGGCAAAAACCAATGCCGATATTATTGTTTTTGCGGGTGTTTTTTTTATGGCGCAAAGCGCAAAACTCTTATCTCCCAATAAAAAAGTTCTTCTTCCAAATCCTCAATCAGGATGTCTTATGGCAGATATGATTGATCTTGAGAATTTAAAAATTTTCAAAGAAAAACATCCTAATATTCCTGTGGTTTGCTATATTAACTCAAATGCTGAAATTAAAGCAAATTGCGATATCTGCTGCACAAGTTCCAACGCAATTGACGTGGTTTCAAGCTTAAAAACCGATAAGGTTCTTTTTGTTCCTGATACTTATCTTGGAAAATACGTTCAAAGCAAACTTCAAAATATTGAAGTAATAACTTTTAACGGTTTTTGCCCGACGCACTTAAGAATTCGAGTTGAAGATATAGAACAAGCAAGAAAAACCTACAAAGACGCACTAATTCTGGCGCATCCGGAGTGTCATCAGGAAATTATCAAAAGGGCAGATTTTACAGGTTCTACCAAAGAAATTATGGATTATGCCAAAAAATCCGATTGCAAACGTTTTGTTGTTGCAACGGAAAAAGGCGTTGTTGACAGATTAAATCGTGATTCAAAACTAAACAATTGGAATAAAGAATTCATTTTAATTAACGAGAATATAATTTGTCCGAATATGAAAAAAAATACCCTTAACGATATATACAAAACACTTCTTGGGGAAACAAACGAGATAATTCTTGATGAAAAAATTATAGCTCCCGCTAAACAATGTATTGAAAAAATGCTCCAACTAAAATCCAACTAGCTATTGGAAAAGATAATATAAATTAATATTATCTTATTTATGAAAAACATTTTTATAAAAATAGCTTTTGTTTTATCGATTATCTATTTTTCGATTCTTATAATCGTCCCTATTTTTATAAATTCTAAAAGTTTTATTGGTTTTATCGAGAAAAAAACCAACTACAGAATTGAAACTCAAAATTTTTCATTCAAATTAAACACAAACTTAAGCTATGACTTAACTTTCGATAAAATCGAAGTTTTTAATAACGATAAAAAATTCTTATACTTGACCCAAGGTTCAATTACCTCCAACCCCCTAAAAATCAAGCCTGAATCAATAAAAATTGATTATGTATACTTCGATAAAACCGAATTTACAAGTGATAAAAAAAATAAATTCGATTTTAATACAATCCCTAAAATTAATATTAAAAAAATGGATATTCTTATTTATAAAAATACTACAATTGCATTTGATAATATTACAATAAATAAAGAAAAAATTGACTTTAGCGCAAAAATAGACTCTAAATATTTACAAGATAAAGTTTCAATAGATAAAGGCGTTATTTTTATTAAAAACAACAATTTACTAACCAACAACCTAAAAATTAACTTTAATTCAAAAACTATGAATTTAGAAGGGGTAATTGTAGGTCCAAACCCAAAATTTACACTTTACGCTAAATCAATTCCGATTAATGATATTAAGCAGTGTTTTTTATTCTTTATAAAACAAAAAAAGCCTAACGAGAAAAATTTTATCGAGAATTTTTATGCGTTTAAAGGACTTTGCGATATTAATCTGGAATTTGAAAAAAAATCAATTACAGGGAATGTTAATTTGAAAGATTTTACCTTTAAATCAGTAAAATTGAGCGTTCCATTTTATTATAAAAATGCAATTTTTTACTTTAATAAAGACAAAGTTTCCTTAACAACAAAAGGAACTTTTGGAGGTGAAAAACTTTACAGCACTTTTTTAGCTGAAAAAATTTTTAATAACGATAGACTAATAACAGGAACAATGGAGTCTAAGGTCGGGAATAATTTTGCAAAAAAATATCTTAAGAATGCAAAAATTATAAAAAAGGTAAATCTTTTAGTGGAATATGAAATTAAAAATCATTCCCCCGAAGTTTTTTATACAATTGACCTTAACAAGGGGTCTAATATTTATTATTTAAAATCGGGTTTGGGTAATACTGACTACAAAAGAAAAATTTGCGCTAAGACAAAAAAACAAGGAAATTTATTAAAACTTGAGAACTATGCTTATTCTACAATTGCAAATAAAAAAACCAATAGAATTATTTATGGAAACGGGTTATTTGTAAGAAAAAATCAAAAACTCAACCTAAACTACATTTCAATTAACACAAACGATTGGGCGCCAAGTGCCGTTCTGTGGTCGATTTCAAAATACATTCAAGGAGGAAAATTTAAAGGAAATTTAAAATATTATGCAACAAAAAAACATATTGTCGGAAAAATTGTATTAAAAAATTCAAATTACAAAGATTGGAACATTGAATCCCTGTCAGTTGTTGCTAATGAAAAAATTGCAAGCGCTAAAATTGAAGGAAACTACAAAAACTCGCCTTTCTATGGTTTTATTGAAACACAAAACGATTTTTCAAACGATATTGTAGTTAATGATTGGAATATGCACTTAAAAAACTATAGAATTGAAAAAACCAATAAAAAAACGAAAAAATATAATTCAAGCGCTAAGAAAAAAAACTTGACGATTAAAAAAGCAAAACTAAAACTGGATAATTTGAGCTATAAAAAAATTAAGGTCGAAAATATTGTCTTAGAAGGATTTGTCGAGGATAATCTTGTAACTTTTAAGACAAAAAACGCTGATTTTGCAAAAGGACAACTAAGCGCTCAAGGAAATTATGATATCACGACAAATTCAAGTGATATCAATTTTTTAGCGCAAAATATCGATTCTAATCTTGCATCTAATATGATTTTTAACTTAAAAGACCAATTCCAGGGCAGTGCAAACGCTAAAATGCACTTTAGGAGTCAAAATAAGCTAAAAAATATCGAAGCAAATTGCGCTTTTCATATAGAAAAAGGCAAGTTGACAAAACTAACAAACGGGGAGTTTTTGGTTGATAATTCGAAGAATTCTTTTATTTCAAGAATTAAAAAATATACAAATATAAAACTTGACAAACTTGAGAACCTCGAATCAGATATTAAAGGGCAATTTGATATTAAAAACAAAGAAATAAATAATATTGAAATTTTTAATAAAAATAAATCTCTTTCTTTGTATGGTTTGGGTTCATATAATATTAAAAGTGAGAGTGCTTGTCTTTGTCTTTGGATAAAGTACGATAAAAATATATTAAAAGGAATAAGAATATTTTTTATTCCCCTAAGTTGGATAACAAAAATTATTTTTAAGAAAGAAAACACAAAAGAACTTTATCAAAAAACCATAGATAAAATCCCTTCGATACAAACAAAACCTCAGAATCAAGAAATTGTCAATATTGGTATCAAAGGGAATATCAATGATTTAAGCAATTTAAAAATTAATTTAAAGTCTATAAAATAATTTTAAACTTATTTGACTAATTTTTTCGCTAAATCTATTGAATTTCAGCGCAAAATGCCTGGTTTTCCAAGTATATTCATCTTGTCATGCCGAACTTGTTTCGGCATCTATCCAAGTAGAGTATTTTATATATAAGTTATAAATCAAATTTTGTTGTTTGTATTCTATAAATTAACCCTAAGGTTGAATGCTTTGTTCTAAACATGCTTAGACCCCGAAACACCAAGTAGGAACAGAAAATTACGTCTCGATAAATCTCGACTTATTTTCTAGTCAGTTCGGGGTGACAAATTTTGGTATATTAAGTATAATTTGGATTACATTAAAGCAACTTCCAACCCGTCAAGTCGAACTTGTTTCGGCATCTATCCAATTTTAGTGCAAAATCTCTGGTTTTTTCCACGACAACTAATTAGATTTAGAATAAAACATCAAATCTTCAATATTTATCAGCATTTTATAATATAAAATTATGTTCGTTTAAAAACTCAATTGTTTCTTTTTCACCCAAATGGACAATTTCATAGTTTCTTTGATTGTCATAATACATAATTTCATATTCGGAATTATTTAACTTAGAAATCATTCCAACGCAATATTTTTCGTTATTAATAAGCTGGGATTCATCCAAGATTTTAATTTCCGACTCGCCGTTTTTGCTGATTATAACTTTATAAACCCCTTTGGTGCTTGTTTTTCGAACTTTTATCGACGGAAGGGAATCCAAGGGTTTTAAAAGCTTATCGCCTCCTAAAAGCTGAAGGGCGTCATTATAATCACTTAAAAATTTCTCTTTATTAAGATAATGCTTAACTTCCTTGTAAACAGGCTTAATCGGCACATTTACAGGTGAAGTTGAAATATTAGACTTTCTAATACTCTCTAATTTCATTTCAGTTTCAGCCATTACAATCTTATCCTCCAATATCTTTCCCCTTATATAAATAAAGAATTTATTTAAGGAAAAATTGCTATTATATTAACTTTTTTTAAATTATCCCTTGTGCTTCCATAGCTGCGCTCACTTTTTTAAATGCCGCAATGTTCGCAGCCGAAGCGTAGTTAATTCCTAAGTTATATTCTTGAGCCGTTTTATGACAAACGTTGAAAATATTTGTCATAATGCAATCAAGTTTATTATTTACTTCATCAAAAGACCAGCTGTAACGCATTGAATTCTGGCTCATTTCCAAAGCCGAAGTTGCAACACCGCCTGCGTTTGCAGCTTTTGCAGGAGCCAATAAAACATTATTTTTAACAAAATATTCAATAGCCTCGTTGCTTGTCGGCATATTAGCGCCCTCCCCAACTGCAATTGCGCCATTTTGAACCAAAAGTTTAGCGCATTCTAAGTTAATATCATTCTGAGTTGCGCAAGGCAAGATAATATCCGCTTTAATTCTATATACAGAAGGAATTTCACCCTCTTTATTCTCATAATAAACACTATTTGGATATTTGTTCTTATATTCTTTAATTCTCAATCTTTCAACTTCTTTAATTCTTTTAATTTCATCCAAATCAATTCCCGATTCATCGTAAATACAACCGTTAGAATCGCTCATTGCAACAACTTTAACACCATATTCCTGCGCTTTTTGACAAGCATAAATTGCAACGTTTCCTGAACCTGAAATTATTGCGGTTTTGTCTTTAAGTTCAATATTATTTGCTTTAAGCATTTCTCGAACAAAATAAATTAAACCAAACCCTGTAGCCTCTTTTCGAGCTAAAGATCCTCCGTATTCAAGTCCTTTTCCCGTTAAAACACCTGCCTCGAAGGTATTTTTAATTTTTCTGTATTGACCGAATAAATATCCGACTTCTCGAGCTCCAACCCCGATATCGCCCGCAGGAACATCAAGATTGTGGTTAATATGACGTTGTAATTCGTTCATAAAACTTTGACAAAAACGCATAATTTCATTGTCACTTTTCCCTTTAGGGTCAAAATCGGATCCACCCTTAGCGCCCCCTATAGGAAGGGTTGTAAGAGCGTTTTTAAAAACTTGTTCGAAACCTAAAAATTTCATAATACTTTGATTAACGGAAGGATGAAACCTCAAACCTCCCTTAAAAGGTCCGATTGCGCCGTTAAACTGAACCCTGTAGCCTCGATTAACCTGAACAGCTCCTTTGTCATCAACCCAGGGGACTCTAAAGCTAATAATTCGCTCGGGTTCTGTTAATCTTTCTAAAAGTGCGGTTTTTTGAAAATTAGGATTTTCATTAATAACAGGTTCCAAACTTAACAACACCTCGGTTGCAGCTTGAAGGAATTCTTTTTCATTTTCGTTTTTTTGATTTAAATTCTCTAACACTTTTTCAATATAGCTATTCATTTTCTTTATCCTTTTCTATTTTCATCCGCACTAAATTCCTAGATTTACAAACTATTCTATAATAGTATTAATCCTTTTGGCTAATTTATTAAGATTCTTAAACATTTTTTTTAAAAAACACGAGGCCCCGATTGCCAATAGCCAAGACACAACGAACAGAGTAGGCGTTGCCCTTATTGTTGCCGGAATTCACATTGAAACTGTAATTCAGCCACCCGTCGTAAGCATTGGTAGAAGAAGACTCCCTACCCCAAACGTCGTTCGGGTTGCAATTGCCATTGTTCGACCCGGAACACCTAGACGCATTGTCACAACGAGCAACATTAAAAGTTAACTATGTTACTCTAAATTGCTTTAGTGTAAGATCTCGCTACATAGAGCGGTTATTGAGCTTAATTTTTTAAAAAAAGCTATTTTAACGAAATTGGCTTTTAAATACTCTATATTCACCCTTGAGTGCAATATACTCTGAAATAAAGCCCCGTGCAACTTAATTATACAAAACCCTGATTTAATTATCAAGAAAATTTTAAAAAAAAGAGGGTTAAAAACCCTCCTAAACACAAAAATAAGTCAAAAACATATTGAAAAAATTTATTCTAAATTATTGTTTACTTACAAAGATTCTAAAGTGTACTTTTGATGGCTAACGCCATCAAAAGTAAAGAATAAAAGAAAAAAAGTACTTTTCTATAATTAATAGCGTGTTATTCTACATACTTTTCCAAGACACAACGAACAGAGTAGGCGTAGCCCTTACTGCCGCCGGAATTCACATTGAAACTGTAATACAGCCACCCGTCGTAAGCATTGGTAGAAGAAGACTCCCTACCCCAAACGCCGTTCGGGTAGCAATAGCCATTGCCCGACCCGGAACACCTAGACGCATGGTCACAACGAGGGGAACCATTGGTGTTTGCACCATCACCAGATTGACACAACTGCAAACCATTTGTACCGCTCCATCTTTGAATAGCAAATTTCTCGGAATCAGTTTTACTTGTAGGTCCATTATTAATTGCTTCTCTTAAAGAATTTAAATTAGCTTGCGTTGGAAGATTCCAAAGGTGTTTTTTGTTTGTTGACTCTACGTTTCTACAGATATAATCTGCTGCGTACCAATTACAAACAGTTCTTTTGCAACCTTCGTAGTTGAAAGCGCCTACTGTACTTAATCTGTTGATACTACCCGGGGATGTACTGCATTTCTCATTAGCTGCGGTTCTTACTTCCGTTCTTCCTTCGTATTTACCGGAGTATCCATACCAGCAGCATTTTGATCCGTTTGTATCCGGACAAGTATTAGCAGCGGTAGTACTTCCTGCTTGATGAAGAGAAATGGTTCCGGTATAATCAATCGAAGGACCACCGTTATCCCCTGCGTTTCTTTTTTTCATACAAAATCCGCCTGCGGTTGGGTTTGTGTAATCGTCCGGAATATAAATAGTTGTATTTTCTGTTATTTCATTACAAATTGCCTGTGAAGTTGGTTTTTTGTATTTTTTACATTGTCCGCCATCTAGCAAATACTCAGGGTCATCTCCCGTGGAGTTTGTGCATTCACTACAGCTGGTTTCACTAGAGCACTTCGCACACCCAGTTGGACAAGGATTACACTTGCTATTAGCAAGGTATTCCCCGTCAGGACAACTTGTTGGAGCTGTGGAGGGGGTATAACAACTTAATTTATCAGATGTTGGAACTTGTCCTCCTGTACAAGGTTGACAACGACACCCATCAAAGTAATTATTTCCTGTGCAATCAGACTTCGATTGACACGTAGAATTACAGCCTGTGTGGCTGGAGTTGGGAACGCTATTTGCTCCACAGGTTTTACAACCTGTTTGACCGCTTCCATCTTGATATTGATTAAATCCATTACAGGATAAACAACCTGCTTGACCTGCGCTTGGTTGATAAGTTCCTGCTCCGCAAGGAGTACAACCTGTTGCGTTAGCTGCTGAATAACTTCCTGCGCTGCAATTAACACAACCGGATCCATTCCAATAAGTTCCGGCACTACAAGATGCACAAGATTGTCTATTAGATGGAACAAATCCTGTAGCGCAAGTTTTACAAGTACTTTGTCCCTCTTGATCTTGATATTCATTAGTGCCATTACAACTTACACACCCTGTTGCACCACTCCCTGAGTTAGATTTTGTTCCCTTACCGCATTTTTGACAAGATCCACCCTCTGTGGAATAGTATCCTGCACTACAAGCTACACAGGAATTCCCGCTTTTTTGATAACCAGCCTTACATCTATCACAACCATTTGCCCCGCTTGCACAGTTGACACAGTTTGCAACAGTGCAAGTTTCACATTTACAAGTTAGAGTGTTTTTAAACTGGTTACCACAAGATATAGGACAAGCGATACATTGATTGCCCAAACAAAGCGTGCATTGAGACCCAACAGAACTAGGACAAGCCATAGATAACTTTTTCGTTCCAATAGAAATCCCTCCGTGTTTCATTTTATGGGTGATGACGGGAGCTAAGCTCGCTAGGATGACTGAAATTGTGATTAAGCTTATTAAAAGCTCAATCAATGAGAAAGCTTTAATTTGATTGCATTTAATTTTGCCAAAAATATATTTGGCAAAACTTAAAATACTAAATTTCATACTTTAAGTACTCCTTAATATTAATTTGTGTTTTGGTTTTAATTAAAAAATTAGTGTTTTGATATGGATTTATAATACCACAATAATTCAAATTTGAAAACATTTTTATTTTAATATTTCTTAACAAAAATTATCCCCAAAAAGCAATAATATTTATTTTTCGGGTTTTCAAAACTATGAAAATCGGAAATATTCAAAATTATAATTACTTTTATTCCGACAAAAACAGGGTTTTTAAGACAGAAAAACAATATCCTTGTTCGGTTTCTTTTGCAAGCAATTATCAACCAAAAATTGATAAGGAAATTTTCTTTATAAAACTAAAAACCTATAAAACCAATGAAGATTGGGCAAATATTATGGCAAAAGAAACCTGTGCAATTGCAAGGGCAATTAGTAATGGGGCCGATTTTGACGATATTATAAAAATGGCAGAAAACGGGGTTAAAAAGGCTTATGGTTCGAATCATAGAATCTACAGCTTGATTAAAAGAAAAGAAAAAGAAAATCCGTTCTTTTTATCCAACAGTCCTTACGACAGAGGGGCGGAATATTACCATAAATTCTGCAAAAAACTGGATTGCGACGGATGCTATAAACCGGTTGGCAATTTTGAATATCCTTTTGCTCATACAAGTGATTTTATTTATGATGAAGACGATGGAATATTGACAATTTTTGAAGGCTGGGAACCCTATAACAGCAATTTGGATTTAGCCAGAGAAGAATTCGAAAAACTGCGAAAAATTAAAAATCCAACGCAGAATGAAATCGATAAATCAATTGCAACAATAAGCTGGTTAATTTATCAAGAAAGCCCCTGGTTTAGAGGAACGGATTCTATTGTTAATTTACTTTCTAAATCAATTTACAGCTCCTACAATGTTCAATTATCCCCCGTTAAAGAGGGTGTCAGTCTTGATTTTGAAGCCTGGTACAGGGATTTGGACGATTATATTAATATTTATCCCGGTTTATATGAAATTCCCCCGACAAAACAAAAACCTCTTATAAATAAGAGGTTAGAAAATCGTTTTGCTTGATTCTCGTGTAGAAAAGGTTAGTGTGTAGTGCAATTGGTTAGTGTGTGTAAAAATATTTAAGGGGTTATTAAGGTTATATCTTATTTATATAAAGTATATTTAAATTAAAAAATTGCCTTTTTGTTTTATTTTGTTACAAATCTTAATAAAAACACAAACTTTATTCTTTTTATGTGTTGTAGAATAAAAAGATGAGAATGCAAACCAACAAAGAAAAACTGGAATTTATTCTTAAATATACAAAACTTGGATTAAGACAGCTGAGCAAAGAACTCCACGTCGATATTTCCGAGTTGCAAAGAATAAGAGATAATGAATACGGATTCTTTAGCGCAAAAATGGCGCAAATTCTAAATAAAAAATTTGGTTTTAATATTTATTGGGTATTAGGACAAACCTATGGAAAAACAGAAGAAACCGATACTGTTGCGGTTTTTGATTTTTGCTCCAAAGGATTTTTAAGCGGAGCTAAACTAAAGAAAAACAAGAAAAACTAAAAATTGCACTTTTATTGTATTATATTGATATGAAAAATTATGTAATAGTATTATTTTTAGTTGCAATTTGTTTGTCCTGTTCTGTTTTTGCAAAAAAAGAAGACAAGAAATGGACAAAAGTCAACAATTATATTTACATTGACAAAAGTTCAATAAAAAAACTAAACAATAGCACAACTGCGCTGGTTAAGCTCTACAACTCCCCAGATCGTCAAATAAGAGACTTTGAAGGAAACTTAGCTCACTATGAAATTGTACAATATGAAGCTTATTGCAAGTCTAATGTTCTTTTTATCAACCATTTTAAATACTACAACAAAAACGATGAATTATTTTCGGATGAAATAAATAATCATAATGTTGGAGGCGATTGCAAAGGTTATATAGACGGAGAAATTATCTGCAAGGCGATTTGCGGGGATTAAAAAGCTTTATTCACCATCGGGTGTTAAAAATAATTTTTTTCTTTTTTCCTTCGATTTATAAGACCATTTGAAGGCACGTATTCACCTGTTCTCTTGTCTTTAATATTAATCCATTTATCAAATTCATCGGCTGCGCCCTTATAATCGCCTATTTGTAGTTTCTTGTATAAATCAGACCTTCTAAAAGCACCTACACCAAAATTGTAAATAAAACTTGATAATGCGATTTTTTGATTCTCGCTCAAAGGAGTTTCTATCTCATTCAATACGGCAACGTGACGCTCAAAATCCTTTTTATACAATTCTTCCGCTTTTTCTTTTGATATTCTCATTCCTTTAGTTATTGGTTTTCCATCAACATAGCCGGTATGACCATAACCAATAGTCCAAACACCGGCGTCATCTTGATAAGCAAATTCTTCACAACCCTCAGCCCCTTGAATAAATTCTCCGGCTCTATTTGCACTCTCAATTGAGAATTCACCATTCTTTTTTGTCTTTTTTGCCTGATTATTAACAGTAGGTATTTCAGCTTGCCCAAATTTAATTGTTAAACAACTCATTCGAATTCAACAACAACAATTTCAGGCGCACAATTAAACCGAACGGGCAAAATACTTGTGCCAATTCCTCTTGTTGTAATTAATTTTTTGCCGTTTTCACTAACCAACCCCTCAATATATTTTTCTCCATATCGAGAACCTGTAAACAAAGCCCCAAAAAAGAATAATCGCACTTGACCACCGTGGGTGTGCCCTGCAAGGGTTAAATTAACACTTCGAGGAACGTGAGGAAAAACATCGGGTGAATGACTAAGCAAAATTACAGACGAATCGACCCCGTTTAACGCTTTATAAATTTCGGGTTTACCCGTCATTAAATCTTCAAGTCCTGCAATATACAAATTTTTATTGTTAATCCTAAGTTTAACATTATTATTGGATAAAACCCGTATATTATTTTTTTCTAAAACTTTAATAATATTTTTTGAATCCTGCCAATTATCGTGGTTTCCAAGGGTAGTAAAAAACCCGTATTTACTTTTAACCCTGCTTAATTCTTTTGCGATTTTTCCAATATCCATAGACGATTTTACACTATGACCTGAAACATAATCCCCGACAGACAAAACCAAATCAGCATTTTGATTATTAATCAATTCAACAATTTTTTTCAATCTTTTTTGTTGATAGGGTTTAATATGAAAATCACTTGCAAAAACTATTTTAATATTTTTAATTTCACTATCACGCAATTTATAATAGCTAACTTCAAGTTTATTGGGTTCAATAAAAAAACTATAAATACAAAGCAGAATAAATAAAATTAAAAATAATAAAGAATGAACTTTTTTCACGCTTTTATTATAGAACAAAAAATTTAAGTCTGCTCTAAAAACTTATCAGAACCTAATTATTCTTTTGAATAATACTTTTTATTGCTTTGTCAAAATCTGATTCCAATTGTTTCATTTCTCTTTGACGATAAATTTTAAATTCTTTTTCCGCTTTTTCTACTGCCTGCTTATGAGAAACTTTACCTTTGTTTTTAAGCAATTCTCTTTTGTTATTCAATAATTGTCTGTCTAATTCTTCAATCCAATCTTGCATAGTCATTGGATTTTCTTCTAATGCTTGCAATTCCGCAAAATCAAGGAATTGCGCAACTAATAAATTTAACACTTGTAGTTCTTTTTGGGATAAATAATTTTTTGCGATTCTAACATCATCTTTTGTTGGGTAGTTGCCTTTAAAATTTGTCATTCCAACATATGGTTTTTCACTATCAACTCTTTCGTAAATAACTTCAGCAGCAGTACAATTATGAGCAGCATAGCACATTTTATTTTGAACAGTTGCAAAAAATTGTCTTGTAACTTCTGCTTTTGAATCATAATCAATAGATGTTGCATAAATATCTGTAACTTGCTGATAAAGATTTCTTTCAGAACTTCTAATGACGGACTCTTTGAAGTAATTCTTTAAAATATCTTGTTCCGTTTCCTTTTAATCGTTCGTCATCAAGCGCAAAACCTTTTACAATATATTCTTTTAGAATATTGACTGCCCATATCCTAAATTGAGTCGCTTTTTGAGAATTAACACGATAACCAACAGATATTATTGCGTCAAGATTATAAAAAGTAGTTTGTCTTTTAACCTCTCTATTGCCTTCTTTTTGAACTACCGAAAAAATCTCGGTAGTTGAATCCTTAGACAACTCTTTTGACTCGTAGATATTTTTTAAGTGTAGTGAAATATTATCAGAACTGCAACCAAATAATTCCGCCATAGATTTTTGAGTGAGCCATAAAGTATCGTCTTTTAGCTTTGCACTAACAGACACTTTTTCACCCTGTGTTTTATATATTACAATTTGATTATTTTTCATAAGTAATTTTTAAAAAATTCGGAGAGAGGGGGATTCGAACCCCCGGAGGGATTACTCCCTCACAAATTTTCGAGATTTGCACCTTAAACCACTCGGACATCTCTCCTTATTCTATATTTTTATTATACAAAAATTTTATTTTTTTTCAAATTCCGGGTTTTTGTAAAAAAATTCATCGATTTTTTCTTTGGTTTTATTAAAATCTTCAACCTTAAAAACATAGTTCTTGCAATTATCGCATTTGTCGCACTTTTCAAGTGTATAGTCTTCGAAATAGTTGCACAAATATTTCATTCGACAAGTTTTTGTTTGAGCGTAATTTGTCATTTTTTCAAGCTCATTTAATTTTTGGTTCATTTGCCATAATAAATAATTCTCATCCAACTTTGGAGCTTTAGCGCAATATTTATAAGTTTTGTCCTCCTTAACTATAATTTCTTGATCAACTAAATCATTAATTAAAGTTGAAACTTGGGATTCGCTTAAATACAAATCACAGGAGAGTTCTTGTTTTGTTCTTGGTTTGTTTTTTATTTTAACAATTGCGTTTTTGTATTTTTTAATTTCCGGTCTTGAATTCTCAATAAAAAACTCACACAATTGCTTGTCTTTTGGATTATACAAAAGCACAACCTGAGACAAAAGCCCGTCACGACCGGCTCTGCCGATTTCTTGATAATAGCTCATTAAATTCTCAGGAAATTGAAAATGAATTACAAATCGAATGTCTTTTTTATCAACCCCCATTCCAAGAGCGTTCGTGGAAACAATTGCTTTATAAGTTCCTTTCTTAAACTCCCCTTCAATTTCTTTTCTTTTGTTTTTATCTAACGCTCCGTGATAATAACAAGAACTAATCCCCAAGAATTTTAACCAAGCGGAAATAAGAATCGTATCTTGTCTTGTAGCGCAGTAGATTAATCCGTTTCCCTCGATTTTATCAATAATTCTTTTAATCCAATAAAATTTTTCATCTTGATTATTGCAAAAAATTGTATGGAGTTGTAAATTATCCCTTAAAAGACTTCCTTTAATGATTTCCAGGTTCTCACCAATCTGCATTTTAATATCTTCCACAACTTTTTTAGTTGCAGTAGCGGTTAGCGCAAGGATTGGAAAATTAGAAGGCAATTTTTCGACAAGATTCAAGATTCTTCGATACTGGGGTCTAAAATCGTGTCCCCATTGAGAAATGCAATGGGCTTCGTCTATTACAATCATTGAAACTTTAATTCTTGAAATATATTTTATCCAAAAATCACTCTCCAAACGCTCAGGGGAAATATAAAGCATTGAAAGTTCCCCTTTTATTGCGTTATTTATAATTTCATCGTTTTTTTCTTTTGATTGCTCACTAATTATGCAATCCGCCTTAATTCCTTTTTCCTTAAGGGTTTCAACCTGATCTCGAATTAAAGACAAAAGGGGCGAGAACACAAGTGTTGTACCTTTAAATAAATTAGCGCAATATTGATAACACAAAGACTTCCCAAACCCTGTTTTTTCAATAATTAAAACCCTTTTGTTGTCCAGTAGTTTTTTTGTAACACTCCATTGATTATCGTGAAAATCTTTGTATCCAAAAATTTCACACAGGCGTTTTTTGTGGAAATTTCTATCTTTATTGTCAATTTTATTCTCTTTAATGTTAATTTTTATTGAATTTGTAACTTTTAGTTTTTTGGTTTTAATTTTTGAATAATCAACATCCACAATTCGAAGAAGGGGTCTTGTACCAGGAGTTTTCATAATTTTATTTTTGTTAATTAAAGCTAAAAGTGCGTTTTCAATATCTTTTTTGGGGTATTTTTCTAATTTTGAAAAAAACTCCGAATTTATTGCACTTTTATAATAAAGTTCTGTGTAATAAGTGTTAAAAACAGCGTTTGAACCCTTTAGGATTTTTATAACCCCTTGTTTTCCAAATTCCCCGTTAAATTTTTTAATACAATTATAAACAGTACTTTCAACAATATTGTCTTCTTTTTTAATCCTTGGGTTTTCTTCTTTTTTATAATTTTTTGTTATTTCAAGAACCTGTAATCCGTACTTTTCGATTTTTGTCTTCCCAAAACCATAAACTTCTTTAAGTTCGTCTAAATTTTGAGGCAATTTTTCAATTAAATCATCCAAAGTTTTATTGGAAAAAACGCAAAACGCAGGAATTTCCTCACTTTTTGAAAGTTCGAATCTTAGTTGTTTTAATAAACCAAACAAATCCTCCATAAAAAAATTATAACAAAAAATTAGTCGAAGTTAAATTTTGATTGGCGAATTTTTAAAGATTCAACTTTTCTTTCAACAATTCTATCTAAATTGGGGTTGATTTTATCACATAAAATTGCGCTTTCTTTGTGATAATTAGAGCAATTTTTATTTACGGTTTCGAAATTATAATTTGCATAACAATATTTGCAGCCGTT
>CANAIK010000039.1 GCA_947361225.1 uncultured bacterium
TTTCAAGAAAAGAAAGAATTCCCTCGTCGTCATTGAGGATTTTTTCTTGATTTTCTGTTGAGCTGACATTGGATTTTGAGCTTTCATTGGAAACGTGACCTTGCAGTTTTGCTTTAGTGCAATTTGTTTGTTCTTGCACCATAGTCTCCCACCTTTCGGAGGATAATCCCAATCCTGACACATTTGACATAGTGTGTGTTCTCCTTATTAAAACCCCTATAACTTAATAAAGTATTTTTATGAGCTTAAATTTACTTTATGTAAATTTTTGTAAATAAAAATTAATCTGTTGTCTTATATATTTTTTCAAAAATTGAAATAGAATAAATAAAAAGGAGGACCTATGAAAGACTATATATGTACGGTTTGCGGATATATTTACAAGGTTAGTGAAAATAATAATATAGATTTTAAAGATTTGGACGATTCCTGGACTTGTCCTGTTTGTCAGGCATCGAAGGATGAATTTGAAGAAATTTAGTATTTAAGCGCAAAAAAAATTATTTTCTGCTTTTATATTAATGGCGGAAAGAAACTATGTTACACGAAACAAAATTATTCAGCAATTTTAAACCTTATACAAGTTATAATAAGAAAAAAGACCAAAAAATGGATTTAAAACCCCTTGTCGGTGCTGCAATCGGAGCCGCAGGAGGAATTGCTTTATCTAAAACCGCTTATAAGAGTTTAAATAAATCAATTCTAGCAAAAAAAGGATTAAACCCTGATTCTAAAGTTCCTTTTGTTGAAGCGCTCGATATGATAACAACTGCGGTTCTGGCTAATGCCGGGGGCGTTATTGGAGGATCCAAGGGAGCGGATAAAGATTCTCGTGAAAGAAAAGTCCGAGAGGCGGGTTTTCAAATAATGAACATGTCAATTCCGATGATTCTTGTTACTTTAACTCTTAGTGCTTGTAATAAATTCAAAAAACTTGATAATAACATATCAAGAATTATAGGGTCGTTTATTGCAATGACAACAGGAGCGTTCATTGCAACAAAAATTACAAATCTAACCAAAGAAGACACAGAACCCGATAGAAAATATACAATTAAAGATTCAATTGCAAATTTTGATGATGTTATTGCAACAATCAAAATCGGATTCCCGAAAATCGATAAAATTATTCCCGTAAGTAAGATTCTGCCTTTTATCTACACTTATTCGGGAGCTCGTGCCGGTTGGAAAGAATAATTTTTTTGTGATATAATTTTTCTATGATTTTTACAAATATAAAAGGAAAATAATGGAAAAATTTTACGCTACAACCGCAATTGATTATGTAAACGGCGCTCCGCATATTGGACACGCTTATGAGAAAATATTAACGGATGTTATTGTTCGTCATTTCTATAAAAGATCTGGTAATGTTTATTTTTTAACAGGATGTGATGAGCACGGAATAAAAATTCAAAAAACTTCACAAGAACTCGATATTACGCCTCAGGAATTCTGCGATAAAAACGCAAAACAATTCGAAGATTGCTGGAATTTACTCGATATTAACTATAATCAGCTAATTCGAACAACAAACCCTAATCATAAAAAAATCGTTCAAAAAATTTTCAAAAAATTAGTCGATAAAGGGGATATTTATAAACATTCCTACGAGGGGCTTTATTGTTCCGGCTGTGAATGTTTTTTATCGGATAAAGACCTTGACGAAGACGGTTGTTGTCTTATTCACAAAAAAAAGCCCGAAAAAGTTAGCGAAGAGAATTATTTTTTCAAATTAACAAAATACAAAGACAGAATTATCAATCATATTAAAAATAATCCGGATTTTATTATCCCCGAGTTTAGAGCTAAAGAGGTTTTAAACCAGCTCGATAATATTGAAGATATTTCGGTTTCTCGATCCAAATCAAGTGTTAGTTGGGGAATCGATGTTCTAGACGACGATAGTCAGGTTATTTATGTTTGGATAGACGCACTATCTAACTATATTACAGCTTTAGGGTATGATCCCAACGGAAGTTCCGAATTATTTGAAAAATATTGGCCTGCAAATGTTCAGGTTATTGGAAAAGACATTCTAAAATTCCACGCAATTTATTGGCCCGCAATCCTTTTAGCGCTTGATTTACCTTTGCCGAAACATATCCTTGCGCACGGATGGATTACTCTTGATGAGGCAAAAATGTCTAAATCATTAGGGAATGTGGTTTCAGCGCAGAATGTTCTTAAGGGTTTTGAACTAAAGATTCCTGACGCACTTAGATATTATCTTGCAACAAGCGCTGCTGTTGGAAAAGACGGGAATTACTCCGACCTTGATTTTAAAGAAAAGGTTAATTCTCAACTTGCAAATTCTATGGGCAATTTATTAAATCGCACTTTATCAATGCTTGTTAAGTATTTTGAAGGGGAAATTAAGCAGGAGTTTATCGTTGATAATGAATTATTTAATCGTGCAAAAAAATTAATTAATAATACAAAAGCCCATTTCGATTCTTTTGAAGTTCAGGAGGCTTCAGTTGAACTTATGGAGTTTATTGACGAAATTAATAAATTTGTAACCGATAATGCCCCCTGGACATTAGCTAAAGAAGAAAAATGGACTCAATGCGGACAGGTTTTGTATGTTGTTCTTGAACTTATGTGTACTGTAAGTGTTCTTATTGAACCATATTGTCCTAATATTGCAAAATTAATGGCGCAACAGCTTAAATTCGATATTAACACCAAATTAGATGATATAATGTTTAATAATATAAAAGCTCAAAAATTAATTTCCAAAGAAGAAATTAAACCGGTGTTTTTAAGAATTGATAGTGAATTTGCCGATAAAAAATAGTTTTTTAAGATACAAATTCTATACCCCTGCTTGTATAAGCAGGGATTTTCTTTAGAAGAATTTTGAAAAAACTTTAATGTAAATAAGAATACTTGCAAGGATTAATAGAATTCCTGAAATTTTCATTAAGATTTCAGATACATTGGAAAAATTTTTAACCCCTTTTAAAAATGAGGTGAAAACTCCTGCAAGAATTACGATTACCCCTTGTCCTAAAGAAAAACAAAGGAGCATTAATCCTGCTAATAAAAGATTTTTACTTAGTGCGGCAAAACCCATAATTCCCGCTAAAATTGGGGTTGAACAAGGACTTGCGGCGAAGGCAAAAAGAATTCCCACTATAAAAGGATATATAAAAAGACTTGTGCTGTTGCCTTTAGGGATTCTTTTAACAATCGGGGATAAATTGAGCTCCACCAGTCCCAGGATATTTAATCCCATAATTAGAATAAAAGAAGCTAGAAATAGAATCCAATAACTTCCCCCTATTGAGACAAAAACATTTCCCGTTATAGCGCAAATAAGCCCGATTAAAGTTAGAATGACCCCCAGTCCCAAGGTGAATGAACTTAGTTGGATTAAGGTTTTTAATTTATTATTATCTCCATATCCTCCGACATAGCCCACAATTAAGGGCAGCATCCCTATCGAACAGGGGGAAATGGAAGCAAGAATCCCCCCGAGGAATGCAATTAGCAAAAATAGGATTGAAAATTCACCGTTTTGTAAGTATTGACTAAGATTTGTCGTTATTTGTTCAATCATTTTTTATTTAATTCCATCTAATGTCTTAACAATTTCGTCTGCTTTCATAGCGCCTTCGTGTTTTTTTATTGTATGACCTTCCCTGTCAACAAATACAAGGGTTGGAACCAGCGCAACCTTGTATTTTTTAATTGCAGCTTTATTATATTCAACTCCTTTTCCCGTGTTTTCAACAACATTAATTTCTTCAACCACAACTCCTTCTTTGTAGTTTTTTAGCGCTTTATCCATTTCCAAGGCCGCCTCTTTGCACTCAGAACACATTGGAGAAGAAAATTTAATAATTTTTACTTTCGAGTTATTAATATCTTGTCCGCCTTTAACCTGACACATAGCGTCGTTTTGCGCTTTTGCGTCTAAATAGGCATAAAACCCAAGAGGTACCACAAAAATTAATAGAACTATAATCCAATTTCTCATAAATTTTTTCCTTATTAAATTTTAACAAAGTTATTATATATATAAAATAGAAATTATAAATTGCCTTCTTTATTAATATCACAATATTTATCCGATTGATAGATATTTTTTTGAATCATTATTTTATCAATTAAATTAAGAATTTCAAACCTTCGATTGACCCATTGGGGTGCGTATGTGGTTTCCGAGTATCCGGTTCCTGCTATTCTTTCAATTACTGTGTTTTCGGGCATATATTCAAGAATTTCCGCTACTAAATCACAATATTGTTCTTGCGTCATTAAATAAAAAGGTTTTTTAATATATTGTTTATACAAAGGAGCGTCTTTTAATACCGTCAGCATATGGATTTTAATTGCATCAGGCTCAAGAGCGGCTATTTTTTTGGCGCTATTAATAATCATTTGTCGATTCTCATTCTCAAAACCAAGAATAATATGAGCACAAACCCTTATTTTTCTTTTTTTCGTTTCAATAATCGCTTTTTTGGAACATTCAAAATCGTGACCTCTGTTAATTAATCTAAGTGTTTCATTATTAGCGCTCTGAATCCCGTATTCAATAGTCGGATGCTTGTAAGTTGCAATTAAATCAAGTTTTTGTTTGTCCACGCAATCGGGTCTTGTGCCAATTGAAATCCCCACAATTCTATCGTCGCAAAAAGCGCTGTTGTAAATCTTTTTTAAATTCTCAACATCGCTATAGGTATTGGAAAACGATTGAAAGTAAGCGATAAAAGCCTCGGCTTTAAATTGAGCTGAAAGTTTTTCGATTCCTTTTTTAATTTGGATTTCAATGGGTTGTTTTTCTTCGATACATCTTGAATAACTTCCTTTGTCATCGCAAAAAATACAACCCCCGAATGATATTGTCCCGTCTCGATTCGGGCAGTATAAGCCGGCATCTAGCGTAATTTTGTAAACTTTTTTAGAAAAAGTTTTATATAAGTATTTACTTAAAGGATAGTATCTTTTCTCCATAAATATTATTATACTATAGAATCAATTGTTTTTTTGTTGTAGAATGTTTTCTATGGGTAGGATAAAAAAAATATTATCTTTAATAATTTTGTCTTTTTTATTTTTTAACAATTGTTTTGCAATTGAGGAAACAAAAGTAAAAAAGACTAAAAAAACAAAAAAAGTAAAAAAAGAAAGAATAAAAGAAATTGAACTGCCTAAGGTTCAAGAGGGAAAACCCAAAATTCCTTTTTCAAAACTACCTGTTTTTAGTTTGTCTGATTGTGTTGAATATGCAATTTCCCATAATCCGAATTTATCTGTTTCATATGAAAGAATAAAAGCCTCCAAAGCTCAAGTCGGAGAATCAAGAGCGAATTTTGCCCCAAGATTAACTTCAAGGGTAAACTACAACCATAATTCAAATCAAGGATCAAGAATTATTAACTCCCACGAGAACTCAATTGGCTTTAACGTTGGAATTTCTCAATTGGTTTGGGATTTTGGAAGAACCAAAGCAAGAATTGATATGTCAAAATTTGATGTTCAATCCGCCCAATACGACTATGATTGGGATATCTTAGGTGTTATTTATGATGTTAAAATTAATTATTACAAAGTTCTAGCCGCTTTAGCCAAACTCGATATTTACGAACAGAATGTTAGAATTCAAACGCTTAATTATGAAAGAACAAAAGCAATGTTCGACGAGGGTTTGAAATCAAAAATCGATGTAGTTAACGCACAGGTTAATTTGGCGGATGCAAAAATCCAGCTTGTTGAAGGAAGAAATTCCCTTCAAGTTTCAATGATTGCGCTAAAAAATTCAATGTTTTATCAGGAAGACGACCCTTTTGTGGTTGAGAACACTGAGAATTTCGGTTTTTTAAAGGCTGATTACAGAAAAAAAATCGAGAATATGATGACAATAAAACCAATAGCAAATATTGTTAAAAAAACAGACGATGGTTTAATTATGCTTACAAGCGGGATTGAACACAACGATATTATCGAGAATTTTGAATTTAAACCCCTTGTAATTTCAAAACAAGAGGCTGTTAATCAAGCACTTGAATTAAGACCGGATTTAAAATCCAATCGAATGTTAGTTCAAGTTCAGGAACAATCCTTAAAAGCGGTAAAAAAACAATATGCGCCTGAAATTACTTCTGATTTGAGCTGGGGTTATACAAAAAACGAATCAAGCTATTCAAGTCCCCTGCAACTTGGAGCAAGCGTAGGTTTAGGGGCTTTAAATCCCGTTATGACCCATTATCAAATCGAAGAGGCAAAAAGTTATCTTGATATTGCACTTTATAATATAAATATTGCAAAAGCGGATATTTTTTTCGAAGTTCAGAATAATTACGTTAATATGAGAACCCTAGAAAAGAAAATTCCACTGTTAAACGAAAAAGTAAGGGCAACTCTTGAGAATTTTGAATTAGCGGACGGAAGATACAGCGTTGGTTTAAATAACTACGTTGAACTTCAAGACGCACTCACTAACTACAACACAGCGCAACTTAATTTCGTTGAGGCGGTATTTAACTACAACAGCGCAAGAGAAACCTTGTTAAAATCAATGGGGGTTAGGTAAATAATGAAAAAACGTTATATAATTATAGGATTAACAATAGTTCTGGTTATTTGTTCAATTTTTTTGCTTAAACAAAAAAGCGGACCTAAATATATTACCAAAGTTATTGAAAAAGGGACAATAACCCAATACGTTGAGGCTTCCGGGACAATTAAACCGATTAATACAATTGAAGTCGGAACCCAGGTTTCAGGAACTGTTGCAAAAATTTATGTTGATTATAATTCGACCGTTAAAAAAGGACAACTTTTAGCAGAGCTCGATCCAAGCTTATTCGAAGCAAACGTTGATCAATCAAAAGCAAAACTTCGAAACGCAAACGCTGCTTATTCTAAGGCAAATTCGACCCTTGCTTACAAAAAAAATAATTATCAAAGATATAAACATTTATATGAAAAAAATTATGTTTCAAAAGACGATGTTGAACTGGCGCAAGCCAATTATTTGCAGGCAAAAGCCGAAGTGGATTCTGCTAAAGCCGAGGTAAGTGCCGCTAAAGCCAGTTTGGATAATAACTTAACTAATTTAAGGTATTCAAAAATAACCTCCCCTGTAGACGGAGTGGTAATTTCAAGGGCGGTCGATGTGGGTCAAACTGTGGCTGCAAGTTTTAACACCCCGACTTTATTTGAAGTTGCGCAGGATTTAACCAAAATGCAAATTGAAACAAGTGTATCTGAGGCTGATATCGGAAAAATTAAAGTAGGACAAAGCGCAAAATACAGTCTTGACGGCTATCAGGATAGGGTTTTTGAGGGAAAAGTGAGCCAGGTAAGACTTGCATCAACCACGACCAATAATGTTGTAACTTATTCTGTAATAATTTCCGTTGATAACGAAGAAGGGTTGATAATCCCAGGAATGAGCGCTAATGTTTCAATTATTGTTGGAAGTGCTCAAGATGTTCTTTGTGTTGATAATAAAGCCTTTAAATTTAGTCCTTCTAATAACAATAAAAAATACGAAACCCAAGGAATTTGGATTCTTGATAAACAAGAACCAAAAAGGGTTGAAGTTGAACTTGGATTATCGGACGATAACAAAACCCAAGTAATTTCTCGTGAACTTCAAGTTAACGATAAAGTAATAATCCAAGATCTCAATAAAAATAAAAAAAATAAACAAACCTCAATGAGAAGACCACCGATTTAAGGATAATTATGGCATTAATCGAAGTTAATAACGCAATAAGAACATATCAAATGGGGGATGAAACTTTTTATGCCTTAAACGATGTTTCCTTTTCAATTGACAAAGGAGAGTTTGTTGCAATAATGGGAGCATCGGGCTCAGGCAAATCCACTTGTATGAATATGTTAGGAACCCTTGATAAACCGACTAAAGGGAGCTATTTTTTAGACGGAGTCGATGTTCTTAACTTATCTGTTGATGAATTATCGGATATTAGGAATAATAAAATCGGATTTGTTTTCCAGGGATTCAATTTAATTAGTCGAACAAGCGCAATTGACAATGTTTGTCTTCCAATGATTTATAAAGGAATCCCCGAAGAAGAACGCTATAAAAGGGCGTCAAGAGCATTAAGCATCGTGGGTCTTGAAAAAAAGGAAAACAATCTTCCCTCTCAAATGTCAGGGGGTCAACAACAAAGAGTTGCAATTGCAAGGGCTATTGTAAACGATGCCCCTTTAATTTTAGCGGATGAGCCGACCGGGAATTTAGACACTAAAACAAGTATTGATGTTATGGAATTTTTTGTCAGTTTAAACGAAAAATACAATAAAACTATTGTTCTTGTAACCCACGAGGAGGATATCGCTCAATATACCAAAAGAATTATAAGATTTAAAGATGGAAAAATCGTTTCTGATATAAAAAAGGATAAATAATGATAGATTTTAAATCCACCCTAAAAATTGCACTTAATTCCTTAAAAGTGAATAAAATGAGATCGATTCTAACTTCCCTTGGGATAATTATTGGTGTTAGTGCTGTAATTATAATGCTTGCAATCGGGTCGGGCGCTAATAAACAGGTTCAAGCGAACATGGAATCAATGGGTTCAAACCTCCTAACCGTGCGATCTGCGACCGCTAAAACCGGTGGTGTTTCAATGGGCACAGGAACCAAACCAACGCTCAATATAAAAGACGCTCAAGCAATCAAAAAGCAGGCTCGTGGGGTGGATTCCGTTGCAGCCGTTCTTAATTCCTCAAAACAGGTAATGTATGGCAATCAAAACTGGCAAACCTCAATTTATGGGATTACAAGTTCTTATTTATACGTTAAAAACTATGAAATTGAGCTCGGGCGCACAATTAACGAAGAAGAAAACAATTCTGCCTCAAAAGTCGCAATAATTGGTTCCACGGTTGAAAGCGAGCTGTTTGGGGATATTAATCCAATCGGAAAAACGATAAGAATCACAAATGTGCCTTTTAAAGTTATAGGAACCCTTAAATCCAAAGGACAAATGGGTCCAATGGATCAAGACGATTTAATTTTTATCCCGATTACAACGGCTCAAAGAAAAGTTTTTGGAGTGGATTTCCCGGGGTCTGTCAATCAAATTCTAATTAAGGCTCAATCGTTAGAGGATACTCAAATTGCGCAAAGTGATATTGAGGAAATCCTAAGAAGAAGACACAATCTTGGAAAAACACAGGTTAATGATTTCGAAATTAGAAACAGTGCCGAATTTCAAGAAAAAATGAAATCGACCGTTCAAACTTTTGCGATTCTTTTGGCTTCAATTGCCTCTGTTTCTTTAATTGTAGGTGGAATTGGAATAATGAATATAATGCTTGTTTCAGTGACTGAAAGAACAAAAGAAATCGGAATTAGAATGGCAATTGGAGCAAGAAGAAAAGATATAAGATCTCAATTTTTAATTGAGGCCTTGGTTTTATCTTTAATTGGCGGATTAATAGGGGTTTTAGCGGGAATTGTAATTTCTTTATTAATCGGAACCTTATTTAGCACTCCTATTCTAATTACCTTAGGACCAATTCTTCTTTCTTTTGGATTCTCGGGGTTTGTAGGGATTGTATTTGGGTATTATCCCGCTTATAAAGCGTCTTTGCTTAATCCAATTGATGCTCTTCGATATGAATAGATTTAGTTTTAATTAACTCAGCGACAATTCCCTTAAGGGCGATTTTTACGTGATAATAGCTTAATCCGCCCTGCATATAAATTGCGTAAGGGGGTCTTGTGGGTCCGTCTGCGGAGAGTTCGATTGTGGATCCTTCAATAAAACTTCCACCTGCCATAAGTAAATTGCAATCGTACCCCGGAACCGTGTCGGGGATTGGGGTTAAGTAACTTTCAATTGGAGAATACTTTTGAACCATTCGACAAAAAGTTTGTTGTTGATTTATTGAATCAAATTCAATTGTTTGAATTAAATCGCATCTTGTGTCGTTAACCTTGGGCAATGTCTTAAATCCGAGATTCTCAAATACGCAAGAGGCTAAAACTGCGCCTTTGAGTGCTCCAATGGTGATTGAGGGAGCTAAAAATAATCCTTGAAGAATTATTCTTGTTTGATTGTGCATAGCGCCGCCCTCAGACCCTATCCCGGGAGCTGTTAATCTTCTGGCTGCAAGGTCAACGTATTTTTTTAATCCCGCAATATATCCCCCTGCTTCGACAATTCCTCCGCCGGGGTTTTTAATTAAGCTTCCTGCAATTAAATCCGCCCCAACTTCCGTTGGTTCTTGGGTTTGGGTGAATTCTCCATAGCAATTATCAACAAAACAACAAATATTTGGATTTTTACCTTTAACAATTTTTATAATTTTTTCAATATCGGATATTGTTAAAGAATCTCTAAGCGAATAACCCCTTGAACGCTGAATTAGAACCATTTTGGTATCGGGAAGTAAATATTTTTCAATATTGTCAAAATCCACTGTTTTTTCGTTTTTTAGAGGAACTTCGGAGTATTTGACCCCGCAGCCCATTAAGCTGGAGTCGTAATCCTCGCTTTTTCTCGACCCTATAATTTGTTGCATTGTGTCATAGGGTTCTCCTGCAATGGAAACTAATCTGTCGTTGTGTCTTAAGACTCCAAATAAAGCGCAGGCAATTGTGTGGGATCCTGAAACAAAATGGGGTCGAACAATTGCCGATTCGGTTTTAAAAACATCGCTATAAACTTTATCCAGAGCACTTCTTCCGATGTCATCGTGTCCGTATCCGGATACTGTGTAAAAATGTTCTTCTCCGATTTTATTGTTATAGAAAGCGCTTAAAACTTTTTTTTGATTGAACTCAGCTATCTTATCAAGTTCGAAGAATCTGTCAAGAACCTCGTTTTGCGCTTTATCAACAATTTTTTCAGCCAGTTTTTCTTCCATTTGTCTTATCCTTTTTTAGATAAGACAATTCTAACATTAAAATTATTTATATGAAATTAATAAATTATCATTTTTTATTTTATTGAGCGCTCTTTTTTCAATCTGTCTTATGCATTCTTTAGTTACGCCATAAGAATTCCCGATTTGTTCTAAGGTTTGTTTTTTCTTATCCATAAGTCCAAATCTTAGGACAATAACGCTTTTTAAGTTATCAAGCGCTTTTATAATGTCTTTTTTAAGCTCTAAATCAATAATTTGTTGCTCAACGTTCTGTTTTTCATCCTCTATAATTTCAGATAAGCTAAGTTCTTTGTTATCGGTCAACTTTGCCCCTGTTTCAATTGAAAGAGCTTTATTTAGAGCAGATAAAAACGTATCAATTTTTTCTTCCGTTAAATTGAGTTTTTTTGCAACGTCTTTTTTGGGGATTTCCCTGTTTTCCCTTTGTTCCATTTCCTGTTTTGTTTTATTGTATCGAGACAATGTTTCTTGAATATAAACAGGAACATTATAAGCATAGGATTGCTCTGACAATGCTTTAAACATTGCTTGTTTTATCCACCAGGACGCATATGTTGCAAATTTGAATCCTAAGGAAGGGTTAAACTTCTCAATTGCGCTAATTAGTCCCAGAATTCCTTCCTGGATTAAATCGTTATTAGATAAAGAACCGTATTGAATGGTTTTTCGAGCAATTTTTTTAACCAGAGGAATATGTTTTTCAATAAGTTGGTTTCTTGAATAAATATCTCCTTTTTGAGCTCTTACAATTAATTCTTTATCAGATAAATCGATTTTTTTAGAATTTTTCATATAATACCCCTTTTGCAACACAACAATATATAATCTTTATATACTTAATATATCATTTTGAATTATGTTTTACAAGATGTTTATTAAGAAATATTAAAACGGATTTCATTTTTTGAGCTTTGCTTAAAGAAACTTAATATTTCAAAATCCTTATTTTGAAAGGGTTTTTCGGTTTTTATTAAGAAAAATTAAGAAAAATATAAATTATATAGCAATTTTATATCCTAAATATACTTTATATATACAAGAGAGTAATTATTAAAACCCGAGGATATCAAACTTACAAATTCCCCCTTTCAGCCAATCTGGAAGGGATTTTTTTTATTGTTTTCTTGACTTATCCATTTTTTCTGTTTATAAATAATCTAGTAATTCGGTTTTTATTTATACAATTAAAGGTTTTTTAATGGTTGAGTTGATTAGGGTTAAATCAAGCGCTTTGGAATTAGTAAAACAACTAATTCGAATTGAACGTCCTTTGCTTAAAGAATATTACTCGTCAATTCTTACCAAGGAAGAGTTTTTGAATATTTCCTTTTTTCTTAAAAAAGAAATTGTCATTGAGGAAATTAAGGAAAAAAAATACGAATTTTATTTAATTAAAGATAAACTAAAACTTATCGGTTTTTTGGAAATTCAAAAAAAAGAAGAATCTTTGTATGTTTCTAAATTTTTTATTATTAAAAAATATCGAGAACAGGGCTATGGATTGAAAATTATTGAACTGCTCAAGAAAAAAGCTCAAAAATTAAATATAAATAAACTCAAAGTTCCGATTGTTAACGGGAAAAATCAAATTTATTCTATTTTTTTGTCCTGGGGTTTTACCTTAGACAGAAGATCTGTAAGATACATTGGGGGCAATATTTATTTATATGAATTTATATATGTTCTTAATTTATAAGCAATTCTAGTTTAATTTTAGTTTTTATATAAATATAATGATTAATTTTAATCCTATAAACAACAGCTATAATCCTTATAGGGTTATAAAAAAAGATTCTATTATAAAAAACAATAGAACAAATCAAGCTCCCCTAAATTTGTCTTATTATCCGATTCCTAAGAGCGATTATATTAAACTCGGGGTTTATAAAACTCCAAATAACGATGAAATTCACGCTTACAGACTTTCCAGCGGACAAAAAATCGGTTTAATTAAAAAATCGGGCTGTCCTTCGATTGAATGCAGGGTCGGGGTTGGGTCTTTGTGCGAAGATAAAGGACAAAAAGGATTATCCCATTTAATTGAACATTCAATTTATCATTCAAGTAAAAAATATCCTCAAATTGAATCCGAAGTTAAAAATCTGGGCGGATACACAAACGCTGCAACAACAACCTATGATACAAATTTTTATATCACTTTAGATAACAACAAAAAGGAGAATATCGAAAAAGCGGTCGATATTCTATCCGATATGATTTACAATCCTAACTTTGATAAGCTTGATAAGGAAAAAGCCATTGTTAAGGCTGAAATTGAAAAATATAATCAAGACGAGAACCAATTGACAACGAATCTTTTAATTAAACAGCTTATTAACTCGGATTATGAATCTGACCTTGTTGCGGGGGACGAAAAAACAATAGATTCAATAAAAAAAGAAGATTTGTTTAATTATCATAAAAAATATTACAATCCAAATAATATTACTTGTTCGATAACAAGTGAATTTGAACCCGATGAGTTAATTAAAAGTGTTTCTAAGTCTTTTTTAGAAGCATCAAAAAACAGGGGTCAAACAATAGCTCAAAAACCTATTTTTCCTATTAGCAGGGGTGTTAAAAGGAAAGATGTTGTATCTAAAAACGATACGCAAGGCTATTTGCGACTCGGATTTTTAATCCCCGGAGCAAAAAACGCAAAAGAACAGGTTAGAATTAATGCATTAGTTCAACTAATTTCAACCCTTACTAATTTTTATGGTCTTAATTCTTCTTTAAATGATAACTATAATATTTTATCCCTTGAAGCAAATTTATCTAAAACCAACGAATATGAGCTTTTGTTTAACCTTAAAGAACAACTTGAAAAATTTAAATTGGATTCGATAGACGATTATCAAATTGAATATATAAAAAATAATCTTATTCAAGAATTAGAATCTGAATATAAAAATAATTTAACAATAACTTCAAAAACTACGACAAATCTTCTTAATGACAACTATAACAACGAAAAAGAATTAATTGAGAACTTAGATAAAAAAGATATTATCGAAGCGATTAAATATCTTGATTTTGATAACTTTTCAATGGTGGTAGAACACCCTAAGGGTACGAATTTAGCTCAAATTGAAGAAAAATACCAAAATTCTAAAGGTTATGTTAAACCAATTATTTTATCTAAGGAAATAAGACCAATTGACCTTACAAATCAATTGGTTGCGCATAATTTGTATCCTTATACAAAAGAACCTGTTTGGAGCGCAAAATTGCCCGACAACACAACTTTAATCGCAATTAATTCGAAAAACAGCGAATGCGCTATAACTAAAGAACTTTATAATCCGAATTTGAGTTCTTATAATATAAGCGCAAAGTACGTGCTTGAGAAAATGAAGAATCCTTTAAATATTGAACAAAGCTACAATCAAATTATGAATAATTCAACAATTTATTCAATGTTGGATTTGCATTCGGGTTTTGCTTTTATTTCATCAACCAAAAAAGACAATATTGATAAAACATTAAAAATTCTAAAGAATAGTTTTGATGTGGATTTTACTAAAGAAAAATTCGACAAAGCAAAAAGAGAAGTTCTTTTTGAAATTGAGAATCAAAAAGAAAACTCTAAGAATATTTATCAAAAAGAGGCTTTTGGAAACAAATATAACAAAAATTCGCAAGATATTAAAAAAGCGCTTGAAACCTTAACTTTAGATGAGCTAAAAAGCTATTATAATGAAGTTATTAAAAATTCTTCTTCCCTGGTTGTTGTAAGCGCTCCTTTTTGCGATAATCCCGAGCTTTTAAATAAGATTGCAAGCGGGATTAACACAGTCGGTTTTTCTTATAGAAAAGATATTGCATTTGAGAATTATCAACCGAAGAATACGAAAAATGTTTATTGTAAAGAACAAATAGAACCACAGGGTGATTTTTCCAAGATTTATAATTTTAGAATTAATAATAACCCTAAGGATATTATTAGATTTACCTTGTTGTCCAATGTTTTGGGGAATCGACTATATAATGATTTAAGAGAAAAACAGGGACTCGCTTATGATGTTGGAACAGAATGTATTTTTGACGGGTGCTTAGGAGCAATTGAACTTAAACTTTCCTCAAGTTGCAATGATGTTAATAAAATTTTTCTGGGGTTCGATAAAAACATCCAGGAATTGCTTACAAAACCAATTACAAAAACAGAACTGGAACAAGCAAAAAGTGCTTTTCGAAGGGAAGTTATGAATTCTTGCAATTCTGATTTAGATTTTCTTATATCAATTCTTGATAACTTAAAAACAGCCCCCGGACTTATGGGAATGAAGAATAATTTTGATTTGTTGGAAGAAATTAATCCTTATGACATTCAAAAAACCGCTCAATATGTTTTTTCCAATAAACCAATTAGTTTAGTTAATGCAAATAAAAAAACAATTGAAGAAGTTTCTAACACAAATTTATTTTTGTAATATAATAATTCTATGAAAAAGAATTTACAACTTTTTATTGAACATAAGTTTACGGTTAATTTTATCCTGGCTGTAATAATCTTTAACTCAATTGTATTGGGGCTTTTGACTTATCCTCAAATCCACAAACAATACGGCGATTTTCTCAATTTAACCTGTAATATTTGCGTTATTATTTTCTCAATTGAAATTATAATTAAATTATACGTTTATGGGAAATCTTTTTTTAAAGACCCTTGGAATATTTTCGATTTTATTCTTGTTGCAATGTCTTGGATTCCAACAGGGGGAATTTTCTCATCATTTAGGGCATTTAGAGTCTTAAGGGCGCTAAGAGCACTAAGACTGGTTGTTCGATTGCAAAGATTGAGAATTATTGTCCAAGCAATAATAGAATCAATTCCAAACGTTGCCTGGGCAAGTGTTTTATTGCTTTTAATTTTCTATATTTTTTCAATAATGGGAACAACAATGTTTCAAGAGGCTTTCCCCGAGTTTTTCGGAACAATTGGAAAGTCAATGTTCTCACTTTTCCAAATAATGACCTTAGAAAGCTGGTCAATGGGAATTGCCCGTCCTGTTATTGCAGTGTATCCTTTTGCTTGGATTTATTTTGTTTTGTTTATCCTGTCCTCCTCTTTTATCGTAATGAACGTCATTGTAGGGGTTGTTGTTAACGCAATCGGGGAGTTGAGCGAGAAAGAAAAAATAAGACTAAAAATTAAAAAGGCAAAAACCAGATCCAATCTTGAACGTGAACTTGATAAACTAAAAAATCAAATCGATTTAGTCGAAGGACTTTTGTCTGAGGAAAAAGAATAGCTTAAGAATTTATTAAAATTTATATTGCGTTGTTAGTTCGCCATTGGGTAGTTCAAAAATTATTTTCCCATTAATGCAATAAACATTTGGAATTCCATTTTTACGATTATTTTCCTGCGCTTTTTTTATAGCTCTATTCCCTAGTTTTAACAATTTTTCAGATAATTTAGTCATTATTCAAAATCCTTAATAAATTCATTATACAAATTTTCACTGAATGTTCTAATTTCTCTATTGGCATATTGCGCAACTAAAATATACTCCGTTGTTCCGTTATAAAATAAATTCCATTCATCGACCAAACTTTTATACAAATACCAAAAATTTTTTTTGCTTCGATAAAAACGCCTAATAATATCCTCTTTAGGAATATCGTGACCGCCATTTAAAACTCTAATTTTTATTCTGTTTTCACACAAAATGGGATTGTCCAAATATGAATAAATTAAAACTATCTGGTAACCTAATTCTTTGGCTTTGCGAATAGTTTTTATATGATTTTTACCCGCTAATGTTGTTTCAATGGCAAAAGATTTTTCGGAATTAAGTAAGTTTTCCAGCTTTTTTAAGACAATCTTGCCTGCTTTAATTTTTACGCTTTCAATATTTTTAGGACAGATTTCTTTTGCAATATCGTCGGCATTTAAAAACGCCAAGTTTTCTGATGGTAAAAGTTCAGTTGCTAAAGTACTTTTACCGCTGCCATTCGCACCCGCTATAATGTATAGAATCTTGGCTTGCATAAGATTATATTAGCACAAATAAAAGAATTTATCACTTAAAGTTGAAATACTTAAATCTAAAATATTAATAATGAGAAATTATTTGATATTCTATTTGCAGTGCAAAAGATTGGATTTCAAGAGTGTGGTTTTTAAAAAAAATTTTGATAAATTGAGGTTAATTTTAAAAACAATCTTTATCTAACTTTATATTCCTGCACAAAAAAGCGGGAGACGGGACTCGAACCCGCGGCGTCAACCTTGGGAAGGTTGCATTCTACCACTGAATTACTCCCGCAGAATTTATAATTAAAAAACTGCGTTACGCAGTTTTTGGATTTTTGTATAATTTTTTAATTGTTTGTAAAAATGGAGCGGACGACGAGGTTCGAACTCGCAACATCTTGCTTGGAAGGCAAGTACTCTACCAATTGAGCTACATCCGCAAATTTGGTGGTAAATTTATTTAATTGTCAATTTTTCAAAAATTATTGATGAAAAATTCTTCAACTAAAATAAATTTATCAAAAAAATAAATTAATTGCAAGAATTTTTTATAGGGATTTATATATAACTTTACACTAAATACTCCTAAAAACTAATCATAATGTTATTTTCGAACTGACTAGAAAATAAGTCGAGATTTATCGAGACGTAATTTTTTCCC
>CANAIK010000040.1 GCA_947361225.1 uncultured bacterium
AACTGACTAGAAAATAAGTCGAGATTTATCGAGACGTAATTTTTTCCCTCCTGTGCAGGTGTTTTTCGAATCTGATAATTGATAGGATGCGAAAAACGAGTTCACCTTGGCAGTTTTAACTATTTTTAGTGTAATCTGCTACTTAAGCCCCTTTTTATAAATCCCCTAATAAATTATCCAATCTTTCCATTGCTTCTTTTGTTGCTTCATAGGTATTAAAAGAAGTTAATCTAAAGAAACCTTCGCCGTTTTTTCCAAATCCGCATCCGGGGGTTCCAACAAGCGCAATATTGTACAACAAAAAGTTGAAGAATTCCCAGCTTTCCATATTATTTGGACATTTTAACCAAATATAAGGAGAATTAATTCCACCCGTAAACCAAATGTTGTGTTTTTTTAGGGTTTGCGCAATTAAAAGTGCATTTTTTTTGTAATAGTTAATATTCTCTAAAATTTCTTTTTGTCCATTCTCGCTAAACACTGCTTGAGCGCCCCTTTGGATAATATATGGAACACCGTTAAATTTTGTCGTTTGACGTCTTAACCACATTTTGTTCGGGCTCAAATCCCCATAACTAAGGTCCTCGGGAACGATTGTATATCCGCAGCGGGTTCCTGTAAAACCTGCGGTTTTAGAGAACGAACAAAACTCAATTGCGCAGGATTTTGCCCCTTCGATTTCATAAATACTTCGTGGTAAGTTGTCTTCAGATACAAAACTTTCATAGGCTGCGTCAAATAGAATTATTGCGTTGTTCTCAAGCGCCCAATTAACCCAAGTTGTTAGTTGTTCTTTGTTGTAAGTTGCACCTGTAGGGTTATTAGGAGAGCAAATATAAGCAATATCAGCTTTTAAGTTTTTATCGGGAATAGGAAGGAAACTATTTTCTTGATTAGCTTCTAAAAAAATAATTTCTCTATCATCCATAATATTTGTATCAACATAAACAGGATAAACAGGATCCGGAATTAGAACCTTGTTGTTTTTTGAAAAAATATCCAAGATATTCCCTAAATCTGATTTTGCGCCGTCTGAAATGAAAATTTCCTGCGTTTTTAAATTAATTTTTCTATTATAATAATATTTTTGAATTTCATCCTTTAAAAAGCTATAACCTTGTTCAGGACCATATCCGTGGAAACCTTCTTGTGTTCCCATTTCGCAACTTGCTTTTTTTAGAGCCTCAACAACGCTTTTACACAAAGGTTTTGTAACATCTCCAATTCCAAGACGAATCACTTCTTTATCGGGATTTTCATTGACATAATCCAGAACTTTTTTAGCAATTGTTGAAAACAAATAGCTTGTTTGTAAATTTTTATAATTATTATTTAATTCCATCTAACCCTCAAAATAAACTAAGGATTATATCATATCATTAATTAAGTTCAACAGTCAATGTTATTGTTATTGGTTTGGATAAAAACCTGTGAGCGGGAGGTTTCATAAATTTTAGCGTATCTGTAACAACTTTTTCAATCGAATTATCAATGAGTCTTGAACCTGAGGATTTATTGATTTTAATTGTTCTAATATCACCCAAAGAACCAATCGAAATATCGGCTTTGACAACTCTGTTAATCGGAGCGTCGTTAACCAATAAAAGATCATTCTGAAGGTTGAGTTTTATGTTTTTTCCGGTTAATTGTAAAAATTTAGTATATTCTTTGTTTTTAACAATGCTTTCAGGCGCCTCCCAGGAAACCTTAGAAACATCAGGAGTGTAAACGGGCTTGTCCAGGATTGGTTGTTTAATTGAGAATTCTTCAATGTTTCTTTGTTTTGGAATAAGCTGCGCTTGATGGTTGAATCTAAAATCACTTTCGGAATAATTTGCGCTTTCACTTCCAAATTGGGCAATTTCACTGTTTTGTTCTTTAATTTCTTTAGCGTCTTTAAGGGAAATTAAAGAAAAAGTTATAAGGACAAAAAACAATACTGCTGTTGTAATTATTGTTCTTGTGCCGTTTGTATTAACAAGGGTTTTAATTTGTCCGATTTCAATTCTTGGCATATCAACAAAAACAGACTCAATGAATTTTTTAATTTGCGCTCTTTTTCCTTTGTAATCGTTGTTTAGAGCATTTTTTTCAAGAGCAATCGTTGCTTGTTCAACATAATCGTTGTATTGCGGATTTTTCTCGATTTCAGGCTCAATAACAACAGGTTCCACAGCATTAATCGAATTATTAATCGGATTTGTTTGAACCGTTTGTTGCGGTTGAATCGGTTTTTTATTAACAATATCGGGATATTGATTAATTGCGTTTGCGGTTTGTTCAAATTCAATTGTATCAATGAATCTTGCTAAACAAGCCTCGCAATTCATTATATGATTAATAAATTGTTTTTTATAAGTCGAGGATAAGTCTTTGTCAATGAACTTTAGAAACAAACTCATACAATCAACGTGGCTGTCTGTAATATTTTTTTTCTTAAGGGGATATTTGGTTAAACTCTTGAATTTTTCAAATCCAAAAACCAAATCCAATCTTGGATAATAATATTTGGAATCGCTTTTTGAGTTGACAATGTTTTTCCCTTCAATAAAACCGATAAGTTTTGCCTCTTTAACTCTTGATCCGATTTGGACAATAAAATAAAAATCAGGCAAAACACCCATTTCAGCGTGGATTTTTGGGATTTTGACAACTTTTTCCTGATAAAGGGTTACAACATAAATTTTGTAGCTGTTGTAATAAATATCGTTAATTCTAAACTCCTCATAAAGAAGAGGAACTTTGTAAATGCTTTTTTTGGTATCAGCTTTAATGTTCTTAGAATAAAAATAATTAACAGCACAATTAAGTCCCAGAACATCAATTAAATATCTTTTTCGATTTGTCGAATTATCTAATCTGGCACTTAGGAATCTGGCGTTTCTGGCTTGTTCTTCATCAATTTGTGTAATTTGCGCATTTTGCATTGTATACACTACCCCACAGTCTTATATTAATAATGTGACACATAAATGGATATTTTTCAAAACCTTTTTTAAATTTTTTATAGTTTTGTTTCAATATCTTAACATAAATTGTTTCAGTTTTGGTTTTTTATAATACAATCATATTATGAAGAAAGATTTTTTACTGGAAATATTGGTTCAAGAGCTTCCCTATAAGTTCATCCCAAGCGCCGTTGAGCAGCTAAAAAGCTCGTTTAAAAAATTGTTTGCAGATTCTAATTTGGAATATGATAAAATTGAAGTTTATGCAACTCCAAGACGACTGGCGGTTTTGGTTGATAATTTGAGTGAATCGCAACAAACCTTAACAAAAGAAATTAAAGGTCCGATTTTATCTGTTGCAAAAACTCCGGACGGCGAGTTTAGTCAGGCTGCAATCGGTTTTGCGAAGAAAAATAACGTTACAACAAAAGATTTATATCAAAAAGATAACTATATTTACGCAAAAGTTGAAATCAAAGGAAAAACCGCACAGGATATATTAAAAGAACAAGTTGAGAATTTAATCTTAAAACTCCAAGGTTCTCATTTTATGCGCTGGGGATATAATTCACAAAAATTTTCCCGCCCTATTGAGAATGTTGTTGCGCTCTTTGGTTCTAATATCGTTGATTTATCAATTCTTGATAAAAAAGCAACAAACAAAACCCAAGGGCATCGATATTCAAAAAATCGCAATTTAACAATTGATGAACCTAAAAACTACGTTGAAATTCTAAAAAAAGGTCAAGTTTTTGTTAATCAGATTGAAAGAAGAAATATTATTATTGATTCAACTAAAAAATTAGCGCAAGAAAACGGGCTTTTGCTTGATTTATCCAATGTTGAGGACTTATTAGAAGAAATTACATATATAACGGAATATCCGGTTGCCGTTTTGTGCGAATTCGATAAAAAATACTTAAAAATTCCTTCTATTGTTTCAACAACCGTTATGATTCAGCATCAAAGATACTTGCCTTTATGGGATAAAGACAATGTTCTATCTAATAAATTTATAACAGTTGCCAATTTTGTAGGATCTGATTTTTCCAACATTCAAAGAGGAAACCAAAGGGTTATTCTTGCTCGTTTAGAAGATGCAATTTTCTTTTATCAGGAAGATAGTAAAACAAAACTTGTTGATAAGCTGGAAAATCTTAAAGGAATGACTTTCCAAAAGAATTTTGGGAATTTATTCGATAAAACCCTGCGTCTTAAAAAATTATCAAGTTTTATTGCAAATGAACTAAAAATTGATAACAGTGAAGATATTCTTGAATGTGCAAAATTATCCAAATGCGACCTATCAACAAAACTTGTTTTTGAATTTACGGAACTTCAAGGTTTTATTGGTGAGAATTATGCGAAGCTGGACGGAATTAAAGATAATATTGCAAACGGAATAAAAGAACACTATTTCCCTCTTTATTCCAATTCAGAACTTCCTTCAACAATTGAAGGACAGGTTGTTTCAATAGCCGATAAAATCGATACGATTTGCGCTTTGTTTTTATCAACCAAAGACAATAAAAAGAAACGACCCACAGGATCCAATGACCCTTTGGGCGCAAGAAGGGCTGCGATTGGAATTCTAAGGACAATTATTGAAAAAAATCTTAATTTGAATTTAGATAAACTTATAGAATTCTCACTTCAAATTCTAAATCAAGAATTCTCAATTGAGAATGACGAGGAAGTTTATTTGGATATTAAAGACTTTTTTATTCAAAGATTGACCGTTATGAACGAGAATAAATTTAATTTCCATATAATTAACTCAACAATATCATACAATCCTTTAATCAATCTTTCGGATTTTATTAATCGAATGGAAACTTTAGTAAAATTTGATAAAAATCCGGATTTTGAAAAAATTAAAGAAAACGCACTTCGAATAACAAGAATTGTTAAGGATTATAATAAAAACGAAGTTCTTGAGGACTTATTTGAACTGCAAGAAGAAAAAAATCTTTATAAAGCAATTAAAAACCACGCTTGTAATTCAAGTAACTTGGATAATTATATTGAATCCTTAAAAACTTTAAATGAACCGGTGGTTGCGTTTTTTGACAAGGTTTTGGTAATGGATAAAAACGAGAAAATCAAAAATAACAGACTTTCTTTGCTCAATTTGATTAAGGAAAAATACAGCTTAATTTGCGATTTTGAAAAATTATAATAATGACAGAAAAAATTACAGCAATAATTAAAACTAAAAATGCTGATAGAACTTTGTGTAATATCTTAGAATCAATCAAATTTGTCGATGAAATTATCGCAGTTGATGATAATTCTAAAGACGATACGATTGAAATATTAAAGGAATACAAAGCAAAAATTATTTATTATTCTTATAATGAGCTAAATCAAGCACTAAATCAAGCACTCGAGGAAGCCTCAGGCGATTGGATTTTAGTTGTTAATCAAGACGAAATTGTTCCATCTAATTTGGCGTTTGAATTAAAAAAATATATTCAAAAACCAAAGAAAAATCGATTTTCGCTTGTTTTAAATCAAAAAGTTTTCTATTGCAATAAAGAACTAAAATGCGCCTCTAATTGGGTTTTAAGGTTTTTTAAAAAAGATTATTGTCTTTTTTTGGATAATAATTCAACTAAAATTAGTTTAAACAAAGGAAAAACCCACAAAATTAAATCCCCTTTGTATAAATACTTAGAACAAGATATTATATCTCAACTTGAAGGGGAATTATCCTATTCTAAGGAAAAAATTCATTTGGATTCAAGGAATCCGAAGATTTTTTTAGCACCCTTTTTTGTTTTTATTGATTTTTATTTTTTTAAAAAAGGTTTTTTGGATAAAAAATTAGGACTTATATATTCACTTAAAAAGGCGTTTTTAAGGTTTGTTTATGAAGTAATTAAATTCGAAGAAAGGGAAAAAAATGATTGTTGATAAACTATCCTGTGCTACTCAATACTTTAATTTGGATGAAAAATTGAAAAAAGGTTTTGAGTTTTTGTTGAATTCTAATTTGGAACAACTGCCTGAAGGTCGTTATCCAATCCAAGGGGAGGAAATTTTTGCTAATGTTCAAAAATTAACAACCAAACCAAAAGAAGAAAAAAAGTGGGAAAAACATAGAAAATATATTGATATTCAATATTTAATTAAAGGTGTTGAGTGTTTCGGGGTTGGTTTTTCTTCTGATTTTAAAGAAATTCTACTTCCTTATAGTGAAAAAAACGATATTGAATTCTTGAGGGATTCCAAACACAACTATATTAATTTACAAGAAGGGGAATTTGCGGTTTTCTATCCCAATGATATCCACGCTCCAATGTTGTCAGTCGAGGAAGATATAGAAATTAAAAAAGTTATTGTTAAGGTAAGAATTTAATTTATATTTCTTTATAAAACTCTTTGTTTAATTGATTATATCTTAATAAAACGATATAATTAACTTAAAAGTATGAAAAAAAAGTTAAACATAGCTTTTATATGGCACTTTCATCAACCGAACTATCAACCCAACTACGATAGTGATTTTCTTCTTCCCTGGGTTCGTTTGCACGCATCTAAAGATTATCTTGATATGTTAAAACGGATTGACAAGTTCGAGAATTTAAAATTGAATTTTAATTTTTCATCAGTTCTGTTGGGCGATTTGCAAAAATACGCAAAAGGATATAAAGATATCCATTTGTGGCTTTTAATTAAAGATGTTTCGGAGCTCACTTTTCAAGATAAAATTTTTATCCTTAATAATTATTTTGATTTGAATTATAAAAATATGGTTCTAAAAAGACCTTATTTTACGGAATTGTACAACAAAAGAGCGAATGCTAAAGCAATTAATACCCAAATGTTCACCTCCCAGCAATACGGGGATATAATGGCGAATTTTACCCTCTGCTGGATAGACGAAAGCTTTAGGGACGATTATCCGATTCTTAATGAACTTTTCGACAAGCAAAAAGACTACACCCTTGAGGATAGGAAAAAGATTTATGAAATCCAGCTTGATATAATTAAACGAATTTTGGTTGAATATAAAAATTATCAAGATAAAAATAAAATCGAAGTTTCACTAAGTCCTTATTATCATCCGATACTGCCGCTATTATTGGATTTTAAGAATAAAGAGATTAAGAACTATGAGAATCTTCCAACAAACTTGTCCTATGTACAAGACGCTAAAGATCAAATCGATTTAGCGATAAAAAAATACACTGAAATTTTTGATAAAAAACCAAACGGGATTTGGCTTTCAGAACAATGCATCTGCTCTAAAACGGCTGATTTAATTGCAAAAAAAGGCTTTAATTGGACTGTTTTAGACGAAGGAATTCTGTCTAAGAGTATTAAAAAAGAATTCCCGAGGGATTTTGAAGGAAATTTGGAGAATCCCTTTGCACTTAACGTTAACTACAGAACAAAAGCTAAAAACCCTGTAAATATCCTATTTGCGGACTCTTTTTTCTCAAATCTTCTAAATTTTGGTTATGGGAATTATGATTATAAAGTTGCCGCTAATGATATGTATGAAAAAATTAAAACAATTCAATCAAAACTTCAAAGCTCGCCTAAAGAAGACCATCTTTTGACAATTGCTCTTGACGGTGAGAATTGTTGGGAAACATATCAAAACGACGGAAGTGATTTTTTAGACGCTCTGTATGGATTAATCAATTCTGATTCCAGTTTGGAAACGGTTTTGGTTAACGATTTTATTGAACAATCCAAACCGGAAATTATAGAAAACTTAAAAGCCGGCTCCTGGATTAACAGGAATTTTGATTTGTGGATTGGAGAATCAACCAAAAATATCGCCTGGTTGTATTTGGCAAGTGTTACCAATGATTATTTGAAATTTAAAAAAGAAAATTACGAAACCTTGACAGATTCTAAAAAGAAAAAGGAGCTAAAAAAACTTCTTGAACTTGCGCATAGGGAATTATTGGTTTGTCAGGGGTCTGATTGGTATTGGTGGTATGGGGAGCCAAACGAATCAAGAAGTGATGGGATTTTTGACTTTTTATACAGAACCCATTTAATGAATGTTTATCAATTCCTAGGACTCGATGTACCCCAATATCTGACTGTTCCTCTGGCAAATGCTACAACAAGACCCTTGAGGAATCCTGTTGGTGAAATTAGTCCGGGGTTATCTTGTTGTATCGATTCTAAAAAAGAATGGGAAAACGCAGGGCTTATCTTTGTTCCCGACGGTCCAACATCCAATATTAATCGTTTAATTAAGAATATTTATTTCGGATTCGACAAAAAAAACATCTATTTTCGATTCGAGCTCAACAAAAACTCGATTAAAATGCAATATAATCAAATTGAAAAGCAAATTGCAATTTATTTTACAAGTGACAAATCAAGCTGTTATTCGCCCGTTCGATTTGTAAGCAAAAACGAAAATACGATTTATCCTATAATTAAAAATCAATTCTCAAGAGAATTAAGGTTTGTTTTCGATAATAAACACGTTTCAAAACTTTATCTTAACAAGTCTTGTCCTTGGGGTTTGTGGACAAGCACTTTAATTAAGAATTCAAAAATTGCTTACAATGAAGTGCTTGAGCTTAAAGTGGCTTTAAGTGATTTGGATTTTCCTGATAATGAATTCTCGTTTTTTATAATCGATTTATCAAATGAATTAATTAACGAAGCTTATCCGCAAGACGCTTTAATTGATTTTAAAAATTAATCTCGAACTTCGAAAGAAATTTCCCATTCGTCTTCTTTTTTGGTTTCTTTTGGTTCTTCATTAAATATTGTCCCGATAAACTCGGCGTCAATTTGCGCTTTTTTTGAATAATCTTCGATTTTTTCAATTTTTACCGTTGGAAAATCTTCCTTCTTCTCTTTTTGTTCGATTTTTTCAATTGTTGGAATCGTTTTTGCCTGTGGATTTTTTTCAATTTCTTTATTCTCACAAACTTCCTTTAAAGGCAGCCAAAAACCAAAAGTCGAGCCTTCCTGCGGTTTTGAGTTTACAAAAACTTTTCCTTGGTGGTGTTTTTCAATTGCAACCTTAACCAAATGTAGCCCTAAGCCCGTTCCTTTAACTGTATGAACTTGATTTTCAATTCTATAGAATCTTTCGAATATCATTTTTTGATGCTCGGGTGAGATTCCAACGCCGTTGTCTTCAACCGTAACCTCTAAATACTCGGGGTTCCTTGCAATTTCAGCTCTTACTTTAACCCTTGCATTAAAAGGAGAATATTTAATCGCATTTGTTATTAAATTGCTTAAAACCCTTTCAATACTTTGAGAATTATAAGGAAGTTTAGGCAAGTTGTCTTCTTTAATAAAAGTTAGGGAAATTCCCTTTTCATCCGCTAAAACTTTATGGCTTTTAATTATTTTTTCAATGCTTGAAGTAATATCCTGCTTTTCTTTTTCCAGTTTTCTATCCGATTGAATGCGGGAGAAATCAAGAATATCGTTAACCATTCGATTTAAGCGGATAACCTCTTGATTAATTGTTCCAATGAATTCTTTTTGTTCTTCGAACTTAAAATTATCGCCAAAGTTATAAAGTGTGTCGACATAAGTGCTCAAAATCGTTACGGGAGTTCTTAGTTCGTGTGAAACATTGGATATAAAATCATTCTTTAATCTATCCACTTCGATTTCTTTAGTTATATCAATAAGAATAATAATATATCCCAGATAATCGTGCATTTTTGAATACATTGGAGAAATAATCGCTTTGACTACCCTTGAATCAACTTCAATGTTGAATTCCAGTGGTTTTTTTTCAATTATATCTAAAGGAGTGTTTTTAAAAACCGCAATTTTTTCTCGAAAACACAATTCCCCTCTTGTATCGCAATAATCCTGAATTGAGCTGTTTAAAAGTTCTTTTTGATTAGTATTTAGAATTTTAAGTGCAGCCGAGTTTATCATTGAAATTTTATCGTAATTATCGCAAACAACAACCCCGTTTGCGATACTCATTAAAACCGCCTCCAGCTTGTTTCTTTCGACTGCCATTTGATCGATATTTTGTTCTTCGTAGTTGTGAAGTTTTTTGGACATATCATTAAAAGCATCGAAAAGTTCTTTAATTTCACCTGATGCTTGATTGTAATCCAAAACGGTTCCGAATTTTCCTTCCTCGATTTCTTTAACCCCCTGATGGAGTAAATTGAGCTCCCTTCTAATTAAAAAGGCATTGGCTAGAATTACAAGGGTGAAAACAATCCAAATTGTGCTAAAAACAACAAACATTGAGTTTTTGGCGGTTAGAGTAACGTTTTTTGCTAAATCAGCGGACAAACCAACCTCAACCACTCCTGTAATTCTGTTGTTGGAATCAAGAATCGGGGAGGAAATATTTGTATCTGTTTTTCTTGCTCTTTTGGAGTAATTCTCAATTGTTGTATAAATTATTTGTCCTTTTTTATTCTTGAATGTGATATAGGAAATATCGTTTGTGGAAGAAAGAATAGAGTTAACGTGGGCTTTAATAAAAGAAAGTTTTGTAGCATCCAAACTGCTTTGGGTAATTTCGTGGTTTTGAACAGCAAGGGTTTTGACTAAAAGTTGTCCAAAATTCTGATAACTTTTATCCAATTCTCCCTTAACTTTGTTAACCGCCCAGAATGCAATAGAAACAATTAGAACGGTCGAAAAAATAAGAGCAAAAATTATAAGTTTGTTCTGAATACTTAAATCTATTGAGAATTTTTTCTTCATATTAAAAATTGTAGCATAATTAAGAAATTTAATATATAAAATTTTTCTTACAAAGCAATTTTTTATAAATTATAACTTTGATTCTAAATTAATATTTAATTATTTAAAATTAATATTTATTATTTTAAATATAAAAATTATTACATTTAATGTAATAGAAATGCGTATTAAATAATTCTACTATTCTATTATGACTGATAGTAATAAAATAAAAATTATTCTGGGTGCTGCTATTAAGGAACTTAGGATTCAAAAAGGAATTACGCAGGAGCAATTGGCGGAATATTTGGATTTACAACCCCACACAATTGCCATACTTGAAACCGGCAAAAGCTTTGTTTCAAGTGAGGTTTTAGCCAAATTTTGCAATTTTTTTGATGTTGACCCTTGCGTCTTTTTTATTAAGAATATTGTCAATAAATCTCAAGAAGATTTGGATTATATTAAAGAAATTAAAAAAATTCTACCGGTTTTTAGCTCATCGAAACTAAGAGAAATTTATAATATCCTGCTTGTTATGCAAAAATAACCCCTTTTAAGAATAATAAGCATTTTAGGTTGCTATAGCAATCTATTGTTTTTAATTTATCACTAAAATTAATTTATGCAAGCAAACAACAAAGCATCAATAATAATTAAAACTTTAGGCGAAATTGTTAGAGAATTAAGACAAAAAAGCAATAAATCCATTTATAAAATCGCTGCCGAGGCATCTATGTCAAAATCAACCTGGCGTGAAGTTGAAGTTTTTGCTTGCAATAATATAAATTTAACAACATTCTGGAAAATTGCCGAGGGGCTTGAAATTCCGCCTGAAATTTTGCTAATAAAATTAAAAGAAAAACTACCCAAGGATTTTAGTTTAATCGACGAATAATTATAAAACGAAACTATTATGACAAATAAAACAATTATTTGATTTTTGCTTAATTCCCGGATAATTTTTTACAAAAAACCCAATGCAATAATTTGTTAAATAATAATCAGCTTTTCGATTTCTTCTTTGTTTTTAATGTTATTCTTGACAAAAAAATCTTCTTTGGAAAGGTATTTTCCATTCTTCTTCCTAATCCAAACGGCTTTTTTAGCGCTCACTTTATTAAAACCGGGTAGTTGTTGTATTATATAAAAAGGCTCTTTATTTACATTTACAGAGGGGTTTTGCAAATTTTCAATTGCTTTTTTTGCATTTTCCATTCTTTTTTTTCGATATATTGGAATTAAAGATAAAATTAATATTCCAAGAATAATTGTTGTTATTATTAAAACTGTATTTTTATAAAACAAGCAGGTTCCAAGAATAAAAAAGTACAAATATATATAAAAGTTCATTTTTTTCTCCTGTTTTTATATTCTACTACATTTATTTAATTTTTACAGGTTTTGCTTTAAAAAATGTTGAATAATTCTTAACAAAGTCTTCCATATTTGTACTAAAAGCTTCAAAATCTATGCTTATTCCTTTTTTAAGAGGAGATATTTGAATGTCATAAGCTTGAAAAATTGCTTTGGATAAACCACTAGATATTGAGTCGGATCCCCTTTGAAAAGGAGCATTTGTTGCTAAAAGCCAATGCATTTTTGCAACTGAATCAATAATAAATTTTTCCGAAGGATTGTCTGTGTTGATTAGTTTTTGATAAACATCTTGTGCATATGTAATATTGTCAGCACCGCTTGGATGGAGCAAAAATGCAAACTGGTCATTACCTTTATTGTAATACATTACCTTGGTTGTTTTTGCAAGCGGAAATTCTTTTGAAGTTTTATTATATTGAAAACACTTTTTATCCAATGTATTGGATGATTTAATTAATTTATCTTTAAAATATGAGTATTTACCGGAATAAAAAGATGTTTGCAGTTGATTTGAATCGTAATTATATCCTTGGACAATGTTTGAATCTCTTATTACTCCATAGCCACCTATCATATTGTTTCCGAATTGTTCTTGAATGTCTTTTGTATTGATAATGAAATTGTCCATTACGGTTTCGTAATTTTCTTTGTTTTGAATAAGTTCTGAAGTCTTGTTAACGGCATTTGACATTTCATATCCCCATTCAAAGTTTTTGCCATATCCATCCACATCAACAAAAAACATTTCCGGGGTTAAAACCTGTTTTCCTGTTTGAGGATCAATAATTGGGGTTATATCTTCAAAATATGAATTAACATATTTGGTTTCTAAGTTATTAAAACCCTTAGACACTCCTCTTAGTCCTTCTTGCATTCCAACCGACATAACACCTCCCATTAAAGCACTCGTTGTTGTTTGGGAGATCATTTCTTCTAAATCAAAATTTTCTTTAAAATTGTCAAATGCTGCAAATTGACCCTTTTCATTCTTAAAATTGCCCTCTTCGCCCGCAGCCGAATCAACTAAGTATTCACCTGAGCTGCTTAATGCTGCATCAACTGCGCCGTCTATGAATTCACCTGCCAATCTCGAGGCTGTTTGATTAATATTTTTATTAAGGAAAGTCCCCGCTAGTTTTTCACCGGCCATATTTCCCAGTTTTCCGGTTAAGCCGTTTATTCCGCCCACAAGTCCATCTTTTAACAAATCCGTTTGACAATAATCAACAAGATTATTTATAACCCCCTGATTATTATTTTGAGTAGCTGCATCAATTCCGTTAACGCCAACCGCAATGGCGCTTCCTGCGAGAACTGCACCCACGGGACCCATAGCTGTTACAGCGATACCTGTTCCTATTGCAATTGCCGTGTTTTTAATGTTTTCGTTCGTTTCTTCATAATCCATTATGCTTTCAGCTGCTTTTGAGTTTTCGACTTTCGAGTTTCCTTCGAAAAGTTCATCAAGACTTTCGCTCGTAAGTTCTTCCCCGCTAATAGCCTTGTATAATGCGCTGAATTCTTCGATATCGTCTGTTTTAACCAATTTTTGCACTAAATTTTTGTAATTTTCAATCTGAGCACTTGTCATATTCTCAGTTGTTCCGATTCCTAGAAAATTATTTGCTTTTCCTATTATTTTCGTAAAAATTCCTTGTTGTTCCACGCTTTTTTCAAAACTTGTTTCTAAAAGTTCGCTTTGAGCTAATAATTCTTGTGAAATATCTTTCATTGAAACGATTGTTCCATTGGATAGTTTTAATTCGCCTTTTTCCAGTTCTTTTTTTGTGTTAATGCTTTTTTCAATCTCGGATTCGTTAAACTCAACCCCAAAAACTTCAAGATACAGTTCTTTTATTTCCTCAATATTGGAGTCGCTTTTGAGGTTTTCTATTTTTTCTTTGAGCTCAAGTGTTTTATCAAGTTCCCCTTTTGTTCCTTTGTTGAAAACTCCTTTAATCCCGTTCCAAGCTGCTCCAAAACCGGTTTTTGACTCACTTTCGGTTTTGATTTCACTAATTTTTTTATCAAGTTCGACTTCAATTAACTTTAAAGTTTCGGATTCAATCGAGTTTGAATCTTTTGTTGAAAAATCTTGGTTTTGGGCATTTTTTTGCTCTTTTTTTAGATATGATTGAAAATCCTCCAATTCTTCTATTGTTGAGGATTCTTCGATTTTGGTTCCACAATCGAAGATATTATTATTAAGAATATCTTCTGAAATTTCTTCTTTGTTGTCTTTGGTTTTATATATATCTAAATTGGGATCCGTGTTTCCTACTCGATTGATACTCATAAAAATCTTCCTTTTTGCACCTGTTTTATTAATCGGCTTTTATTTTTGTTTGCTTAACATTCTTGGAAGAATTTGTTACATAATTTTACGATTGTTAATTGTTCTTTTTAATATATACTGTTTTTATGAAAAACAATGAAAAAATAATATCGTCCAATAAAAAAGCTGCTTTTGACTACACCCTTTTCGATAGATTCGAAGCGGGGATTTGTCTTTTAGGGACAGAAATTAAGTCGATTCGAGATAACGGAGCCAATCTTAAAGACAGCTATATTAAAATTACGGATAACCTGGAGGCTTTTATAATTAATTCTCATATTTCTGAATACAAATTCGGAAATATTAACAATCACGATCCTAGAAGAGAAAGAAAGCTGCTTTTGAATAAAAAAGAGATATTAAAAATTCTAAACAAGCAAAAACAGGAAAAATATACAATTGTTCCAACAAAAATGTATTATAAAAATTCTTGGGTTAAACTTGAAATAGCACTTGCTAAGGGTAAAAAGCTTTATGACAAAAGGGATTCAATAAAAAAGAAAGATATTGAAAGAGATATCCAAAGGATATAAAAAAATGGAAAAATTATATTATCTTGGACCAAAAGGAACTTATAGCGAGAAAAGTGCTCTTGAATTCTTAAAAATTCTGCCTAAAAAATATACCCAAGAACCGATTTCAACAATTAATAAAATTGTTGATTTATTGGAGAAAAATCCAACTTGCGTGGGGGTTTTGCCGATTGAGAATTCTGTTGAGGGAATCGTTCGACAAACAATTGATTCTCTTTATATTTCAAATGTTAAAATTCAGGCTCAAATTGAAATAAAAATCGAACATTATTTGTATTCCAGGGGTGAAAAAAAAGATATAAAACACATTATTTCCCATCCGCAAGCGCTTAGTCAGTGTCAACAATATATTCTTAATAATTTTGATAAAAACATTGATTTAATTCACGCAAACTCAACCGCAGCTGCGGTTTTAAGCTTAAAAGATAAAGATAAAACCCACGGAGCAATAGGGTCCTTGGAATCCAATTTAAACTTGGGATTTAATGTTATTGATAAAAATATTAACGATAATAAAGACAACAAAACCCGCTTTGTTCTTGCGTCAAAGGATGATTTAAAAATCGGGGAAAAAACACGAACCTCTCTTGTTTTTAACACCAAAAACGAGCCCGGGGCGCTGCTTTCGATACTGGAAATTTTTAAAAAATACGATTTGAATTTGGTTTATATAGAATCCCGCCCTTCTAAAAAAGTTTTTGGAGAATACAATTTTTTCGTTGATATTAATAAGGGAATTGAAAAAATCGAAAAACCGTTAAAAGAGGTTGAGGAGGCTTGTAATTATTACAAATTCTTAGGCAGCTACCCAATTCTATAAAAAAATGTTATTATAATTTTTATGTTTGGTCTTTTTTCAAAAACAAAGTTAAAAGCGCACAATATAACTGAAATTTCGCCATCATCATTCGAAATTTTGGGAGTTGGACAAATTAATCCTTATTGTAAAAGTGATTTCGAAAGTGAAATTTCCTTCACTTTGGTTAGTTTATGCTTTGAATCCAAAAAATTCGATGAAAGAACAGCTTTGGTGCTCTCAACCTATTTCTCCCTTAGAAAATGCCCAAAATGCGCTAAAGTCGAGTTAATCCCGGCTAAAATAAGAGTCAATTTTAACCATATTTATTTAAGAAACGAAGAAGAAATCGCTTTCGACGCATATGAAGAAAACCCGCCCCAGGAGCATTTTCCAACGTTTGCCCTGACTTATTGTTCCAATTGTTCAAGATGCTTTGAAATAAGACTCAAAAGCAATGATTGTTGGGTTAAACAGGCAAAAAAGATTAAAAAGAAAAATATTATTACAAATTCTTGGGATGAATATTTATTGTAACAATTTTGTAAAAAAATTTACAAATGGCTAAAACCCAATAACAATCACTAATAGAATAGAATGGAATGCGCAAGGTGTACTTATAGCAATGCTTTTGACGATTTCGTTTTTATGTATTTGTAGTACAAAAACGAAAGGAAATTTAAAAATGGGTTTTAATGTATCAAAAGTCGGAAAAAGTTTGGAAAATATTGCACAAAATGTGTCTAAAAAGGTTTCAAAAATTGATAGCGCACCTGTTCAAAAAAGCATTAAACAAGGAGGCTTAAAATTATTAAGTTCATTGGAATCAATGGCAACAAACGCACAAGCGGCAATTAAGAAAAATGCAAATATTGCTGCTGATACCTTAAAAAATAACGCCATTAGTGCAATGGATGCTTGTGCTAAAAAAAGTGCGCCTCTTAAGAAAACCGCTCTTGTTTCTGGTCCTGCTTGTATAGAAACAACTGTCGATTATCAAGAAATTATCAATGCAAAAAAAGCACTGAGTGCACTAACAGGTAAAAAAGCAAATAAATCGGCTTTTAAAAGCGCTCAGGCAATTATAAAAGAACAACGTTTGAATCCTTTGTCAAATAAATCCGCAAAAGAATCGGCAGAAATTTTTGAACGTGTTGGTAAATCTGAATTTGAAAAAAGTTTAGACAAAGCTGACAGCTTAAAAAAACAGGCTCAATTGAAAATTAAACTTCAAACAGAACTTGCGCCAAAAATAAGAATCGAGCAAACTAAAGCAAGGTTGTTGGAAAAGTATAGTGATAAAATTTAAATAAAAAAAAAAGGGGGGGGCTTTAAAGCCCCCTATTTATTAATAAGGCAATTTTTTTTCGAAGTTTGTTTTTATTTAATTAAGAAAGGTTAAAAAATTTTTAAAAAAGTACTTGATTTTTATTTTTTATGTTTTATTATAAATATTGCAAGCAATCGAACTTGCTTTCACTTTTAAAATTTAATAACTGTTAAAAAAAACTGTTGACAAATAAAATTAAAGTGATAAAGTTAAAGATACGGCTGGTTAGGCTAAATAGGCAGGAAGTAGATAATTTTTTTTGCCCCTGCATACAGAGTTTATTCTTGCACT
>CANAIK010000041.1 GCA_947361225.1 uncultured bacterium
GCGTAACCATAGGCGCCATAGCAGCCATAATGACTGAAATTGTGATTAAGCTTATTAACAGCTCAATCAAAGAGAAAGCTTTCTTTTTCATAAATAAAGTTCCTTATAGTTTTCTTATATTTTTTTAAAAATTTCTTAATATTTTTAACATTTGCACAATAAATTAAGCGATTTTATACAAATTCGCATCTATTATGGTATAGTTAAATTAGATAAATTTAAATAGTATAGATAATATAATTATACACATAATGACATAAAAAACAACCATAATGTGTAAAATTTACAAAACTTCATATGAACGGACTAACAATGTATGCACAGAAGATAAAACAAATCCGAACAGAACTCAATCTATCAGTGGCTAAGCTTGCTGAAAAAATAAACATTCCCCAACGAACAGTTAGTGCGTATGAAAGAAACGAAAGAACTCCTTCGATTGAATTTTTGGCACAAATGTGTAATATTTTAGATGTTAACGCAAATTGGTTTTTAATTGACAAAGGGGATATGTTTAACCCAAAAACATCGGAATTAAGGCAATTCAAGGACGAACTTTTAAGTGAAGTTCGTGTAATGTTAAAAAAAGAAGGAATTATCAATTAAAAACCCCTGTTTTTACAGGGGTTTTGTTTTTATTTAGCTTTTAATCCGATTAACGATATTCCCCAATAAATCCATTGATTGTTGAAGAACATCTGAGTTGTACCAGTCTGTAAAAGTGTCGAATTTATCACTTAATTCTTGATCCGAAATTTTGGTTCCGATTTCAACTTCTGCTTTAATCGAGTTTTTAATGCTTTTTATTTCACAATTATAAAGAGCGATTTTTTTAGCGCTTTTTAATTTGGGTAAAGTTTTTAAATTTGAATTTGCAACAAATAATTTTTCAACCTTTTGCAGTTTATTAAGCGAACTTATATCAATTTTTTTATTCTCATCACTTGAGCAAATAAAGACATCTTGTGCGTTTTCAAGATTTTTTAAATCTTCAACAGGACAATCTATAATACACAATTTTGTAACTTTTTCCAATGATGATAAATCTTTAAGTTCTGAATTCTGCGCAATTAGAATCCCTGCCTCTTTTAGTTTGGATAAAGACTTAATCGGCGAATTCTCAAGTGAAATTGACCCTGCGGTTTTTAGTTTTGGCAGTTTTTTTAGTGTTTTATTGCAAACCAAAATCCCAACAGCCTTTAAATTGGGCATTTCTGTGATTTTTGTATCGTCATAAAGTCTAATTTCTCGACTCGCAATTAAAGGGAAGGTTGTAAGATCCGATTTTCTTGTATCAAAAACCCCAGCGCAAGCTACAACGTTTTTAATAAGTTCGTCTTCGTTAATTCCGAGTTCTTTAAAGGTTGTATTTTTTGGTTGATTGTAATTTGAAATTGTAATTTGATTGTTGTTGTCAACTCGGGTCTTAATGCCGTGTTTTTCGAAAATTTCCACTGCCCAGCTTATTTCACTCATAAATAATCTCCACTTTTATCCTATTTATTAATTATTCCCTTAAAAATTTTTTTATATCAAAGAGGTTTTTTCACTTATTAAATTATAACTTATTTTTTTCTTGTTGCTTATACCGTAAATGTATGAATTAGGTTCAATTTTGTCGAATTCTATGTTTAAATCATCCTTAAATTCCCCTTCTAGCGCAACGTAACATTCGTTGTAGGTATCAAGAGCTGAAAAAATTTCTTTTTTGGATTCACTAAATAAAAGCGCAAAATATGCTTTGTTTTGCCCCAAACACTGCGCATCCGGAGTTTTTAGGTCGGGTCCAGCCGGGATTGGACGGGTTTTGTTTTTGGGGTTGGAAATTGTTCCAAAAGCCCTTAGCAAGCAAATTTTTAGCTTGTTTTTATAAACCCCGTATTCATTAAGCCCCTTGGTTAGAACTGTTATTCCTTTTGTGTTTACAAAACTTTGCATTGGATAAGTGTTTGTTTTTAGCTCGTTTGGTCTTTTTGCGGGCATTTTATCTTCAATTCTATAATTATAATCAATAATTCTGTTAATTACCCCAATAGCGTCTTGTGCTAAGGTTTTTTCGATATTATCATTTAAAGTTAACACAAAATCGATTTTATGGTTTTTCTTTTTATTGTTAATAGTTGCGCTAAAATCCAAGTAATTGGATTGATTATTAAGTTTAATATCAAGATAAATATTTTTATACTTAACCCTTAAACAAGATTCGATTTCACCGCTGTATAAGATTTTAGACTCAATAATCTCAAGTTCTTGTTCTTTGTTTTTAGGACAAAAGTTATAACTATCCCCTGAATCGTTTCTATCAGTCAAATTGCAGAAAAAATTTTCTTTAGTTTTTTTATTTATAATATTAATTTTTTTATTTTTAATTACAAGTTCGATATAGTTGTTCCCGATTGAATTATCGGTAATTTTGACGGTTTTTTTAGGTTTTTTAATGAGAGTTGAACTAAAAGAAAAACTTTTATTATTGCAAACTTCAACAATTTGAGTGTAAATCGGACAAATATCTTCCGTTACGGGAATTTTATTGATATCCCACAAAAGATTATCGCAGAACCCCTCTTTTTTTGACAGCACTTGAGAATTGGGGAGTTTATAAGGAAGATCGATTTTTACGACCTTAACTTCCGAATTAGATAAATTAAACAACCCGATTTTATCTTTAGATTGACCTTTAATTTTGTATTTATTTTTAAAATTCCCTATAATCCTTTTAATTAGCGCATTTAAGGCTAAATCGCATTTGTGGAATCTATAATCAACAGATTTGTGGACATTATCGATTGAACAACCGTAAATCCCGTCGTGGGCGTGGTTTTTAAGGAGTGTTTTATAAATTTCATCGATATTTTTATCGTATTTTTCCCCTAAATAAAAATTAAGCGGTTCAACCAGTCTTGATAGTTTATTCTGGATTAAATTATTCTTAATTTTTTGATAAATCCTTGCGCTATAAACCCCCGGAAGAATATAAGTATCGGAGTTGTCCAAAAATTCTTTATTTTTTGAAATATTGTTAAATTCTGCTTTTTTAAAGTATTCAAAGGGATTAGTAAGGATAATTTCATAATTATCGAGTTGTTTGTTAATTTCATCAATTTTTTTGCTCGCATCAACCAAAACCCCCAAATGATCACCGCCAATGGGTAAAAGTGCGGGATTGGGAGAATAAATACTAATTTTATCAAGGTATTTTTTAATATTATTAATATCGTTATTGTGAATCGAGTCGTTAAAATAGCCTTGCGCTAACCAGGTTGTTTTAATGTTTCCTTGTTTAAAGTTAACGTTATTATTAATTAATTTTGGATTAACGCCTCTCCAAATGATTGCTTTATTAATAGAATTAAGCTCAAGAGCACTAAATAAAGATTGAGAAATTCCAAAAATATCACAAGCATAGCCGATAAAGTCTTTTTGGTTGAATTGAGCGGAAATTTTTTTGCCTAATTCAAGATTTTTTAACATTGAACAAAAATTTACAAGATAACTGTCAGCGCTCACAAAATACGGTCCGATTGCAAGTTTTTTGTTTCGGATAAGCTCTTTTATTTCTTCTTTTTTTTCTTGTCTTATTTTTAAATAATACAAAAGCGCAACAACTTGTCCGTCCAGATAAAAAAACGGAGCTTTGTTGTTTTTGAGCTCGCTTAGAACAATATCGAACACATCCAGGAATCGTAAATTAAAATCCTCAATATCTCGATACCATTCTAAATCCCAATGTGTGTGCAAATAAGCGTAAAATTGTTTTTTCATATATTTATTATACTATAAATAATTGAATAATTGCTTTTTCAATATTCTGGATGAGTTTAAATTTTCTAAAAGTTGTATTATTAAAAAGTACAAAACAAATCCCCTGATTAAGAGTAAAAAATGAGAGAAAAAGACACAAGAAAAGCTCTGGAAGCGCATATCCTAGATTGCAAGAAAAGATTACAAGAATTAGCTTCGGATATTGAATTAGACGAACAAAAAGCAAAAGAATACAATAAAATTATTGTACAAAAAGCAATTCTTGTGGATAGATACAAGAAACTTTGTTATAAACCGACATTAAAACAAAGACTTAAAAAAGCCATTAAAAATTCATTCTCTAAAAAAGAAAAACTTATTTGCGATTATTTTTTAACTTAATTATTTTCTTTCAAATAACCCTGTGAGAGTTGATTTTGCTATTGCGTGAGATTTAACAATCCGCTCAACCTCAATTGGAGCTGTGTTTTCATTAACATCGATTTTTTCAACATCAAGAGCATAAATAGTAAAGTTATAATGATGAATTCCGTAGTTTTTAGGAGGACAAGCTCCGTTATAGCCGGGGGTGTTAAAATCGGTTATTGTTTCTAAGGAATTATCAATTTTTGCCCCTTTTTTAACAGAATTAACACTAATCGGGATATTAACAACAAGCCAATGATACCAGCCGTTTTCTTTTGGTGCGTCAGGATCGTGGCAAATTAAGGCAAAACTTTTTGTGTTTTTAGGAGCATTAATCCAGGATAAATCCGGTGAAACATTTCCCCCTTTGCATCCATAACCGTTATAAACCTGTGAATTGGGAAGGGTTTCATTATTTTTTAATTCCTGTGAATTTAACTTAAAAATATTTCCCTCAACCTTATCCAAAGCGCTCGACATTATTATTCCTCCTAAATATAAACAAATTACAAGTAATAAAATTTTTCTCATACAACCCTAACCAATCATAGTCCCTATTGTTATAAATAATGCGAAGAAAAATGAAAAATTTCTTGCTAAATATAACCTAAACATATAAAAATCTACTTTATTGTCTTTAATTTCTTTCCAATTCTCAAAAAAACCGTAATACCACCTTGGAATGAATTTAATATCTTTAATATTAACATAATCATTTATTGATTCAATAAGTTTTGCTCCAATTGGCAAGGTTAAAAAAACATAAAGAGTGTTCGGGTTCAACCTTGCTAATAATACCGAAATTAGAATAATTGAATATGAAATTGTCATAAATCCGATTAAAATTCTAATAGCGTTTTGTTTGGATCCTGATAGAATACAAAGAGTGTTTTTATTCTCTTTAATATCAAATTCCCAATCCATAATATTGTGCGTGTGCAAAAGAACAAGGGTTGTAAAAAATATTACAACACTAAGAATAAGAAGATTGGAATTGAATTCCCCTGTTAGAGCGTAGAATCCGCCCATTATTACAAGAGGACCAAAAATTAATCCTATAATAATTTCAGAACAATAATACCTTGAACTTATCGGATAAAACAAACTTAGAATTCCGCCTAATGCAGCAAAAATCAAGACTTTCCAACCTGAAATTACCGTAAAACAAACCCCGATTCCAAGGGCTATCGAAAAAAGGATATTAAGAATCCTTTCAACTTGAGAAAAACTATAGGTTGAATTAATTATAAGCCTTGCTTTAGGCAGGAATGATTCAAAGCGAATATCCTTAAGTTCGAATCCTTGTTTGAGTTTTAGTTTAACATCAATAAAATCATCAAATAAATTAGCGCCCATATGCACGCAGCAAACGCCAACAGTTAATAATATATAATTTAATAAAGTGAACCTCGGGCTGTAGTTGGCAAATGCAAACACAACCAAACAAGAGGCTAAAGACATTAAAAGAGAATAAGCCCTTGTGAGTTCCAGGAAATTTTTAATTGAATTCATTTATTAACTCCTCTTTTTGGTTATTATTATAAAAAAAATATAATAAATTTGCATTCATAATCAGGATAGAATAATTTATGTAAAGTTATTTTATTAAACTTATGGGTTTTATTGAATAAAATTTTAAATGATAAAACTTGTCTAAAAATCACTTTACAAAAGGATTTTGAGCAATAATCATTAAACAAAAGAAACGTATATTTAAAAAAATAAATTACAAATTTTTAAAAAATCGCCATTTTTTGGGCTTTTTTGCTTGCACTGGAAAATTCAGCAAGTATTATTAAAATACTGAATTAATTTTAATAAGGAAACCTATGTCAAAAGACGTAATTGAACTAGAAGGAACAATCTTAGAATCATTACCAAATGCGATGTTTCGTGTTGAACTTGAGAATAAGCACGAAATCTTAGCACATATTTCAGGAAAAATTAGAAAAAATTTTATCAGAATATTGCCCGGGGATAAGGTTAAAGTGGAAATGACCCCTTATGACTTATCAAGAGGCAGAATAACATATAGATTAAAGTAAAAGGATAAAAAAATGAAAGTAAGAGCATCTGTAAAAAAAATATGCAAAGACTGTCAAATCATTAGAAGACGCGGCAGAGTGACTGTTGTGTGCAAACACCCTAAACATAAACAAAGACAAGGATAGGGGCGTATGTCGGGTGAAGGAAAATCGAAAAACAAGATACCCGCAAAAGCACAATAACAAAGAAATCAATTAAAAGGAGAAATAAATAAATGGCAAGATTAGTTGGGGTTGATTTACCCCGCAATAAAAGAATGGTTATCGCATTGACCTATATTTACGGCATCGGACCTGCAAGAAGTGCTAAAATCTTAGCTGCTTGCAATATTTCTCAGGACTTAAGAACTGATGATTTAACCGAAGACGATATCAAAAAATTGCGAGCTGAAATTGCTCATTACACAATTGAAGGTGATTTAAAACGTGAAGAATCACTTCATATCAAACGTTTGAGCGAAATCAACTCATACCGTGGTATTCGCCACAGAAGAAAACTTCCCGTTCGTGGTCAACGTACTAAAACAAACGCAAGAACACGTCGTGGAAAGAAAACAGGCCCTATCGCTAACAAGAAAAAGGCTTAGTTTGACATAAGTCAAGTCTAATTAGTAAAAAACTATAAGGAAATAAATAATGGCTAAACCAACAAAAACTAAAAAGAAAGAAAGAAAAAATATATTGCAAGGTGTTGTTCATATCCAATCAACCTTCAATAACACCATAGTTACTTCCTCTGATACTCAAGGAAACACTGTTGCTTGGGCTTCGGCAGGAGGATGCGGGTTTAAAGGTGCCAGAAAAGGTACTCCTTTTGCCGCTCAAAGTGCTGCTGAAATTGTGGCAAAAAAATCAATTGATCAAGGTATGAAAAAAGTAGAAGTATACGTTAAAGGTCCGGGATCAGGACGTGAAACCGCAATAAGAGCAATTCAAGGAGCCGGTCTTGAAATTACATTAATCAAAGATGTAACTCCAATCCCTCACAACGGTTGCAGACCTCCAAAGAAAAGACGTGTATAGGTTAAAAGTAATTATTAAAAAATAGGAGCTAAAATGGCTAGATATACAGGACCCTCAAATAAATTATTCAGAAACTATGGTGTTAAAGATTTATCCAATCGTAAATTGACAACATCAATGAGACAAACTGCATCAGGTCAACACGGTGCAGCAAGAAAAAAAGCTTCTGATTATGCAAATCAATTAAAAGCAAAACAAACAATCAGAATGACATATTTAGTTAGTGAAAAACAATTTGCTAAATATTATAAATCTGCTTCAAGAAAAACAGGCGTAACAGGTACTATAATGCTGCAAACTCTTGAATCAAGATTAGATAATGTTCTATATAGAGCAGGTTTTGCCATCACAAGACGTCAAGCAAGACAAATCGTTAATCACGCACACGTTCTTGTAAACGGTAAAAAAGTAGACATTCCTTCTTATTTATTAAAAGCAGGCGATGTTGTTACAGTTAGAGAAAGCTCAAAAGAATTCATTAAGAATGTTATTGAACAAATCGATTTAGCACTTAGCTACGGCTGGTTAACAGTTGATAAAAACGAGCTAAAAATCACATTCGACAGAATTCCTCAAAGAGATGAGTTAGACCCTGAATTTAAAGAACAACTCGTTATTGAATATTACTCTAAATAATTAGGAGAGAATAAAATTATGGAACTTAAAATTAAAAATATTAATACAACAACTTCATCCGACGGTTCTCAATACGGAAAATTCGTGATTGAGCCATTGGAAAGAGGTTACGGGGCTACAATCGGTAACGCTTTAAGAAGGGTTTTGTTGTCCAGTCTTGAAGGTGCTGCTGTAACTTCTGTCCGTATTGAAGGTATTACTCACGAATATACTTCAATTCCCGGAGTTGTTGAAGACGTAATTGATATTATGTTGAATCTTAAGTCGGTTGTTGTTAAAACTGATTCTTATGAAACTCAACACTTAAGATTAGACGCAACTACCCCCGGACCGGTTTTGGCAGGGGATATCGTACTTCCTGCGGGAGTAAAAATTGTTAATCCTGATTGCGTTATTTGTACCTTATCCGAAGGTGGTTCAATCCACGCTGATATCGCTGTTGAAATCGGCAAAGGATACGTTACAACCGATGTATTAAAAGAACAAAAAAATGGTCTTCCAATTGATTTATTGCCGATCGACGCAGTGTTTATGCCTGTTAAAAGGGTTAGTTACAATGTTGAACCTGCTCGTGTTGGTGAATCTTTGGATTATGATAAATTGACAATTGAAATTTGGTCTAACGGTTCAATTGAAGTAAGCAGCGCTTTATCTAAGGCATCTAACCTATTAATTGAACATTTTAGTCAAATTGCAGGAATTGCAGGCACTCCAATTCAAACAAAACAAGAGGTTGTTGAAGTAGCTGAAGTTGAAGAAACTCCCACTCCTACTTTATCAATCGAAGATTTGGAACTTTCAGTCAGAGCTTATAATTGCTTAAAAAGAGCATCAATTAATTCAATGAGTGAGTTATTGAAAAAATCAGAACATGATTTATTAAATATTAAAAATTTCGGAAAAAAATCATCCGATGAAGTAATTGAAAAACTTCATCAAATGGGTTTGGATTTACAGCCTAATCCTGAGAATGTTGATGATTTGGAATTAATATAGTCAAAATAAGGAAACAATACAATGAGACACGGTCGTAAAATTCATAAACTATCAAAAGCAGCTGATCAAAGAAAAGCTTTACTTAGAACTTTAGCTTCTCAGTTGTTTTTGAACGGCGAGATTACAACAACAATGGCAAGAGCAAAAGCTCTTAAACCATTCGCTGAATCAATTATTACTTTTGCTAAAAAAGGCGATTTGGCTGCTCGTCGTGAGGCTAAAAAAGATATTTATGATATCGAAACAGAAAAATTTATTGATACTGAAACAGGTGAATTATTCGATACATTGCCTGAAGGAAAAAAACTTCCTAAACAATCAGTATTAAGACAACTTTTTTCTGTTATCGGTAAAAAATATGCTACCCGCAACGGCGGTTATACAAGAATCTTGAGATTAACCCCAAGACGTGGGGATAATGCTGAAATGGCGTTAATTCAATTAGTTTAATGCCAAATCAAAAAAGATACATCATTTGCTTTGAATTTTTCGGACTTTCTTTTTTCGGAAGTCAAAAACAAAAAGACAAAAGAACAGTCCAGGGAGAAATTGAGAAAGCACTTTGTACATTGACAAAAGATAAAATTTCTATTTTCTTATCAGGAAGAACCGACGCTAAAGTCAGTGCCCGCTTTCAATGTGCGCATTTTGACTCAAGCTTTAGAATTGATAATTTTAATAAATTCCTATATTCATTAAATGCAATTCTGCCTCCTGATATAAGAATTTTTGAAATTAAGGAAGTTTCAAAAAATTTCCACGCTCAAAAATCAGCCCAATATAAACATTACAGATATTCAATCTTAAATGACTCGGTTGCTTCGGTTTTTTCTGATTGTTATTTGTTCTATCCTTATCACAAGTTGAATGTTGAAAGAATTAATAAAAGTCTGTCATATTTGCTTGGATATCACGATTTTAGCGCTTTTAAATCAAAGTCAACTAACCCATACAACGACTGTCGGATTTATTTAGCCAGAGCGTTAGAAAAAAAAGTAAATAGGTCGAATTTTATCTTTATAGATATTATAGGGAATAGGTTTCTTTATAATATGGTGCGGACGATAATCGGGCAGATACTTTTAATTGAAAGGAACAATTTATGTTGTTCGACAATGAAAAAAGTGTTGGATTCAAAAAACAGGGCTCAGGCTGCTGATGTTCAGGAGGCAAAAGCTTTGTGTCTTCAATATGTCGGTTATGATGATGTCAATTTATATATTCAAAAATTAAATTCATAAAGGAAGGTAAATAATGAAAACGTTTAGTGCAAAACCTCTTGAAGTAGAAAGGAAATGGTATCTTGTTGATGCTCAAGGTGCTACTTTAGGAAGATTAGCTGTTGAAGTTGCCAATATTCTAAGAGGCAAAAACAAACCTCAATATACACCAAATGTTGATACAGGCGATTTTGTTGTTGTTATCAATGCTGATAAAATTACTGTATCAGGCAAAAAAGAAACCGATAAAATGTATCGTTCACATTCAGGTTATCCGGGCGGTTTTAAAGAAATCAGCTTTAAAGCTATGATGGAAAGAGTTCCTGAACGTGCAATCGAGAAAGCTGTTAGAGGAATGCTTCCTCACAATACTTTAGGTGATGAACAATTCCAAAAATTAAAAGTATACGCAGGTTCCGAACATCCGCACGCTGCTCAAAAACCGGTTGTATATGAACTAAAAGGAGATAAATAATGGCTAATAAAGAAGTAGTAAAAACCGGTAGAAGAAAATGTTCAATTGCTGTTGCTAAAGTTGTTTCAGGCAAAGGCAGAGTTTTTATCAACGGTAAAACTTTAAAAGGATACTTTGGAAATCGTCCTTCTCTTGAAATGACAATTTATAGACCCTTGGTGTTAACAGAAAACCAAGATAAATTCGATATTAGAGTAAAAGCAATCGGTGGCGGTGTTTCTGCTCAAGCAGACGCAATACAACTTGCAATTTCTAAAGCTTTGGTTGAAATTAATGAAGAATGCAAACAATCATTAAAACAAGAAGGCTTATTAACCCGTGACGCTCGTATTAAAGAACGTAAAAAATACGGAAGAAAAAGAGCAAGAAAAAGATTCCAATTCTCAAAAAGATAATTTTCCTTATATTATTCAATACAAAAACTGCCCAATGCAAAACGGGCAGTTTTTTAGTTTTGTTTATAAAATTTTCTTGAAAAAATTGGATAATTTACTTATACTTTATATATGCAAAGCTTATCAACAAAAGAAAGTTTTTTTATAGGTCTTGGACTTTCCAATAACTCTAATAACGATAGTTCGATTTGTGTTCTTGATAGAAATTCAAGAATTATATTAATTGATAAGTTCTACTATGCTCAAGATATTGAATATTTTTTTGAAACCTCTCCTTATACCAAAAATTCGGTTTTGTGCGTTTCTGTTGCATATGATAATCGAATGTTGAGCGGGAAATGGAGAATCCACGCTAAAAATTACAAGGTTTTGGGTGAATATTTTAAAGTTAATAAAGACGATTGGACAAATCGGGTTTCAAAAAGATGTGTCGATATTTTTAAAAAAATTCAAGAACGGGATATTAAAGTAATAAGAGCGGATATTAATCAGCTGCGTTTGTCTTATGGGATTTCGCCTCATTATTTACAAGGATCCAGCATTGATTGCAAGAATCTTCAAATGTCCTTAAAAATAAAATACGGGTTTTATGAACTTCCTGACAATATGTTGAGTTTTTCAAGTCTACAATCAATAATTTGTGCAATGTTTGCAATGGATTATGCCAATAATATTGAAACAAAAGAAATTTTTAAAGTTGATTCAATTCCTGTGTTATCAAGAGCAATTTAGAATAAAAAAACGCCCTTTTATTCTTTCAAAAAGGGCCTAGTAGCAAATACGGCATTATACAATTATAGACGTATAATGCCGAAATAAGTTTCAAGATAATTAATTTTTTTAGCTTTTTTTACAATAAATATAAATAAAACTAAATATAAGACAATATAGTGTAAATTCTGCAATTTCTTCAAGTGCTGTGTTGTGGAGGAATTTTTCCGAATATATTTGCAAAAAAGTCATTAAAAAGGCAGCTAAAAAAGTCCAAATCGGGAATTTTATATTATTTATTAATCCAATAATATCAACCCAGATTTTTTTATAAAGCGCCCAAATACAAGAGGCTGCAATGTAGATTCCTACAACTATATGAGCCAAAAATCCGTATTTATAATGACTCCAAGGGTAATAATCGTGGGGATTGTCGGGCAATTGGCAAAAAAGAACCCGTCCGTAGCTAAATTCCCGTGCAATCATTAAGAATAGAATAAGAGAACAGAATATAAAAAAAGTTCGATATTTTTTTGCTCTTATGCAATAAATAATCCCTAAAATAAGTGGAATAATCGCAATATTTTCATAAATTGTGTTCTCCAGGATTTCTTCTATCATAAAAATTTTTGCCCAGATTATTGAAACAATAAAAACAATAATCGCAATAATATCAATCTTTTGAAACTTAAAATCCAGCTTTTTCAACATAACTTTTCCTTAATATAATTTAATTTTTATTTTATCACAATCGTGTTAGAATAGAAATATGAATAAACAATATAAACAAGAATTCTCAATTAAACAAATTCCGACTCAAGACGCACTTTTGTTGGAAAACACGCTCAATGCTATGTCTAATACGGGTTGGGAGCTGTATTCGATTTATGAGGCTGAACAGAATTCAAAAATCGTCTACAACTGTATTTTTGTTAAAGAAATTGAGAATCTTGATAACGATATTGAAGACGATATTGTCAATTTTAGAAGTACTGTTGAAAAAATGCTTTATTCAACAGAGGAACCCTACGAGCTTTGTCTTAATTTGCAGAAAAAAATAAGAGACAAAAAAGAAAAAATCGAACGTGTTAAAAAGTTCTTAGAAACCGCAAAAGACGACGAGCGTGAGCTTTTAAACGATGAAATTAAAAAAGATATAGACGAACTTAACGATCTTAAAAGAGATTTAAAGGAGGTTTTGTCTCCTTCTAAAATGTCCAGATTTTTAGGTGAAGAAAAACTATCAATTAGTTTGTCGGCTGAGAACTACGAATTGTGCAATCCAAAACTTGAAAAAAATCTTTTGTCGCAAACCGTTAAAGTTAGACAGGATTTGACCCGAGAATTAGGATATATTATCCCTAAGGTTCAATTTATTGAGAATACATCTTTAGATGAATTTGAATTCTCGATTAACGTCCACGGGGTTAGTGTTGCAAGTTCCAAAGCTTATCCTAATCATATTTGTTTTTTCGAAGACGAACTCAATTTATCTAAAGCTCCAAAAAATTCGTACAAAATTAAAGACCCCTTAACTAAAAGAAAGTTAATTTGGATTGAACAAGAAGAATGCAAAGACTTTTGGGTACAAGGGATTGAACCTGCCGAATACATTGCGTCTTATTTAAGTTATTATACAATTTTCCATATCGATGAAATTTTTGATTATAATGATCTTAATCGATACGTTGACTTTGTGTCGAATCAAAATTCTTTTTTAACCGATACGATTTTGGGTGATTATATCTCAATTTCAGAGCTTAAATATTTGCTTGTGCAGCTTTTAAGGGAGCGGGTTTCGATTAAAGATATTACTTTTATTTTTGAAAAACTTAACGATTTTTCAGACGACCCCGACAAAACCGATTTGCTTGAAAAATTAAGAATTGCGCTTTCAAGACAAATTTCAGCAAGTGTTGCAAATAAAGATAAAGAAATTTTTGCTTTCGAAATTGCCTCGGATACTCTTGATTTACTTCAAAAACAGACAAATAAAGAAGAGGCAAGTATTAAAATCGATTTATCGAAATTTTCCAAGTTTAAGAAAATTCTTAAAGAAACAAAAGACGAAATATTTGATAAAAGCGCAATAATCGTTGTCCCTCAACGCTACAGACAAATAATTTTTATCCTTGTTTCTCAACTTTTTATGGATATTCCCGTAATTTGTTATGAAGAAATCGCACTTGACTATAAACTTACAATCTTAGGGAAAATATAGATTATCTAAAATCTTCTAAGTTTCTCATAAATTTTTTTAATTTTTATTTTTATACTATAATAAATCCATGCATAAGATCTATGAAAAAGAGAATGTAACTTTGTTCCAGGGTAATTGTGTTGAGGTTTTAAACAAGGGTACTCCTGAATCCATTGATATGATTTTTGCGGATCCGCCTTATATGTTATCTAATGGCGGAATAACCTGTCAATCCGGTAAAGTAGTTTCTGTTAACAAAGGCAAATGGGATAAAAGTAAAGGGATTAATGAGGATTTCGAGTTTCACACTGGTTGGATTAATGCTTGTAGAAGAGTATTAAAGCCAAACGGAACAATTTGGATTTCAGGAACATATCACTCCATTTACGCTTGTGGTTTTGCTTTGCAAAAAGCAGGTTTTAAAATCCTAAACGATATTTGTTGGTTCAAGCCAAATGCCTCACCAAATATGAGTTGCAGATATTTTACAGCAAGTCACGAAACGATTTTGTGGGCAAAAAAAGATAATAAAGAAAAACATACCTTTAATTATGAATTAATGAAAAATTGTGATTGGAAAGACGATTTTATTAAAAAACCGCAAAAACAAATGCGATCAGTTTGGGCGATTGGAACTTTAAAACAAAACGAAAAAGAATTCGGAAAACATCCAACCCAAAAGCCTTTAGAGCTCTTAAGGCGTATAATTCTTGCTTCAACGAATATTGGTGATTTAATCCTGGATCCATTCACTGGAAGCTCAACAACCGGTATAATGGCAATAGAGCTTGGAAGAAAATTTATAGGTATAGACTTGGAAAAAGAATATTTAGATCTTTCAATAAAAAGATTTGAACAAGTTTTATCAAAGAAAGAAAAAGAATGGCAGTAGTTTTAGAACAATTGCATAAAGAAACTTACCCTATTGTTAAATGGGTTGGCGGCAAACGTCAGCTTATGTTTGAGCTGCTTAAAAATATGCCAAAAAAATACAATCGATATTTTGAACCTTTTATTGGTGGTGGTGCTTTGTTTTTTGAATTGCAGCCTGAGCAGGCTTATATTTCCGATATGAACGAAGAATTGATTAATCTTTATTTGGTTGTTCAAAACAGTGTTGAAGAATTGATTATGGATTTAGAAAAACACGAAGTTTCAAAAGAATATTTTTTAGAAATTAGAAATATTGATAGAACCGAAAAATATGCAAGATTATCAAATATTGAAAGGGCAAGTCGTTTTATTTATTTGAATAGAACCTGTTTTAACGGACTTTATAGAGTTAATTCGCAAGGTCAATTTAATGTTCCTTTTGGAAATTACAAAAACCCTCGAATAATTGACGAAATAAATTTGAGAAATTGTTCTATATTATTACAAAATACAGAAATCAAATGTGCTGATTTTTCTAGTGTTTTAGATAAAGTTCAAAAAGGTGATTTTGTTTATTTTGATCCGCCTTATGTACCATTAAATGAAACATCAAGCTTTACATCTTACACAAAATACGGCTTTGATATTGATATGCAATTTAAGTTAAGAGAAGTTTGTGATGAGCTTGACAATAAAGGTGTAATGTTTATGCTTTCAAATTCAGACACAAAATTTGTTAATGAATTATATGAAAATTATGAAATCAAAAAAGTTTTTGCATCTCGTGCGGTTAATGCAAATGCAAGTGGCAGAGGTAAAATTACGGAAGTTTTGGTGAGGAATTATTAATGAAAAAATGTGGGTTTGGTGGTGGCAACACAAAAACAGGATTAGTTTTTGAATGTAAAGCTGATTTAAAAACATTATTTAATAGTGTTGAAAACTATAGGGTTGATAAAGAAAATAATGTTTTCCATAAAGACAAATTTGTAGGAATAATATTTGTTAAATATGATTTATATAGATTCTTAAAGAAAAATAATGTTTGTTGGGAAGATTATTTATCAAAAAAATTATTGCCGGATGATTCAATATATGTAATTCTAAATAATACATTTTATGTAATTGAATGTAAATATCAACAAGTTGGTGGTTCTGTTGATGAAAAGTTGCAAACTTGTGATTTTAAAAAGAAACAGTATAAAAGATTGTTAGCTACTCTAAACTTTGAGGTTGAATATATTTATATTCTTAATGATTGGTTTAAAAAACCCGAATATAAAGATGTTTTAGCATATATTCACAGTGTTGGTTGTGATTATTATTTTAACTATATTCCGCTTCAAAGATTGGGTTTACCTGTTGAAAACTAAAATAAGGATATGTATGAGAATTACGGAAAAAATAGATTTAATCAAAGATTTGGCCGACGCTTTAAAAACAAGATATGATGAAATAGACTTAAAGCTGTTTTTTAATCATTATAAATTAGATATTGATTGGGATTATTGGGGCAATGGTGCAGACGATTGTCTATTAATGTAAAACAGGCATTATGCGATGCTGATGATATAACTCTAATAAATATTTCAAACGAGCTATCAATTGGAAACCAGTATATTGTAAGGTCGATACCTAAAAATTGGGAGAAATCAACTAATGCTTTCAAGATTTTTATTAGTCATGTGTCAAAACAGAAAGAAATTGCAAAAAAAATTAAAAGAGGCGTTAAAACCATATTATATAGATTGTTTTGTTGCCCATGAAGATATTTATCCGTCTTCTGAATGGCAAATTGAAATTTATAAGGCTTTACAAACCATGGATGCCTTTATTTCTATACATTTAGAAGGTTTTAATGATAGTATCTGGTGCCAGCAAGAAATTGGTGCTGCGATTATTAGAGATATAAAGATTATACCTGTTAAATTTGATGGAAAAGAAGACCCAAAGGGTTTTATTGGCAAAATACAAGGCTTAACAAGATTAGGAAAAGATAGAAATGATTTAGCAAAAGAAATTGTTAGTATTATAAAACAAGATCCAAAAACAAAAGATTTGTATTGTAATATTTGTAAAATTAATGAGCCTTTTATTGCGGGGGAAGAAATACCTTTCTAAAATAATTTCAAAAATTAAATACAAAAGGACTGCGATAAATTTTAATATAAACAAAAACTTAAATTTTATTTTCTTCGTGTTTAATTAGTCTTTGAATGTTTTGTCTGTGCAAATAAATTATATAAACAGCTGCAATTGCGCAATAAGCAATATATCCAATGGGGTTTTTAAATAAATACATTAAAACTGCTGAAGATAGAACCGCAATAATTGATCCAACAGAAACATATCTTGTTA
>CANAIK010000042.1 GCA_947361225.1 uncultured bacterium
GGCATCTGAATAGATAATTTGATTTTTTGTTATAAATTTTTCGAATTTTTGTTTGGTTTTAATGTATTCTTGAGAATTTTTATTTTTTTGCAACGACAACTCTTGTCTTAGGGAATCAAATTCTTTGGTATTAAAACCCTGTGCGCTGTAGCAAAACGCCATAAGCTGCGCTAATACACATAAAGAAAAAATTCTATTTAGTTTTTTAATGCCTTTTATTTGCAAAAAAATTACCTCAATATTTAACCATATTTTAATTTTAATACAAAAATTTAATAAAATAAATAAATCAATAGTTGCATTTTCTTCTTATAAGTTTAATAATATTGTATATGAAAAAGATAATTTTAATTTACGGGTTTATTTCTCTTAGTTTGTTGAGTTTTTCGGCTCAGGCGAAAATGAATTCTCAATCAAACAAACTTTACAATAGTGCACTTTTGCAAGAGCAAGAAGGAAATCTTCCTCAAGCTCTTAATTATATTCAAAAAGCGCTGCAGTATTCTCCCGATGATTCTGCGCTTAATATTAAACTTGCGGGTTTGTATCAGAATATGGGAAAATACGATGAGGCAATTGCGGCTTATCAAAAAGCAATAACATTAAGACCACAGGACGGCTTTTTATATATCAGCCTTGGTAATTTGTATATGCAAAAATACGATTACAAAAACGCACTTGTTCAATATGAAAAAGCGCAGTTTATAATGCCTGAATACAAATATAATTATACAAATATTGCAAATGCAAAATCTCTTCTTAATGATTCTAAAGGCGCAATTGAGGCTTACGGGCAGTTTTTAGACGCATATCCCGATAACATCGAGGGAAAATGCGCAATAGCTAATATTTATATGGATGAAAAGGACTATGACAGCGCAATTCAGTATTTTGCTCTGGCGCTAAGGTCCAATCCTAAAGATTTTAAGGATTATTCCAATTATGGTCTTGCGCTTTTAAGAAAAGGTGATTATCCAAAGGCTGAAATTGCTTTTAAGAGCGCAGTGGGAATCAACAAAAACGATGCGATGAGTTTTGGTAATTTAGGGATTGCGCAAACAAAACAAGACAAACTGGAAGAAGCCCTGGTTTCTTTTCAGCGTGCAGTTGAACTTGACAGTGATTTAAATTCGATTCGATTCGATTATGCTGTTTTGTTAACCAAAAAAAATCAAGACAAAAAAGCAATTGAGCAATACGAACTTTTTATTAAAGAATATCCTTCTTATATAAACGCTTACACAAATTTAGCTAATTTGTATTCTAAGAATGAAAATTATAAAAAAGCAATTGAGGTTTTACAAAAAGCGCTCAAGGAAAAACCAAACGACGATTTTTTGAAACTTGAATTAGCAAGAAATTACCAAAACAACGCTCAATTTGAAAGCGCACTAAAAAATTATGATGAAGTTTTGGTTAATAATAAAAATAACTATGTTGCGCTCTACAATAAAGCGATTGTAAAATCTAATTTGAATGAATTTCAAGAGGCATCAACAATTTACAACCAGCTATTAAAAGTTGACGAGAACGAGTTGTCTAAGAATCGTATTTATCCGACTGATATTAAAAACGATATGTTTGAGAATCAACTCAAAATGGCGCAGGATTATGCGCAAAAAGGCGACGCAAGAAAAGCAAGATCAATGTTTTTAGAGCTTTCGAGCAATTCTTATAACGATTCAAGAGTCTATAGCGGTCTTGGGTACACTTCTTTAGCATTGGGACTTAATACTTATGCTAAAAATTACTTCGAGCAAGCTGTTTCAATGGATAACACTAATCTTGAATTGCTGGACGGATATATCCAGACATTAATGGTATTAAAAGAATATGAAAGTGCGGACGCTGCTTTAGATAAAGCGATTGAACTTAATAAAAACGACGATAAACTTTATTACAACAAGGCTTTGGTTGAATATGAGCTGAAAAAATACGATTTAGCGGCGCAAAACGTTACTAAAGCAATAAGTATCAATGTTAATGAGGCGGATTATTTTTATCTTCAAGGTTTAATTTATGATGTTATGGATAATTATAAAGACGCAATTGTCGCTTATGAGAAATTTATCGAAATGAGCGATGATGTTAACTTGAAATCTCAAATTCAAATTAAAGTTAAAACTTTGTATGATAAATTGGTTCAATGAGAAAAATTGCGTTATTAATAATATTAATCGTCTTTTTATTGTCGCTTGATGGTTCTTTTGCGTTTTTTTCCAGTAAAAAACAACAACCCGTAATATTTTTAACACCCTACAATCCGGAGGTTGTGCAAAATTATGATAGTGTTTTATCGACTCATAATATTTTCAAAATTAACTCTAGAATTTATTTTTCAATCTACAATAAAAAAGGTTTTAGTTCTAATTATATAAAATATCAAATTGTAAAACAGGACGATAACGCCCATATTGGAGGGTATTCAAGAGTTAGAAATTCGGTTAAAAAATTAAGCAATAAAAATTATTACAGTGATTATTTTGTGTTGTCACAAACCGGGAAGTATTATATTCAAATTTTTGATATTACAAACCTAAATCAATGGGTTGCGATTAATGAATTTAGGGTGGTTGATGATTAAGGACATTAAAAATTTTATCGAAGATATCGTTCTTGATATTTATAATAAACTTTTTTCTTCTAAGTATGTCCTTAAGGGAAAATGCAAAAAATGTGGTTATTGTTGCAAAAATATCCTATTCTCAACAAAAGATGGATATGTTAAGGATAAAAAAATTTTCCAACAAATGCAGAAAAAATATACTTATTACAGACACTTTAAAATTTCAGGCGTAATTAAAGACGACAACGAAATAAGAAACAATGCCTTAACTTTTGAATGTAAATTTTTATCCAAGAATAATAAATGTTTAATTTATTTAATCCGCCCAATGTATTGCAGAGATTATCCTAATGTTATGCCTGAATTTATTTACGGGGGACTTAAACCCTTAAAGGAATGCGGGTATTATTTTGATATTAATAAAAAATTTAGCGAGTATTTGCAATAATTTATGCTTTTTGCAGCTCCTCAAAAATTTCAGCTGTTGTTTTTCCACTTCTATAGTATTCAAAAAGATTATTTACCCGAAAATCATTCGAGTTAAGTGTTTCTCGTATTGAGCCGGGATTATTTATATCACGATTTGCAATAAATCCAAAATCAATAAAAAATCCATTTTTTTCATTCTCTTTTTTAATATCGTAATGCCATAAACCCTTATTGGAAAGCCAGGATAAAAAATCACTTGTTGATTCTTTGCAAGTTTTATCACTTACATCCTCAACAATTTCCCAAGCGCCTTTTTGAAAAACCTCTCCAATATTGGATTTGAATTGTTCGTCTAAGACATTAGCGAAGAAAAATTTTGGAATATCGGAACAATTATCCTTTGCTATTTCTTTTTCAATTGCAATATTTCCAAAAATTCCTCTTGAGCCCACAACATTAGATTGGTTGTAAATTTTCATTATAGCAGTTTTATTATCTGATTCTCTATTAATTCTATAAGCGCTTTTTTCACCTCCTGTTGTGATGAAATCAGCGCTATAGCTTTGATTTGCGATTTTGAATCGAATAATAGAGGGAGTTTCTAATATACTGTTTTTTCTTAGAATTGCAGATAAAGTATCTAATGATGAAAAAAGTTGAGATTCCTCAATCCCTTGAAAAATTTCAGGTAAAGCCTCTTTAATATGTGAATTTCCTGTCATTTGTTTTTGATTATTGACCCCAATTGCAAACTTGTAAGGTAAGTCATAAAATTCGTTTTGTGGACCATATTTTCTAATTAAAGTATCATTTAATGAAATTTTTTCACCATTCTCAAAAATTGACACCAATCCGGGGACCTTCTTTTTGATTATATTGAGAATAATTTTTTTATTTCTAAATACAAAATCATTCTCTTTTGGTTTTAAAGTCTTACTAAACGCAGCTAAATCAACAAATTCAACGTCCTCTTGGGAAAAATATTTTTCCTTGGCTGTTTTTTCAATTGATAATAGCTCGTCTTGAGATAATTTTTTGAATAAATCATTATATAAGTCATTATTAAAAAAATCTTGTTCGAAATTGCTAAAAAAATCAATTTTTTCTTGTTTGGATATATCTTTTGATAAAGCAAATTTTTCGGCTATTTTTTTCTTTTTTTCAAATATTAAAATTTCTCTAAGTCCGTTTGTTTTGCAATAAAAGTCTTTTTCAAGGTCTTCTAGGACTTGAGGGATAATTTTAATTTTTTGATTTAAGAAAAAATTTTTAAAAAAACCAAGTTTTTTAGGTTTTGATTTTGTTGATAAGAATACAACATCATTTAAAAGAGGCTTTTTTAAAACAAGATTTTCGCATTGTTTAGGATTAATCGGTTTTGTTTTAATGAAATTCTGAATGCCTATTCTAGATAATGGCTTATTTGTATTCTCAATAATTATTGGTTTCATTGATACCTTATATTTGCTTCTTTTAATCTTCTAAATACTTCTTCAAGTCTTAGGATGGGTTGAACCAAAGAAACTCTAAAGTGATCATCGGACATTTCTCCAAAAGCACTTCCGGGCGTCAACATTACCCCTGTTTTATCAAGAACGTATTTACAAAAATCCATTGAGCTGTTAAAATTCGAGGGAATTTTTATCCAAAAATACATTGTAGCATCACTTCGAGGAGCGTAGAACCCAAGATCACTAAAACCTTTAGCAACAATTTCTCTTCTTGCGTCGTATTTGTCCATTATCCCCTTGACGTAATCTTGAGGCATTGTAAGAGCGGCAATGCAAGCATCTTGGACAATTGTTGAAGTTCCGTAATCAATATTTGATTTCATTGAATATAAATTCGAAATAAATTCTTTTTTTCCAACCGCAAAACCACAGCGCCAGCCTGCCATATTAAAGGTTTTGGTGAATGAATGAAACTCCATTGCAATATCTTTAGCGCCGTCAATATTGAAAATTGAATAAGGACGATAATTGGAAAAACAAACTTCTCCATATGCTAAATCTGAAATTAGAAGAATATTGTTCTCAATACAAAAACTAACAACATCCCTTAAAAAACTTTTAGGCGCAACCGCCCCTGTGGGATTGTTGGGGTAGTTAATAAAAAACATTTTTGCTTTTTTTGCAACATCTTTAGGAATATCGTTTAAATCAATCAAGAAACGATTCTCCTCTTTTAAGTTAACAAAAAACGGCTTGCCGCCTGCGATTAAAGTCCCACGGCACAAAACAGGATAATAAGGATCGGGAATAATGTTAATATCCCCAGGATTTGTATAAGTCATTGCAATATTTGCTAAACCCTCTTTTTCTCCAATTAAAGTCTGGACTTCTGTTTCAGGGTCAATATCAACAAAGTATCTTTTTTTCATCCAATCGGCGATTGCTTGTCTTAATTCCGGTTTTCCTCGAAAATTAGGATATCCGTGGTTAATCGGGTTTTGAATCGCCTCTAAGGCAACTCTAACAACAGGATCAGGAGTTGCTCCGTCCGGGTTTCCGATTGACATATCAATTACATCAACCCCTTTGGCAATTGCCTGTTGTTTTAGTTCTGCCAGTTGTGCAAAAATATATTTTGGCATTGAACTTATTCTATCAGCCGGTTTTATAGATATTTTTTTTGTTGTAGTTTCCATTTGTGTATTAATCCTATAATGCTATAAAGTGTAAACAAAAAAATAATTGCGTTTTTTTGCAAAAATATTTATATAAAAAAAGAGCCTCGGAAAAATTCGAGGCTCTTTGAGTGTTCTAAAAACTTCTATGCCTCGCTTGGCGCTGCCGCTTCTTCTTGGGCTGCCGCTTGTGCTTTTTCTTCTTCTAGTTTAGCTTGCGCTTTTTTAGAAAGTTTTTTAGTTTCAGATTTTTTGTAGTTCAAAGTGCCGTCTTCGTTTGAATTGTTAATTAAATACATAACGGTTTCAGTTGCTTGAGCACCTTGTGAAAGTCTAAAACGAGCTCTTTCAACGTTAAGTTTCATTTCTTTTGTTTTAGGATTGTAGAAACCTAATTCTTCAATAGGAGCCCCTTCTCTTTTGGAGCGGCTGTCTATTGCGATTATTCTGTAGCTAGGATTCTTTTTATAACCTAATCTTTTAAGTCTGATTTTAACCACTTTGTTAAATTCCTTTTTATTTTCGTACTGTCTTAATTCTATAAAACTATAAACATATTTATTTTGCAAGTAGAATATATCAAAAAAATTAATAATATGTTAATATTGTCTTATGATAAATTCTGCTATTAATCAATTATTAAACAATAAAAATCTTGATGAAACCACAATTTACGAGGTTTTTGAAGAAATTTTGTCCGGTGTTTCAGATTCAATTAAAACAACTTCTTTTGTATCTATTCTAAAGGCAAAAGAGGAAACTTTAGACGAAATTTTTTATTCGATTCTGGCGTCTAAAAATTTTATTAAAAAAATTAATCTTAACGCTAATAAAGAAAATTTAATCGAGAATATTAATTTATCTTATTGCGAAACAATATTGGATATTTCTTTTGCGGTTGATATAATTTGCGCTGCTAACGACTTAGGAGCGCTTAAATATTCTTTTGATTCCGATAAATCCTTTAGAACTTTGAAGTTTTTTTGCAACAATCAAGAATCAATGCTTGAGAATTTTGAAAGACTTTCTTTTGCTTATTTTTTGCTCGATAAACAAGAACCTTATTATAAATATAGTTCTCAAGTTTCAAAAAGACTTCCTTTTGAAACCATTTTTTCTTTAATCGACAATTTTTTAAATCCTTATCAGGTTGGAAATCAAATGATTGGGGTAAATAAAATTGAGCTGGTTGAAAAAATAGCATCTCTTTGTTTAAAACTTAAAAATTTTAATTCTTTGGTTGTGAGCGCTAAAAATAATCTTCCTTTTGTTTCTGTAGAAGGTGATAGTTTTGTGGCTGAAGCCTGGAAGGATAAAATTTTTACTTATACTTTAAACCCTGAACTTCTGGGATTTAAAAGTTTTTCTATAGATGAAATTAAATGCGAAAACCCGAAAGACGGGGCTGTTATTATTGAAAAAGTATTTGAGAATAAAATTAAAGGAGCGCCTTATTGTGCTTTTATAATTAATTCAGCCCTGGCATTATATATTTCAAAAAAAGCCCCCTCAATTGTTGATGGGATTGAATTAGCTAAAAAAACAATTGATTCAGGGATTGCATTAGAAAAATTGGAGCAAATTAAAAATACTTTTTTAACATAATTGAAAAAATTAGTTTTTATAATTATAATGTTATTCCGATGGTAAAAAAAATATTTTTAATTGTAATAATATTAACTGCTTTGACTTATCCATTAAGTGCTAAAAGTCAAAAAGACGCATACAAAAACGATTATTTGTACTCAGAAGCCTATTTTGATTACTTAATCGAATGTGCGGAAATTCATAAGGAAAACGAGCATAAAAAAGAAAAACCAATCGAACTTGACCTAAACGAACAAGTCGTTGCAGAGGATTTAGAACCTTTTAAATTAAGAGTTGAGAACGATAATAATATTAATCCTTACAAAGAAAGTTTTAAGAAAGTTGATTCTAAAACGATAATTCCTGTTAATGATAATTTTAGTTTTATTCAAAATACGGCAAAAACAAGAAACAAATACAACAGCAACGACTACAAAATTCTTATGGGGGCTGAGTTTGCGCCTTATAAAAGTTTGGTTTTTTCAACCGGACTTGAAACAAATTATCGAGGAATTGACCAAAATCCGACTTCAAGAAAACTTTATCTCACCCCAACCATTCATATAAATGATATTTTTTCTTTAAGTTTCCATAATAAGGTTAATGTTCAAACTTATTCAACCGACCACGATATCGGTCTCAATATTTCACCTTTTAAATCAAAAGTAATGGATTTTGGAGTTTATGCCGGTTTAACCAGAAACCAATCCGGTTCTCACAGTGAAAGTATTAATTTTTCAACCAACCTATACTTTTTTTAAGAAATTTTTATTATATTCACTTAAAAGCTCAAGACTTGTCATTAAAGCTTGATTTGTGTTGTCATAACCGCTTGATCCGTTTGCTTGCGCTTGAATTGAGGCTAAATCCTGACTCAAGTTTTTTAATTCCAACAGTGCTGTTTGATTATTTTGATTAATTTGCAGTTTTTGAGCTATTGCTTGTTCAATTAATCTTAACAAATTGTTAAAATCAATTTGTTCATTAGCATTGATTCCCAGTTTTTTTGCTAATTCCTGCGCTTTTTTAAATAAATCACTTTTTGATTCGCTATTTTGATTTAACCCCCTGTTTGTTGAATCTTTGTTTTGTTTAATTTGCGCATTCCTTAAAAGCGCACGTCCTTGCGCTTCAGTTATATTGGAGTCAAAAGGAATATTAAGCTCAAGAAGTTTGTTTTTTGTTTCTTGAGTTAATTTTTGATTATAAGCTCCATAAGAACCGCTCATTGCAATATTAATCGAATTAATAGACATAACACCTTATCCTTTAATTGTAAAACCTCGTTTTGTCAACTTTCCTTACTTATAGAATCGACAAAATCTTGCAAAAACTTAGTTTTTTATAGGAAAAATTAATAATTCTTTACATAATCAAAACCATTTTAATGTTTTAATGAAACTATGAAATTTCTTCACTTGTCGGATTTGCATTTGGGTAAAAAAGTAAACGATTATTCAATGATTGAAGATCAAGAATTTGTATTGCAACAAATTCTATCATTAGAAAACGAATTTAGCGCAATCCTTATTTCAGGCGATATTTTTGATAAATCAATCCCCAATACCCAAGCGCTTGAGCTTTTTGGGGAATTTTTAGACAGTTTAAATAAATTAAATAAATCAATTTTTATAATTTCAGGCAACCACGATAACCCCCAAAGATTGTCTTATTTGAATCCTTTGTTAAAAAAGTCAAATATTTTTATTTCAGATAGTTTCGAGGGGAAAATTCAATCAATTAACCATTATGATAATTATTGCATTCATTTATTACCGTACCTGCATCCTTTTTTATTAAAGAATTATTATCCAAAACTCAACTATAACGATGCTTTTGGAGAAATTATAAAAACTATAAAAATCGATAAATCAAAAATCAATATTTTGTTATCCCACCAGTTTGTCGGGTCTAACAACACGATTTTATCGGAAAGTGAGCAAAAAAGCGTTGGCGGGGTTGATTGTCTTAATTACAAGTTATTTAAAAAATTCGATTATGTTGCACTGGGACACTTGCATTGTCCTCAAAAAGTGGTTTTGGATAAAATTCGTTACGCTGGGTCTATTCTAAAGTATTCTTTTAGTGAAGTTAATCAAAAAAAAGTTTTTACAATTTTTGAATTCGATAATAATAAAAATTTAAAGCTTAACTATAAAGAAATAAAATTTAAACACGATTTAGTTCAATACAAAGGCTATATTGAACAATTTTTGGATAAAAATTTTTATTCGAATATTAATGTTAATAATTATATCCATTTTATTCTTAAGGACGATAATTTATTCGACGCCAAAAAAACCTTGAGCACAATTTATCCCAATATTATGATTCTTGAGTTTGATAATAACTTTACAAAACAAAAAAGTTCGGTTTTGTGTAAAAATTTTAAAAAAGAAAAAAAATTAATTGAACATTTTTTTGATTTCTATAAATCACAAATGAATGTTGATATTGATTCTAAAAAAAAGAAAATTGTTTTGAATTTAGATGGTTTTGGGGGTCAAAATGCTCCCGATTAAACTTACAATGCAAGCTTTTGGAGCTTATTTAAAAAAGACCGAAATTCCTTTTTCCAATTTGGGTTCCAGCAATATTTATTTAATTTGCGGACCTTGCGGGTCCGGAAAAACCACAATTTTCGATGCAATTTGTTTTGCGCTCTTTAATTCTTCCTCAACTGCAACAAGGGGCAATTTGTCTTTAAGAAGTCATTATGCGCCACAAGAAATTCTAAGTTTTGTCGAGTTTGAGTTTTTATTTAATGGTGAAAAATATAAAATTACAAGATCTCCAAGTTATGAAAGAAAAAAAACTAAAGGTGAGGGGGTTGTTGTAGAACCCCAAAGAGCGCAAATCCAGCTTCCAAACGGAAAATTGATAATTGGAGTTAAGGAGGTTGACGAGTTTGTCCTTGAACTATTGGGGGTCAATAAAAACCAGTTTTCTCAAATTGCACTTTTAGCGCAAGGGGAATTTTTAAAACTCCTTAATTCAGATACAAAAACAAGAGGGGAAATTTTTAGAAATATCTTCAAAACCTCTAATTGTCTTGATTTTCAGCTAAATTTAAAAGAAAAAACACTCAATTATAAACAGGATTTGGAAATTTTTAATTCGAATTTGCTCAATTCCTTATCAATGCTTGATTATAGCGATAAAATTAACGCTTTGGTTAAACAATACACTGAAAACTCAAACTTTGATTCATTGGGAGATTTTATTCGAAAAATTAATCAAGAAAACAAACTTGAATCCGGAAAAAAGTTGATTCTGGATAAAAAAATCGAACAGCTAAACTTAGTTTTTATTGAAAAACAAAAAGAACTTGAGAAAATTAAGAACAAAATCGATTTAATAAATCAACTTGATTGCGTTAAAAAAGAAATTGTGAATCAAAAAAGAATTTTTTCTCCTGTTAAGAAAAAATACTTAAGCCTTGATACAAAACAACAAAAACTTGATAACTTAAGAATTGAGTTTCAGAGCTTGAGCGACGATTTTGAAAAAATTGATAAAATAAAGAATTTAAAACTTAATTTATCAAATAAAAAAAATGAATTAGGACAAATAAATTCGCAGCTCAAACAAAACGAAAAAAAATTAATTGAAACTAAAAAAGAACAGCTTAATTTTTGTTATCAAACTTATTTAGAGCTAAAAAACGAGCTTAAGACAAAAAAACAGGAATTTTTGAGTTGTCAAAAAGAATTTATAATAGAAAACTGTGATTATGAAAAAAAATATCAAATTTATTTATCGAATCAAGTGGGAATTCTTGCAAATTTATTAAAAGACGACCATCCTTGTCCTGTTTGCGGGTCTTGGAATCATCCTAATAAAGCTGTTGTTAAAAATAAAGAAATTACAAAAGAACTGGTTGATAACTTGAGAAAAAAAGTGCGAACTAAGGAGGAACTTTTAAATCAATTATCCTCGACTTGTGCAATTTTCGCTCAAAAAGTCGATAACAAAAAAAATGAATTTGAATTATTAAAAAATCGATACAAATTAACATTTACCAAAAAAAATCCTCTAAAAATTAATTATCAAGAAAAATTAGACGAAATTTCTTCTGTAATTGACAAAATAAAAACGCAAAAAGAAAAATTGAATATTGAAATTGCACAAATTGAATCAGGGATTGAAACTTTAGGTCAAGAACTTAAGAATCCTAAAATTATTATTAATAATTATAAAAAAATAAAAAATGAAATAGAATTTTTAAAGAATCTTATAAAATCGATAAGATTGGATTACAATAGGGAGAATTCTTTATTGGAGAATTATTTATCAAAAAAAGAGCTCTTAGAATCTCAAATTAAAGAATTATCTATAATTAATACAAAAAATTTAACAAAAATTGAGGGTTTTGTTGAAAAAGCAAAACTCGATATTTCCACTTTGAGACTCGAATATCAAAATTTATCCGTAAAGCACGAAACCAATTTAAAAATGACGCAAAAAATTGAATTTTATTATGAGCAATATAAGGAAACAAAAGAAATTTATTCTCATTATAAGATTTTAAGCGATTGTGCTAACGGAACCTTAAAAGGCAAGCCCAGAGTTGCTTTTGAGCAATATATTCAAGGTTATTATCTTGATTTGGTTCTAAGTTTTGCAAATAAAATTTTTAAAGTAATTACCAACAATCAATTCGAATTATTTAGAAAAAGAGACCCTATAAACCTTGGATTAAAGACGGGACTTGATTTAGAGGTTTTGGATTATCATACTTATAAAAAAAGAGATACAAAAACCTTATCCGGAGGGGAATCTTTTAAAGCTGCTCTAAGTCTTGCTTTGGGATTGTCTCAATGTGTTAGTAATTTTTCGGGTGCGATTAATATTGACGCACTTTTTATCGATGAAGGGTTTGGATCTTTGGATAGTGAATCCTTGGATTGTGCGCTCGATGTAATTTTTAATCTTACAAATAATAATCGATTAATCGGCTTAATTTCTCACGTCAACGATTTAAAACTAAAAATTCCAAATCAAATTGTTACAAAAAAATCTCCTTTTGGATCTTGCGTTGAGATAACTTTTTAAATTTTTTATGATAGAATAATTTATATTTTTTTAATAGAAAGGTCAAAAAATAATGCATAATTATAGAAAAATTAACAATGACTTATATTATATCGGGGCGAATGACAGAAAAATTTCCCTATTTGAGAGCGTTTATCCGGTTTTAGACGGGGTTAGCTATAATTCTTATTTATTAAAAGACGATAAAACAGTTTTATTCGATACCGTTGATAAACACGAAAGAACTCAGTTTTTTGAAAACCTGGAGGCAGTTTTAGGAGACAAACCCCTTGATTATTTGTTGATTAATCACTTAGAACCCGATCATAGTGCATTAATTAAAGATGTTATTGAAAAATATAATAATATTAAAATTATTTGCAACCAAAAAATTAAAGATATGCTTTTTCAGTTCTTCGAACTTGAATCGGACAAAACCCCCGAGTTTGTTGTTGTTAAAGAAGGGGATGTAATTAACACGGGAAACCACGAATTGACTTTTGTTATGGCTCCTATGGTTCATTGGCCCGAAGTCATGGTAACTTATGATAAAACAGATAAAACTCTTTTTTCAGCCGATGCTTTCGGGTCATTCGGAGCGTTGGATGGAAATATTTTTGATAATGAAGTTCAATTTAATGAAAAAATTAGTGAATATCGAAGATATTACACAAATATTGTCGGAAAATACGGTTTACAGGTAAATAATCTTCTAAATAAAGCCAAAAACCTTGAAATTAAAACAATTTGTCCTTTGCACGGGCTAATTTTAAGAGAAAATATTTCTTATTTAGTTGAAAAATACTCACTTTGGGCGAATTATAAACCTGAAATAAATTCTGTTTTAATTGCTTATTCAAGTGTTTATGGAGCAACCCAAAACGCAGCTGAGATTTTAGCGTCCAAACTTGCGCAAATGAATGTTAAGAATATCAAAGTTTATGATGTCTCAAAAACCCACAGTTCCTATGTTCTATCCGATGCGTTTAAATATTCCCATATAGTTTTAGCAACAACAACTTACAACAACAATATTTTTGTTACAATGGAGCATTTTATTAATGATTTAATTAAGCATAACCTAGGGAATAGAACTTTTGCTTTAATTGAGAATGGTTCTTGGGCGCCAAATTGCGCTTGTTCTATTATAAATGAGCTTAAGGACTTAAAGGGAACAAGAATTCTTGATAACAAAGTGACATTAAAATCTACCCTTAAAACCGCTCAAGAAAGCGAACTTGATAACTTAGCCAAACTTATTTTCGATGATATCCAACTTATACATTAATTTAATTCAAAAAAAATATTTTAATGTTATAATTTTGGAAGTCTTAAAGGAGAACTCTTAAATGATTGAAATGAAAGTTATGGGAATCGCACTTGATACAAGAACCGGTTCGCCGATTGTTGTATTAAACGATATTGAAAACAGACGAGCACTCCCAATTTGGATTGGTTCAGCCGAAGCGAGCGCTATAATTAGAAAAATCGAGAATATTCCCTCAACCAGACCAATGACCCATGACTTGTTTTTAGATATCGCAGAACAATCCGAATATAAAATTACAAAAGTTGAAATAAGCGATGTTGATGATCAAACCTATTTTTCTACAATCTATATGTTAAACGAAAAGCTAAATAAGGAATTGCAAATCGATTCAAGACCCTCGGACGCTATTGCAATTGCACTTCGGGCTGATGTTCCGATTTATGTTGCAACCCCTGTGCTTGCCAGTGGTTTAATTTCAACAGATGTTGAAAAAGACGAACAAGAAGCTCAAGAATTCAAAGATTTTATTCAAGATATAAAACCTTCGGATTTTGAGAAATTACTCAAAAAGAACTTTGAGTCTGATCAATAATAAACCAAGATTTTTTGAGTTAAAACTCAATTTTTTCTTGAGTTCTCGTTTTTTAATAGAATTTAAACCAATCGAATAAAATGTTGTATTATTTTTTTTGTCCATGGTATTTTATTAATGTAAATTGTGAAAAAGGCAAGAAATTATGGAAAAAATAACAAAAGACCAAGGAATTATGGATATAGTGACTTCTCATCCCGAGACTCTTGAAGTTTTCGCCCAATATGGCATGGGTTGCATTGGTTGCGCTGCAGCAAGATTTGAGAATTTAGAAGCCGGAGCAAAAGTCCACGGAATCGATGTGGATGAAATGGTTAGCGCAATGAATGCGATAATTGAAAAAAACGCTGGACAATAAAATTTTTTTATTGTACTATAATTGAAGTGTTCTTTAATGAATTGAATAAATATTTTGCCCTGGTGGTGGAATCGGTAGACACGTCGGACTTAAAATCCGATGAGGCTAATAACTTCGTGCCAGTTCAAGTCTGGCCCAGGGCAATTTTTTAAAAAAGGCTTTTAAAAAGCCTTTTTTTTGTATCAATTTTTTTCTTTTTTTAGTTTTGTACTATTGTGTATTAAAAAAAAGGAATTAACAATGGATTTATACAACGCAATTATAAATAATGGCGGAAAAATACTGCAAGACGGTCGTGCAATTAGAGATTTTTTCTCTAAAGACGGATTGTTTATAATTAAACAAAGCGCAGATAAATTGGGTAATTATACAATCGACACTTTTAATAGAAGTAATGAAATTGTCAGTTCGACAACTAAAAAAATGGCTAAAAACGGCTCGTATTCAGTTAATACGAAAAATTATATTAAAAATATTGCTCAATCTTTTAATGTTTTAAAACTAGGAGAATCAAAAACAGGATTTATGAGCGCTTTATTTAAAAGTCCAATAAATAAAAAAGCTAAAACCGGTGAGTTTATGCACGTTGTCGATAATGCTGTCCAAGTTAAGGGGGAAGTTGTGCATTTTCCTTTTAACAACTCAATTTCACCGCAAGACAATAAACTTGCTTTAAAAACGGGGATTTTTAATAAAAATTTCGGTCCTATTAAACTGTAATTATAAAAGTGTTTATTATACACCAAAAAGAAATTTCATTACATTTTATGTTAAGAAATGTTAATTTAAAAAGTCTTTAATAACAATATTGTTCATTAAATTTACTTAAATAATTATTAAAATTTTGGTTCTAAATCAAATAATGTAAGACAAACACTTAAAAAAATGCTAATATAACTAAGCAGTGTTCGAGAAAATTTTAAATATGGATTTGAAAATAAATTATAAATATTATTCGTAACAAAAATTAAAATTAGCAACTGAAAAAAGTAAATTATTCTAAACAAAATGTTTTTAAATATATGTAGGTAATAGTGTGTAAATGTTATTGGAGGAAAACAATGACAATTAGTGTGAACAATCGTAAAAAGTCTGCAAAAAAATCTTTCGATGAGTTGGTTAAGGATTTAAAAACTTCTAATTCTGAAAAAGTTAGATATAATGCTGCAAGAATTCTTGGGGAAATGGGTGATTTTTCAGCCGTTGAACCATTGATTGATGTATTAAAAAACGACAAGAACGGATCTGTTCGTTTATATGCTGCCCGTGCTTTGGGTGAACTTGGAGATACAACTGCAACTGAACCTTTAATTGAATCTCTAAGATTGGATAGAAACGTTGATGTTCGAGTTCGTGCTGCCCGTGCTTTGGGTCGTCTTGGCGGGGATATTGTTGTTGAACCTTTAGTTGAGGCATTAAATGACGAAAATCCACAGGTTTGCATTACCGCAACTGAGGCTTTAATTGAAATCGGTGATGTTGCAACAGATGCTTTGATTGAATCTTTGGATCACGAAAAAGTTAATGTTCGATGCGACGCAACACGTGCTTTGGGTGAAATTGGCAATCCTAAATGTGTTGATAAAATTATCGGAATGTTGAACGACGAATGGGTTAATGTTCGAATTTATGCCGTAACTTCATTGGGCAAATTAAACGACAAAAAAGCGGTTCCATCATTAATTGAAGTTATGAAAAACTCAAAAGAAAATGATTTGGTTAGAGCCGGTGCTGCTGCTGCTCTTGGAGTTTTAAGAGATCAAAGAGCATTACTTCCTTTAAGAGAATTAATTATTAACGCTGAGGAATTGGGTGAATTAGAAGACACTGCTCTAAAATCATTCAAAAAAATCATGGCTGCTAATTGGGAAACAATGCAGGCAAGCAATCCTCAAACCGTTAAAAAA
>CANAIK010000043.1 GCA_947361225.1 uncultured bacterium
AAGCTGCATTCTTCATAATAAAAGCCATTTCTTCCAAACTTTTTGTTTTTTTATGATAGTTGAAAAAATTTGGATTATTTTTGATTTTTTCGTTCTCTAATATTTCGTTAATTAAATTCTCGTCGTCATTCGCTCCTAATAATACTACTTTTCTCTCTTTCTCAAGCAAACCTCGAATTATGCTAATCCAAAACGGGGTTTTTGGACATTTGAAAATATTTTTTTGAATCGACATTCTCGAAACGCCCGGATGAATACAAATAAAACCTTCTTTCTCTAAATTTCTATCCAAGTTAAATTTATTGATAATTTCAATTTGCGGATTTTTGTACTCGACTTCAACAATTGGTTTTACTAAGTCGTGGTACATTCTTGCCGCATATTGGTTTTCATTTAAGGGGATTTTTTTTGTTAATAGAAAACCGGTTTTTGAGTTGTACCCAACTCTTTCTTTAATTCCCAAAAATGATAAAATCATACCAACAAAAATACTTTTTCCGCTGGAAACCACGCAGTCAAAGTTTTTTCGCCTAATTTCGAAAATAAATTTTAACAAATTGAAATATTTTTTGAATCCTTTAGCTTTTATATCCACTGTTATAATTTCGTCGATATAATTAACCAAAGAACCTATGCTTTTGGCTCTTGGTTCAAGCGCCAGCGTGATTTTTGCGTTTTTATATTGTTCGACCACAGATTTAATTGCAGGCAAGAAAAGTATTTCATCACCAATCCCGCCGTAGTTGATAAATAAAATATTTTTATAATTGTTCATATAAAAATTATCCATTTAAAATTTTTTTTAGTCAAATCTATTGACAATAAATTTTGTTATTGTTAAGCTTTATGAAGACTCTTGTTGAAAATTAATATAAAAAAATAAAATTCATATTTTCGAGATGCTGCACCAGACTCGTTTTTTAAAAATAGAGAGTGTGCAAATCCCGAGGCTATAATTGATAATTAAATATTTGAAAATGTAATATTTTCGGGATGTAGCGCAGCTTGGTAGCGCACCTCGCTTGGGACGAGGGGGTCGCAGGTTCAAATCCTGTCATCCCGATTTTTTATTTTTGATATTTTTAATTGCATTTTGCTTACTTTTATTTAATAATTGGTTAAAGGTGTTGTTAATTCTTAAACAAAATTTTTTGTTTAAAGGTGGTGTAATATGTTTATAAATAGAAATAATTTTAATGGCTATGCTTGGTTAAAACCCAACAAGCCTAACAATAATCCTGCTTTTGAGGGGGGTATTAAAGGTAGTTCATCTTTTGGAGAAGTAGATAATAATGTTGAAATTCTGGATAAAATTCATAATTTACTTAACAATAAGATTTATGTGTTTAAAAATTATAAAAATAAAGAATTTAAAGGTACAATAAAAAAATACTTGGAAGGGTCAATTATATCTAAAAAAGAGGTAAACAGGTGTGCTTTTCCGATTTATCATTGCACAACAGTAAAATATAATGTCGATAAAATACTGGAGAATGGTCTGGATTGGAGGAAGAATATTACCAATAGAATGAACTGCGGACCCGGGACTTATTTTTGCTATTCTGTTGGTGAGTGTGAATTCTACGGGATTGGTCATAATGCAATACAAGCATCTTATAAAGGTGACAAAAAATTTTATCCGATTTTTGAACCCTGCTTTTATCAAGCTATAGCAAATAATCAAGATATACTTAATGATATAAAAAACATAAAAAATATTGCAAAAAACACTGCAAAAAATATTGATGCAGATAGAATTTTAGCTGATTATTGCCACGATGTTCTGGCTAATGAAATAGATATTGATTTTTTATATGCAAGCACAGGAAGAGCGGGTGGAGCAATTGTTGTGTTGAATAATGATTGTATGTCGCTATCGAGATATCAATAAGTGTGTTTTGTTATTATATTTTAATAATTTAAGCTTTAAAACAAATTCAAGGGCTTAATTGCCCTTGAATTTTTAAATCACAAACTGTTTTTAAATTACTTTGTGCTGCTTTTCTTTGCGCTATTTTTCTTTGTTTTAGCAGGATTGCCCTGCGCAAAGGAATTAGCGGGTATGCTTTTATATACAACAGAACCCGGAGCAACGATTGAATTCTCGCCAATCTCAACCCCTTTAAGAATAATTGCATTGTGTCCTATTTTAACATTATCGCCAATTACAATAGGGGCATCGGGGTTTAGTTGTTTATCTTTTTTGTTTTTTAGAACGTAGAAATCCGAATCCGCTATGTAGCAATTATCGAAAATTTCAACCCCTTTTCCGATAGTAATACAATTTTTGGAGCATATTTTCACTCCCTCGCCGATTTTTGTTGAACCAACTTCGAGTTTAGCGCCTTCAAAAAGCTCAATTTTTGTTGAAGATTTGACTGACAATTTTTCATTAACAACAATTTTTGAATCTTTACCAAGGCAAATAAGACACTGAGACTTTAATCCCGGTATTGCATCTGCGTTAAGTATAATTTCGCCATCGCCTTCGATTTTACCGCTGTTTTGAGGATTTTGGATTACCACATCTCCACTTGTAGTTATTTTTTTTACGCCATACTGCGCTTTCAAGGAAGTTTCCGCCGGAGTAGTCATATATGCATTTCTAATAAATCGTTTATCATCTAAAGTAAGATATGCGTTGTTTTCCGTAACATAAATATTATGTCTTTTTGCCTTTTTGATAAGACGAATAGTTAATTCTCGCATTTTTGGAGTAAACGGCTTAGCTAAATTGCTTGATAATGAAATCTGTTTACAGCCCACTTCTTTGGCAATATTGAAAAAAGCATCAATATCAATTTCATTATCGTTATATCCTTCAAGGAAAATGTATTTAAGATCCAAGAAAGTTTTATGCAAGGGATATCGTTTAAAATTATCCATAACTTTATCGAATAAATCAACGCCCTTAACCTTTGCGTAGGTTTCTCGTGTTCCTGAATCAAGAGAAACTTGAATATATGTAAGTCTTCCTGTGTTTAAAAATTCTGCAAATTTTTCTTTATAAATTGTCATATTAGACATAATAACGGAGCGCCATTTGCTTTTTATTAAAATATCCAATATATCATCACAGTGTTTATTGGCGCAAAACTCGCCATTTGCAAAGTGGATGTTAAAATTATGAATATCATATTCAGGCAATAAAGAAATTTGTCGCACAACTTCATAAGTGGTGTTATCACTGGTATCGTTTTTTAATCTCTTGAGACTGCCTTCGGCAAAACAATAAATACATTTTAAATTACAAGTATCCCCTGCGTGGGTCGAACCAAAGCTTATAGTATCAAGTTTAACTGTTTTTCTATAAAATCCATATTGACAATGAGGGCAATTTGAACAATCGTTTTGTCTGTTATTTCTTAAATCGTCTATTAATTTTTCTGAGTATTTTTGCCAGGTTTCTATGCGGTCTTTAACTCTCTCTCTCTCTCTCTCTCTCTGCCCGCCACTCTAATGCTGGGGTTGTGTCCTACAATACAACAAGGAGAGATAAAATCTCCGCCATAATCAATAAAATGTCCAATATAACCACATCCACGTCTGTATTCTAAGTCAGCTTCAAAAAAGTGGATTTTTTCGGGCTTATAAAATCCGGATATAATCCTTGCCGTATTATTAGCTACGGCATATGTAACCCAAACGTCAGCATCGGGATAGCGCTCGTGCGCTTCTTTAATTGAAACTACTTCGTATTTACCCAGGTACGGCTTTCCTTTAAAATTTTTAATTTCTTCGTCTTTTGTTGAAAAAAGAATAGGTTCTGCCCCTGCTCTTTCGATAAAATTGTCAATTTTGTTAATTGTTATGTCAGTGATGCCGTAAAATATAATCGGATTTTTCATAACTGTTCTTCCAAGCTCCTTAATCTGTATTTATTAATTATACACATATTTTTAATCTGTTTGCAATATATTTTATAATTCTTTGCTCAAAACTCAACTTGTAAGTGTAGATTAAAGGTGGAATTAAAAAAATGATTACAGCAATTCTAGTTTAGTTCGCTTAAAGTTTTTTCTATTTCAAGAACAATTTCGTTTGTATCGTTTTTGGCGTTTACCCAGCTGTGTTTTTGCGCTAATTCTTCTTTTGTGGTTTTATCAAAAACTTTGTATATAATATCGTAGGTTGTGTATTTATCGCCTTTTGTGCCTGTAAAATTGTCTACATAAGGTTTTGCAACGATATCATAACCGTATTTTTCTGAAATCGTATCAATTTTTTCTTCAAGATTCTCAAAAATACTTATTTGATTTTTATTTTGAAGTTCACTTCTAAGTTTGTCTCCATTGTTGTCTCTTGTTATTTTTTGAGGTTTTTGAAAAACCGCACTTTTGAACGAAACATTGTTTTTTATTCTACTAATCATAGTTTCCCTTTCTTTTTTTTATATAAAACTTAAAAATATAATTTTTTGCACAAAATTAATTGTTTGTATTATAATAATTAATATCAGATAGTGCACTTAGTGCGCTACTGTATGATAATTTAATAAAATTTTTCGGGATGTAGCGCAGCTTGGTAGCGCACTGTGTTCGGGACGCAGGGGTCGCAGGTTCAAATCCTGTCATCCCGAGATTTATTAAGCGCAGGTTTACCGTAATAAGTCTTTCTAAGAACTTGCGTTCAAGAAAGCCTAATCACGGTATCGGTCAAACTACGTTTCGCTAAAGCTCAACTTTGTTTGTCCGGCAAATCCTGTCATCCCGAGATTTATTAAGCGCAGGTTTACCGTAATAAGTCTTTCTAAGAACTTGCGTTCAAGAAAGCCTAATCACGGTATCGGTCAAACTACGTTTCGCTAAAGCTCAACTTTGTTTGGTCGACTTATCCTGTTCCTCTCGATTTTGTTTATAAAGGAGAATTATGGCCGGAATTCTTAATATTCAAATAAACCCCGTTATTGGAAATAAGGAAAAAAATTTAGAAAAAATTGAGTGTTTTGTTGAGGATAATAAAAATAAAAAACTCGATTTAGTTGTTGTTCCTGAATTTTTTTCAACCGGTGTTGATAAAAACAGCTTTGTAAACTCCCCTGAGGACGAGGAAGGCGGGGTTGTTATTAAAAAAATGTGTGAACTTGCAAAAAAATACAACACAAATATTATCGCAGGTTCAATTATTGAAAAATCCGCTGAAAAACTCTACAACACGTCATATGCAATTAATCGTGAGGGGAAAATTCTTGAAAAATACAGAAAAATCCATCTTTTTAATTATATGGGCGGAACCGAGGGCGATTATATAACCCCCGGGGATAAAATTAAAGTTGTTGATTTTGATTTTGCCCGAATCGGACTTTCAATTTGTTTTGACTTAAGATATCCTCTTTTATTTAAAGAGCTTTCTAAGAAAAATGCGCAAATTATTGTTCTTCCGACTGCTTGGGTGGTTTTAAGCGAAATTTATAAGGATGAAAAAGCTCTTGGTTTTGCAAAAGACACTTTTAATTCTTTAGTTAAAGTTCGATCTTATGATAATGGTGTTTATTTTGTCGTAAGTAATATTTGCGGTGAAATTAACAATAAAATAGCATCTTTTGGGTCTTCTTGCATTGTTAGTCCGATGAGTGAAATCCTAAAACAGGCAAAAAACGAAGAATGTGCAATTTATTGCGATATTGATATAAGTTTAGTTGATTATTACAGAAAAATTTATCCGATTGCGCAAATTGATTAAACTATTCTATAATATTCTTAATTTGAGCTGTAATATAATGCGCAACTTCTTGTTTGTTGCAGCTCACATCAATTATTTCTTCTTCTTTTGTTTGGATTCTTACAAATGATTTGTTGTTGTAGTTTTCGGTTGTAATTTTTTCGATTTCACTAAAATTAAGAATTAAATAACTAAATTTTTCAAGTTTGTTTAAGTTAGCGCAGTAGATAACACGAGATCTTGTAATATCGATTATAAATTTTGTATAATCGGTCGTATTTATCAGCTTATCAACGCTGTAATCAAATCCCTGTGCGATTTTTCTAAGATTATAGTTGGTTATAAAGTCTTCGAAACCTGAGATAAATTTTGGAGTTGCAAAAAAGTTAATTCCGGTTTCGTCGTATAAACTAAAATAAATATTGTTATTTTTGTAATAAATTTCCTCAATTTTATCTATAATAAGACTTTGAAGGGATGAGGTGCCATTTGAAATATAGACAATATTATTAAAACTGTCATAATAAATTAAATTCTCCAAAACACAGCTTGTTTTTTCTTTAATTAAGTTAAAGAACGAATTAAACAAATTATTTAAAAAATTGTTGTTATAAACTAAAATTTGTTGTCTTAATCCAAGGATTGGAAGCTCGAAATAATTATATCGGACATCAAGCGTAAAATGTTCTTTTCTTAAGTTAAGGATATTAAAAATCGGTTTTTCTTCGGTTTTTAAATAGGCAAATTTTGAATTTTTTTCATTATACGCCCAAATGTAAGAACATTCCCAATCGGAACTTTCAACAATGGAAAAATTTTGTTCGGGGTATTTATTCTCTATTTTTTTAACATTAATTCTCATAAAAAAGTCATGGAAAAATGCACTTGTTTCTTTATTTACAGGATTAATATAAATTGTATTTTTATCACCTTTTTTTATATAGTTAAGTTTTATATTAAAATGATTTTTTTCAATTGAATTAATAAAACTTGAAACAATTTCTTGATAAGAGCAAGAATTAGGTAAATATGGGTTAAAATTCTCAAGGAGCGCAAGTTTAGAGCAGTTTTTATTAAGCGCAAAACTCAAATTCCTGTTAACAAATAAGGTTTCTTTAGGGAAAAAACCTTTTTCGTCCAAATAATCAACAATTGCGTCTTTGGTTTTTGTTTTGTTCTCAATATTTAGTTTTATAGCTAAAAAAACACCAACTGCAATAATTAGGAATAATAAAATCAAAATTGTTATAATAAAATAAATCATTTTGTTTTATCATCTCCCCCTAAAGACCAGCATTGTCTTGTCAGGTAAAAATTATCTATTAAATTAAGAATTTTATCAATATAATTTTTATAATCGCATTCTTCGACTAAAAATTTTCCTTTGGAGATAATATCGTCTTTTATTGCAATATTATTAAGCGTTTTGATTTTTTCGACTATATCAACCTCATCCAGCGGGTTAAAGTAAAGAGCGGCTTTTTTTAGTTGATTTCTATAGCCTAAATTATCTGAAATTAGAACAGGACAACCATAATACATTGCTTCAAGTGCGCTTAAGCTGTCAGTTCCTGCTAAACAAGGATAAACAAGAGCATAAGTGTTTTTGTATAAACTTGCAAGTTCGTTTTGATTAACATAATCCAAAAAAATTACATCTTTTTGTAAATCATAATTTTTTACCTGTTTTTTTAAATAATCTATATTGCCCCTGTTTTGTCCCGTAAAAACGACTTTTAAATTAATATTCTGCTCTTTTAAGATAAGTGCGCTAAGAATCAATCTTATATGATTTTTGTGCGCCCAAAATTGCGCAGGATAAAGAATATAGCCGTTTTTAACCAAAGAATTTTTTGTTAATATTGAATCGTCGTTTTTAATATTCTTAACCCAATTAGGATAAGGAAGACAATTGGTTATTATATTCTCGTCAATTATGTCATAAAGGGTTTTAATATCGTCTTTTGCTACTTGATTAAAGGTGATAATTTTTGAAGCACTGGTTAAAAATAAGCTCAGCTTTTTTTCTTTTGTTATAAAAACGCTGTTTGTGCTAAACTCCGGAAAATGGGGCAGGATTCTATGAGAAACGTCTCTAATTGCCGCAAAATAAGGAATCTCAATGTGTTGATGCAAGTAAGGGGTAAGAAAAAAAACAAAATCGATGTTATCTTTTTTTAATATATAATTTAAAGACAAAAGCGGGGTTCTGGTTGTTTTTATGCTAATAGGATTAAAGGATAATTCCGGTTTTTTGCAATAAAAAATATTCTTAAACTTATAATTATCTTTGTTTTTAAAAATATTTTTTTTGCCTAAATAATAGAATATAAATTCGTGATTGGTTTCTTGTTTTATAAGTTCGTCCACAAAAGAAAGTTCAAAAGTTAGCCCCCCGACTGAACTTGGTTTTTTAATATCCCCTAAATAAATTCCTATTCTCAAAATTTCTCCTGTTAAAAATGTTAAAATGTTAAAAAGACGGTAAAAGAATATTAAGCGTCAATAATCTAAACCGTCTTTAAAATTTTTATTTTTTTTCGAAAAAAATCAATTTTCTTAAGCTTTTGTAAATTTGCCTGCTCTAATGCAAGATGTGCAAACAGATTTTCTAACAACAGATCCGTTGGGAAGTTTTACTTTAACGGATTGTAAATTCGGGCGTTGTCTGTGCACATTTTGTTTATGAGAGAACGAAATCTTAGCTGCTTTAAGTGATTTTTTACCACAGATTTCGCAATATGTTGCCATTTTGTACCCTTTCATAAGTGTCTTTAATTTATATAATATAAAATAAATAAAAAAAATCAAGTAGATGTAAATATTTACTAAAAAAAATTATCGTATTATTATTTTAATATGAATATTCTGGTTGGTGTATCAGGGGGTGTTGATTCAGCCTGCGCCCTGCATATGTTAAAGAATCAAGGTCACAATGTAATTGGGGCTATGATGAAAATTTATAATGGCGAGATTAAAACCCTTGCTAATTCTTGTTATGGAACTGATAAACAAAAAGAAATCGAAGATGCTAAAAAAATTTGCGAATCTCTGGATTGCAGCTTTAGTTTAATTGATTTAGCTTTGGAGTATGATAAAATTGTTTTTCAGGAGTTTAAAAAGCTTTATCTTCAAGGCTTAACCCCAAATCCTTGTGTGTTGTGCAATAAATTTATAAAATTTGGTTTATTTGTTAAAAAAGCAGAGCAATTGGGATTGGAATTCGATAAATTTGCAACGGGTCATTATGCTAAGAATATTTTTAACGCTGAAACGAATCGATATGAATTAAGAGTAGCAAAAAACACTAAAAAAGACCAAACTTATTTTCTTTATAAGCTATCTCAGGAAGAATTAAGCAAAATCCTTTTCCCGCTTGGTTCTTATACAAAAGACGAGGTTCGAAACTATGCGCTTAATAATAATATTTTAGTTGCGCAAAAAAAAGACAGCCAGGATTTTTACAAAGGTGACTACAATGAACTTTTTGATATTGAAGTTGATAAAGGTGAAATAAAAGACCGACTGGGGAATGTTCTAGGGTATCATAACGGCATTTTTAACTATACAATCGGTCAAAGAAAGGGTTTAAAAATCGCATATAAAGAACCTTTGTATGTTATTGATATTGATAAAAGTACAAATAGTGTAATTGTTGGAGTTAAGAACGAAACTTATAAAAAGGGCTTAATTGCAACTGATTTTAATTGGATTGCACTTGATAATCCTACTAAACCTTTCGAAGCGCAGGCAAAAATTCGTTCCAGTTCAAATCCTGTTGATGTTATTGTTTATCCTTTTGAAAAAGAAACTAGAATTGAATTCAAGGATAAAATAAGCGCTATTGCACCGGCGCAATCGGTTGTTTTGTACAATGACGATGTTGTTTTGGGTGGTGGAACAATAAAAAAATCTTATTAACCTAGCAATTTTTATTTTTTTTGTGCGTTTATAATTATAGTGATAATAAAAATTAGGAAAAAATATGTCTCAAGTGGAACTTAAAAAATTTTAGCAATATTCAAACGAATTTATCGAATCCCAATGTAAATTAATCTAATCAAAATAAAATCGATACATCTAAACTTGAGCGCACTCCCAATAATGACGTTTTGGTAGATAAAGAAGGGAATAGCAGCGCTAAAAAGAAAATATTGACTTTCGCAGGAATTATTGGCGCAACAGCAGCTATTGGCGGAGCGATTTATGCACTGTTTCGAGGAAAATCATCTAAATTAAGCGAAATAAAATTTGACAAAGGAATTGCAACCTTAAAAGACAGCGGTCAAAAATTTAGCGGAAAAATTAAAGATAAACTAAAAAATGGTGATAAAGTAACTTTAGAATATGTCGATGGAATACTTCAAAAATCCACAAAAAAGGGTTCGAAAACCCTTGAAAAAACTTATTCGGTTGTAAATGGCGAAAAAATTGTTAAAAATGTTCAGAATGGCACAACAAAAGAGGTTAATATAACCAAAATTAACAATGAAGTTAAAAATTCGCAAGAAAAATTGAACAATATTATAAAGAATAATTCGTCCTTGTCACTTGACGATTTTAAGACGCAAGTAAAGGACATTAAATATACAAATAAGAATCAAAAAGTTGAAATTGATAAAATTATTGCAGATAAACAAAAAGCGATAGTTGAACAACAAATTTATAAAAAAACAAATAAACAACTAAGCGAAGTTACTTTTGAAAACGGTTTAGCAAAATTTAACGGTGAACCTTACAGCGGAAAAGTGTATCATACTCTTCCTAATGGCGATAAAGTTGTTTTGGAATACAATACTTTAGGTGAATTGAAAAAATCCGAAGTTTCCGGTTCTCGAAATTTTGTAAAAGAATATGATGCAATAGGAAATATTAAAATAACTGAAAGTGATTCTAAAAGAGTGGTTAACCCCAGAAATATGGCGCGAAATACAATGTCTCGTCTGGAATACGAAAAAGAGGCACTTGATCGTTTAAATTCAATTTTAAAAGAAGATGATTATGATAAAGTGACAAAATTTTTAAACGATGAAACGAACAATTTTAGTCTTTCAAAACTCTCGGACGAACAATTGCAACAGGTTAAAGATTTGCAAGAAAAATTGTTTCAAAAAAACAATATGAATCAATTTTAGCCAGAATTGAATCAAATAAAAAAGCGTCATTGGAAGCTGATAAACTTTTGCAAGATGATGAATTTGTTCAAAAATTTGATACTTTTATGAATACTAAAGTTCGTATTCGAAAAAGTAAGTATTACCCTGAATTAGTAGAAACAACATTGAATGATATGCTTAAAGGTTCAGTTATTGGAACTGTTGAAGATGCGCCAAAAACGCTCTACCACGGTACCACAAAGTATTCCTATGATGATATTATTAAAAATAATTTTTCACTGGACGCAGCTTGTATTACCGAATCCGGAAAAGGTATATATTTCGGTACAGATAAAGCAGCTGCTCAACAATATTGCAGACTTGACGGTAAAATTATTGAAGCGCAATATACAGGTAGAAAAATTGCAAAAGTTACCCCCGGTGTTGTTGGTGAATTGGAATCTTGTTGTTCTTTAAAAGGACCTTCTGAAGAAATCTTGAATATTGATGCTTATAGTGACGAAGGAAAGACGCTGCTTAGGGAATTACTTGCAAAAAGATATACTAAAATGTTATCTGATATGGGATATGATGCAATTCAAGCGACTAGTATCGGTGCACGTTGTAAATATATTGTAGTTTTGGATCCAAAGAATATAAAAATCGTATCCTAGTTTACTTTTGCCATTTTTTTATTTGCTCTTTGGATAAAATCAACCGCATAGTTAGAAGGCAATGCAAAACCGATTCCAATGTTGGATCTGTTGTTGTCGGGATTGTAAATTGACTGATTAATCCCTATAATTTCGCCTTTAAGATTTAACAATGGACCACCTGAACACCCCGGGTTAATTGCAGCGTCTGTTTGGATTTTATTTCTTTCTTTGTCGATTCTTGAAATGATTCCCGTGGTTAAGGTGTCTTTAAACCCGAAAGGACAACCGATTGTAAGCACTCTTTGACCGACTTTGACGTCATTTGAGTCTCCAAAACGAGCAAGGGGCAAATCTTCTTTAGTATCAATTTTAATTAAGGCTAAATCGTTTTTGTTCCTTAGAATTGCAAGGACTTTAGCTGTGTAGTTTTTTCCGGAATACGTTGTAACCTGGATATTTTTTGCGTGTTCAATTACGTGTGAACTTGTTAGAATTACCCCTGATTTTGTTATAATGCAACCTGTTCCGCCGGATGTTCCTTTATCAATATCAGCCTCAATTGCAACAATTGAAGGGAGTGTTTTTTCGTAAACTTCAATATAGTTTTTCTCCTCAACAGAGCTGTATTCATAGCTATAGCTCAAATTTGGCGGGAAAAGCAACAAAAAAGATATAATTAAAAGTTTTATTCTTAAATATTTTTTCATTTATAGCTCCTCATTCACAAAAAAAATATTACCATAGCAAAATCATAGCCACATTGCACATAATAATTAGTTGTGATAAAATTCAAGTGTACTAGAAAAAAGGAATGTGTAATGGGGATTGAAATTTTTAAAAAACATTTAAGGGAAAAACGGGCGGTTAAAATAGACGCAGGGATTAATAACTGCAACTTGGATAATGTTGCAAAAATTTGTCGGGCTGCTCAAAAAGGTCATGCCAGCGCTGTCGATATTGCAGCCGATAAAAGAGTTTATGAAATTGCAAGAAAAAATACAAAACTTCCGGTGTTTGTTTCATCAATCCACCCTTTTGAAATTCTTGAGGCTGTTAAATGGGGTATTGATGCTGTTGAAATCGGAAATTTTAGCGATTTATATAAAGAAGGAAGGTCATTTACCACTCAAGAAGTTTATGATATTGTCCTTGAAACTATGAGTTTAATTAACAAATACGATGTATTTACCTGTGTTACAATCCCCGGAAATGTTGATATTGTTCAACAAATCGCTCTTGTAAAAAAACTTGAAATTCTTGGGGTTGATTTAATTCAAACTGAAGGTTTAAAACAAATTACAAATATAACTAATCCGAATATTCGATTGATAAACTATCCTCAAGCATCAATCGACAATACTTTTGAGCTAACTCAACATACTTCTTTACCAATCATGACTTCTTCGGGAATTAGCGCAAAAACTGCTCCTTTGGCTTTTGCGGCCGGTGCGAACGCTGTCGGGGTTGGTTCAGCTATTAATAAATCGGATTCGGAAGTTGCAATAACAACAACCATAATGGCTGTTGTTGGTTCAATTTCACACAGAAATTCAATTAATCGAGAAATTGCAAGAACTTCAAGAGAACTTGTTGTTGGTTTATAAAAATTAATTTTTTATTATAAAAACCCTCAAGTTTTCCTTTGAGGGTTTTATTTATTTTTATTTATGTGTTATTATAATTCTGCAATAAAACTTAGGAGGAATTTTGATTAAAGTCGGAGTCATAGGTGCGATAGGGAAAATGGGCGCACAGGTTGTAAAAGCCGTTATTGAAGATAAAGAACTTGAATTATGCTGCGCTGTTGATAAATTTCGAATTGGAGAAAATGTTTATCAAGAAATCGCAATTGAAGGCGATATTAAAAAAGCACTCGAACTTAATAAACCGGATATTGTCGTTGATTTTACCCAGCCAAGTACAATTTTTGATAATATTCAAATTTATCTTGATACAAAAACAAAAGCTGTAATCGGAACAACCGGCTTATCTAATATGCAGCTGCAAGAAATTGAGAAAAAATCAAAAGAAACTTCAGTGGGAATAATTATTGCTCCGAATTTTTCAATTGGTGCTATTTTAATGATGAAATTTGCCGCAATGGCTTCTAAATACTTTTCTAATGCTGAAATAATCGAGTTTCACCATAATCAAAAAAAAGATGCACCGTCCGGGACTTCAATTAAAACTGCTCAGTTAATGATTCAGAATAATGACAATTTTAAACTTGGAAACTGTGCTGAAACTGAAACTATTAAGGGCGCAAGGGGTGGAAACTACGAAGAAGACAACAAAGGCAATATTCAAATCCACGCCGTTAGAATGCCCGGTTTTGTAGCCTCTCAGGAAGTAATTTTTGGCGCTGACGGACAAATCTTAAAAATTCATCACGATACAATTAATCGTGAATGTTATATGTCGGGTGTAATCCTTGCAATTAAACATTTGTACAAAAATAATAACTTTATATATGGATTGGAGAATATTCTATGACAAAAGAACTGCCTAATATAGCTGTCCTTGGGGCAACCGGGGTTGTTGGAAGAGAAATACTTAATATATTAGAAGAAAGCAATATTAAATATAATTCAATTAAATTTTTAGCCTCAGCTCGATCCAAAGGTTCAACAATTGAATTCAAAGGGCAGAATCATACGGTTATTGAGGCAACGGACGATGCTTTTAGCGGGATAAATGTTTGTCTTGCGTCAGCCGGTGGTGAAACAAGTAAAAGATTCGCTCCAATCGCCGCTCAAAAAGGCTGCGTGTTTATTGATAATTCCAGTGCATTTAGAATGGATGAGAATGTACCTTTGGTAATCGCAGGGGTTAATGATGAGGATTTAAAAAATCATAAAGGGATAATTGCTAATCCCAATTGCTCAACTTCTCAATTAATGTTGCCTTTAAGAGCACTAAACGATAAATATCAAATTAAAAGAATGATTGTTTCAACTTATCAGGCTGTTTCAGGCGCCGGGTTAAAGGCGATTAATGAATTAACGGATAATATTAAAATTAATCTTGTTGGAATGCCCTATGAACCCAATGCTTTTAAGTATGAAATTGCTTTTAATGTAATTCCTCAAATTGATTCTTTTTGTGACAACGGATACACTAAAGAAGAAATGAAAGTGACAAATGAAACAAGAAAAATCCTGCACTTGTCACCTGATGTTAAAATTTCTTGTACGGCAGTGAGGGTTCCTGTTTATATAGGACACTCGGAATCTGTTAGCGTAGAATTTGTTAACAAAGTGGACGAAAACGGGGCAAGGGAACTATTAAAAAACACCTGGGGTGTTGAAGTGAGAGACGATATTTCAACATTCACTTATCCAACTCCAAAAGACGCAGCAGGAAAAGACCCTGTTTTTGTCGGAAGAATAAGAAAATCAATTGCTTTTGATAACGGGCTTGAGTTTTTCTGTGTTGCAGACAATTTAAGGATAGGAGCAGCGCTAAATACTGTTCGATTGGCTCAAAAAGTAATTGAAATGGGTCTTTGGTAGAAAATAATTAATTAAAATAAATGAAATACTATATAGGAGAAACTTTTTATGACATTAAGATGTGATCTAGGGGAACTAATTACAGCAATGGTAACGCCATTTGATAAAGAACGTAATGTTGATTATAAATCTGTCGAAAAAGTTTCAAAGCATCTTCTGGACCAAAAAACAGACGCTATTGTTGTAGCGGGAACTACGGGAGAAAGTCCCACGTTGACCCACGAAGAAGAACAAGAAGTTCTATATTGCACAAAAGCTGCAACAAGCGGACAATGCAAAATCATTATGGGCGCAGGGTCCAATTGCACTCAAACTGCGATAAATTCATCTAAAAAAGCCCAAGAATTAGGCGCAGATGCTATTTTATCGGTTGTTCCTTATTACAATAAACCCTCTCAAGAAGGAATGATAGAACACTTTGGCGCAATTGCAAGAAGTGTTGATTTACCGATAATTCTATATAACATTCAAGGTAGAACCGGGGTTGATATGAGCCCTGCTACAATTGCTTTTTTAGCTAAGGAATACGATAATATCGTTGCAGTTAAACAATCAAACGGTAATTTAGATTTAATTTCAGAAATTCGAATGTTAGCTCCTGATGACTTTGTAATTTATTCGGGTGATGACAGCTTAACCCTTCCAATGCTTTCAATTGGAGCACACGGGGTGGTTTCTGTTGCATCTCACGTTGTGGGAGTTGAAATTAAATCTATGATTCGAAACTATAAAGCAGGTCAGGTTGTTGCAGCGTCTAATATGCATAAAATTCTATATCCTTTATTTAAAAAGATATTTATTGCTCCTAATCCAACGCCGATTAAAGCGTTGTTATCAAAACTTGATTTACTTGAGAATTATGTTCGAAGACCGCTTGTTGAATTGGACGAAAAATTAAGACTGGAATTGAGCGAATGTCTTGATTGCGTTTTATCGACAATTGAGAATAATTAATAAGCACATTTTTTTATTGAGCAGTTTTATAACAATATCCTGATAAAAATATTTAATTATAAGGGAATCAATGTGCAAGATTATGAAAATTAGTGCGATTAATTTTTCGGGCATAAATAGAACTAAAACCCGAAAAACAAATACTGAACTTCATTCTTGTGAGAATAATTGTCCAAATTTTTATTCCAATATTCCATTAAATGTTAATAAAACTTTAATGACGCCTTATAAGGTTAATAGAGAAGATATTTCTAATTTTTATTCAACTTTTATAGCAAATGATGATTTGGACGAATTTAAAAATTTTGAATTCGAAAAATATTCCGGTGGAGTTCCTTTAA
>CANAIK010000044.1 GCA_947361225.1 uncultured bacterium
GCCTTAGAAATATGAGGATCGCCCTCGAGTCCGACACTGCAGCACAAATATCTGTCTTTGGATATTTTTGATAATTCAAGACCTCTTTTTGCCGCATCTAAAATTTCTTCTTTAGCGCAAATATCAAAAAAATTACAACCGGCTAAAGAATAAAGACACACAAGTCTTTCCACTTCCCGGGCATTTTCATTCCCGGCGCCGCAAACAAGCTTAAAGCAATTTTTATTTTTTAATAAATTTAATAACATAGTCTTTTAAATTAATATTTCCCTTCTCCATTTTTTTAATTAACAATTCTTTTGGTTTTTCAACTATAAAATAAGCAAGAATTCCAACCACGATAAAATAAATCATCCAATAAGCTATGGAATGTCCCCCTCCGTCAAGGTGTCTTGAGTAAGATTTAGAAATTTCAAAGAATACAATATATTGCATTAAATAAATCGGAAATGAAATTTCACCTAAAAAATTAACAAACTTATTATTAAGAATTCTAGCCGATAAAACACCACTTTTATTAACAAAGGATAAAACCAAGGCGCAAAAAACAAAAATAACCAGAATTTGATCATATGGATAACCAAAAGTTTTGATTGAAAAACAATAGTACATAACAACCGAGAATAGAAGAATTTCAATCGTTGAATTTAGAATCTTAAAAAAATTATTGCAAGAATCAAAACTTAGTTTTTTTGATAATTTAGGAATTAGGATTTCTTTATTCAAGATTGCGCATAAAACTCCAAGTGCAATGCAGGCAAATCCTCGAACCATCATAATTGATAAAAAGCCAAACATAATTGCACGTGGGAAAATAAATAAATTTTTTATAAGCAAGAAAAAAGAAACCAAGAACACAGAAAGGAAGAATATATTTCTTTTAATTTTATTTGTCATATTCTTAAGTACAATATGATAAATTAAAGAAACCCAAAACAAAACACAAACAAACCAAGCAGGACCATTTAAGCCCCCTTTTTGAGAAATTCCCGTGCCTTGCAAAAAGAAAAGTGTAGCAAGATCGCAGGATTTAGCTTTCATTCCGATGCAAATCCCGACAAGTATGGAAAAAGCAAGGAGCGGCCATATTCTTATTATTTTTTGTTTTACAAAATCCTTTATAGTTCTGCTTGAAAAAAATAAAAAATATCCGGAAATGATAAAGAAATATTCAACCGCAAAAAAAGAATTTGCGCAATGCGCTTTTAAATTAGCATACATTTCCACATTCTGATACGGCGTAACCCATAAAAAATGTCCGTAGCAAATAATTATTGCAAGTAAAAATCTTAAGAACTGAATTGAATAATTTTTTTCTTTCATTTAAATTCTACCTTTAATAAATTCTTTAATCGTATCGGCAATTTTTGTAATTTCAACTTCACCAAGCTCAGGAAAAGTCCCAACCCAAAAAGTGTTGTTCATAATGAATTCGGTATTGGGTAAAAGCTTATAATCTTCTTCTTTTAAGTCTTTTGAGTTCATTAATTCTGAATTTGCAATTCTAAAATCAATATCATTATTAACAATCATTGGTTGTCTTAGAATATTTCCCGCAAACAATTGACGAGTGCCGATTTTGTGACTTTCTAAGTATTCAACCAGTTGTTGTTTTGTAAAAGGAGCGTTTTGTTTAACTGAAATTAAATACCCGAACCAAGAAGGTTTTACCCCTTCTTTAACTACAGGTAAGATTAAATAATCGGACAAATCGGATAATAATTTTGTTAATAATTCAGCGTTTTTTCTTCTAATTTCCAAAAATCCATCTAATTTATCGATTTGAGAACACCCTAAAGCCGCCTGCCAATCGGTAATTTTAAGGTTGTATCCAACGTGAGAATAGGTGTATTTATGGTCATATCCAAAAGGCAAATTGCCAAGTTGTTGAGAGAATCTTTTATTACAAACCCCGTCTCGACCCGGAGGACAACAACAATCCCTTCCCCAGTCTCTAAACGACATTATAATTTTATACAACAAAGAATCATTTGTAATTACGGCTCCTCCTTCACCCATTGTTAAGTGATGCGCCGGATAGAAAGAAAATGTGCCAATGTGACCAATTGTACCGATTTTTTTACCTTTGTAAACACCGCCCAAAGCATCACAACTATCCTCAATTACCCACAAATTATATTTTTTCGCTAATTCCATTATTTTATCTAAGTCGTAGCTGTTACCTAAAGTATGAGCAAGGAAAATCGCTTTGGTTTTAGGGGTTATTGCCTCCTCAATTTTATCAACATCGATATTATAAGTCCCTATTTCGCAATCAACAAAAACAGGTATTAAACCATTCTGAATAATCGGATTAATTGTCGTTGGAAACCCTGCGGCAACTGAAATTACTTCATCGCCTTTTTTTAGTCTTCTATCGCCTAGTTTATAAGATGTTAGAGCGCAAAACGCAAGCAAATTAGCGCTTGAGCCTGAATTTGTAGATAGAGCGTACTTTACCCCTAAGTATTTTGCAAACTTGGATTCAAATTCTTTATTAAATCGACCTGCAGTTAACCACATATCAAGCGAAGCGTCAATCATATTGATAAGTTCTTCTTCACCAAGCAATTTTCCCGAGGGCGGAATATAATCAAAAGTTCTTTTTACACCATAAATTTCTTTATAATACTCACTCGCAGCTTTTTTTACTTTATCACGTAATTCTTGTTCTTTTGTTTGCTCCACCTTATATTCTCCTCATACTCCTCAATTTGATTTAATGTAAATTCATACATATTAATATTTTTATTATAAAAATTCTTGTACCATAAAACTGTTTTTTCAATAGCGCAATCAGCGCTATAAGTAGGTTCCCAGCCTAAAATTTCTTTTGCTTTATCAATATTGAGCATTAGTAGATTAGCTTCGTGCAAATTGTCTTTTTTAAAAACAACAACTTCGCCTTTGCCATAATATTCACAGACTTTTTTTGCCACCTGCGCTACTTTTAGGACGCTATCTTCCTTTGGTCCAAAATTAAACCCTTGAGCGTATTTTTTTCCTTCTAAAAGCAGTTTTTGACCCAAAAGCAAGTATCCTGATAAGGGTTCTAGGACGTGCTGCCAGGGGCGGGTCGCAATCGGATTTCTAATTTCGATTTTCTCGTTTTTGTTAATAAATCGAACGCAATCGGGAATTAATCTATCAAGCGCCCAATCGCCGCCCCCGATAACGTTTCCCGCTCTGGCTGTAGCCAGGAAATATCCGTTATCTTCTAAAAAAGATCGTCTGTAACTTGAGGACAATATTTCAACACAGCCTTTAGAACTTGAATACATATCGTATCCGCCCATTGGCTCGTCTTCTTTGTACCCTCTTTCAACTTCTTTATTCTCGTAGCACTTGTCGGTCGTAACATTGACAAAAGCCTTAACGCTATCGCATTTTCTTGCTGCTTCAAGAAGATTTAAAGTCCCGATTACGTTTGTTTGATAAGTCAAAACCGGTTCTTGATAAGACAATCGAACCAAGGGTTGCGCTGCAAGGTGAAAAACGATATCGGGATTATAATCCGACATAACTTTATTTAGTTTTTCACTATCCAGAATATTTCCAATAACAGATTTATCAATTTTATTCTCAATATCAAGTTCTATAAACATTGAAGGGTTTGTATTAGCTGATAAGGAATAGCCCATAACCTCTGCTCCTAATTTTTTAAGCCAAAGCGCAAGCCAGCTTCCCTTAAAACCCGTATGACCCGTTAGAAAAACTTTTTTTCCTTTGTAAATATTATCAAACATTAAGAACCCCTTTTTTATTTGCCCATTTAGCCCAGGGAGCCTTACCGCTTTTCCATAAATCCGTTAAATCATTTTTTCCTTTTAATGTATCCATTGGATACCAAAAACCGTCGTGCTTAAAGGAGTTTAGCTTTCCATCGCAAGCAAGATTCTCCAATGGGTCACGTTCGAAAATTACGTTGTCTTTATTATCTTCAATATAATCAAAAATTTGAGGTTCGCAAACCATAAACCCGCCATTAATCCAGGAACCGTCGCCTTTTGGTTTTTCTGAAAAGGAGTTGATTGTTCCGTCTTTTGATATATCGATTGCGCCGAATTTCCCGCTTGGTTTAACCGCAGTTAGGGTTAAATACTTCCCGCTTTTTTTATGACAATCCAATAATTTATCAAGTTCAACATCACTGACCCCGTCGCCGTATGTTAACATAAAAGGTTCATTGCCAATGTATTTTTGCGCTTTTTTAATACGAGAACCGGTCATTGTGTCCTCACCGGTGTAAAGCATTGTAACTTTCCAAGGTTCAGTTTGCATTCTGTGGATATCAACGGAATTATTAATCATATCAACGGTAATATCGGAATATCTTTGATAATAATGGACAAAATAATCCTTAATTACGTGGGATTTATATCCGGTTAGGATAATAAAATCGTTAAAACCGTAATAAGAATAAATTTTCATAATGTGCCACAAAATTGGCTTTCCACCGATTTCAACCATTGGTTTAGGAATTAGTTTTGTTTCTTCGGATAATCTTGTCCCCAAGCCCCCCGCCAGAATTATAACTTTCATTGACACACCCTTTTTGTCTTGAATAATTTTGTTTTCATAAAATACAACAACCTTAAATTAAACTCAATAACTATTAAATTCTTTTCTTCGTTGTAGAATTCGTTTTTGTAAATAAAAACAATTCTATATAAAGTATAGTAAAAAAACAAGTTTAATAAAAACTTTATTTTAGAAGTACAATCAAGGGCTGAAAAGATACAAAAATAGTTATAAGGATTTGCTTTAACTTCCCTTGGTTTGTGGAAAAAAAGTTTAGGAGAAGTTAGGGGAATTGAGAATTTATTGTGATTCATTAAATATTTTCTTGTTTTTTTATCTTTTATCATCCAAAGCGAATTAGCATAACCGCAAAACCAATTAATTGAATTCTGCAGGGGATGAACGTCCTCACTGTAGCCTCTTGTGTAAATATATTTCCCGTTTTCATCGTCATTTGACCCAATTAGAACAATAGGTTTATCAAGAATTTTAATTTTTTTGTTGTGATTAATCATTTTAGATGCCAAAGCCAGATGGGGAAATAAATTAGAGATATTAAACATCATATTTCCCATAGCTGTATCATCAAGATTCGATGTTTTATAAATTACCCCCGGGACAAATGTCATTTGGATAAAAAGCTGTGCAATATCGAATTTTGGACAATCAAAAGTTGATACGACAATTGCGTCAGTTTTTTCCTCAATTGCACGAGCAACTTCAAAAAAAGAATCGAAACAATAGTTGTCATTATCGGCTAAAACCCAGACATATTCTTTTTTTGCACTGTAAAAAGCTTTTGCGATATTGCCGTTGCCTCCAATGTTATAATTATTTTTTTGATAATTCAAATTCGGATATTTTTTTTGATATTCTTGAACAACTAAAAAAGTTTCGTCTGTTGAGTTGTTGTCAAAAATTGTTATCGGAAAATTTTTAATGGGAGAATTTGAACAAAGAATCTCACTTAGGGTTTTATCAAGTTTTTTTGCCCGATTGTAAGTAATTATAAAAATATCCAGTTTTTCTTCCAATTCTTTATATTCCAAAGTTTTTCTCCTTGTTTTTTTCCAAGATAAATTCAAAACCAAAAATTGTTATAATTTTTGTCTTTTTTGTATTGTTGCAAATATTTTTTATAGAAAAAATTTGCTCTATAAAAGTTCTATCTCGATTTTTAATTTGTTTTGTTAATTTTTTGTAGTTCTTATTAGATAGAATCAATTGACATTGTTTTAAATATTCTTCTTTTTTATCCTCAGGAATTGCATTATAATGCCATTTTAAAACATTCATTTTATATTGGAGGAATTCTTTATTAAACTCATTTAAAAAATTATTCTCGTCTAAAATTTTTTCCAGAGCGCAAATATTATCAAAAATACAAAAATTATCCAAAGATTTTTTATTCGAAGCCGAGTTTTCTCTTGTTAAATAATTATATAAATATTTATTTATATATAGAATTTTTTTTGCTAAAAAAAGAACTTTAAGAGAAAAAATATGGTCTTCCCCGTGTTTATTGGGCGCAAACCGGATTTTATTGTCCTTAATAAATTGAGCGCAATAGGCTTTATCCCAAACCATAAGCCGATAATCCGACAAACTTTTGTTTTTAATAATATTACAATCAAAAAAAGAATTATCTTGAATAGAAACCTTAGAATCCTTATTTAATGACGCAAGTTCGATTTTTTTTGAAGGTTCAAAACACTTTTTATAGTCAAATTGAATAACTTGCGCTTTTGTTTTGTTAAATTCATTAAACAACACTTGAAGTGCGCTATCTTCAATCCAATCGTCAGGATCAAGGAAAATAATATATTCCCCGCTTGAAACCTTAAGTCCCAAGTTCCTTGCAACGCCCGGACCTTCGTTTTTTTTGGATATTACTTTAAATCTTGAATCTTTTTTTTCTATTTCTCTTAGAATCGAAAGAGAATTATCGGTTGATTCGTCGTCAACAAAAATTGCCTCAAAATTAGGAAACGTTTGACTAATAAGACAACTTAAACATTTTTTTAAGTATTTTTCAACATTATAAACAGGAATAATAATTGAAAAAAAACACTTTTTTTCCATATTTTTCAATTTACTCCTTTTGCGTTTCTATAATTCATATGTCCTTATTCGATTACAAATTCTAACTTAATTATCATATCATAAATAAAAAATTTATATAACTTCACACTTGATTTGATTTCTTTTCACAGTCAGTTTGATTTTTTCCGCCACTTCATTTAAAAAAATATTCAAAATTTTTTATTTTTAGTCGGCAAATTTTTATGAAATTGTCGGCTTTTTTAATGTGAATTTTTGCTAATTGTCTTTGCAAAAGTATGCAAACGATTTAGATAATTTTGTTTAACCGCCATAATTGCAAAAAGCACTATCTATGAAAGTTATGACAATTTAAAAAGCGTAATAGTAAATACTCTTAAACTTTTTCTTTGAAAAGTTCTTGATATCGTTCTTTTATATAGTTTGCATCATATGGAAAATCTTTGTTTATTTCTTTTTGAATAAAATGTAATTCTTGTTTTTTTACTTCTATTATTTTGCTCCATGTTAGAGCTTTAAACTCAACCATTCCTTTAGATTTCTGAGAATCACTTATTGAAATGTCATATTGATTTTCAATTTCACGTTCTATAAACTTATCTTGAATTCTATCTGATATTAGATATAAATACCAACAAGTATTAGGGAATCTGCCACTTCTTGTTAATTCATCAAATCTATCCAATAAAGTATTTTTATGTGATGTTTCTATTGGAACACCAGGTTTCTTTATTTCAATTAATAATATGTGCTCTTTTTTATTGATTTCATCATATTTTTTATATCCTAGTAAAAAGTCTGGTAACAAATCTTTTCCATGAATATTCGCATCATAACCTTCATTTTTCAATATCGTACTTATTCTTGTATCAAAGTATGCAATGTTAAATTCTTCTTTAAAAAGCCAAAGGTTGTCTTCTATAATTTTTTGTAATTGTGTGCGTTCCGATACATTATGTTCTTTAAAATCATAAACCAAAGAATCAAAACTATTTAAAAATTCCAATCTTCCAATTGTTGAATTGTATAATTTTGAAAATTCTTCAAATTTAAGAGAACCTAATATATTATTTAATTCTTGAACTTCTTTTTTTGATAAATCTATGATTTTTTCTAACAATGATATAAAGTTTTGATCACATAATGCTTTATCTAAAAAAGAAAATATTATATTTTTTATTTTTTGAGGTTGAGAAATGAAATTAATCTTATCATTAACAATAGTAAGACATTTATCATATACCATTTTGTTTATTTGTTCATAAGGATTTAAATCTGTTTTTTTAAATCTGTTTGGATAACCCTCCAATTTTGCAGCTATCTCAATAAATGGTATTTTAAGCTCTTTACTCTTTTTATCTGCATATTCTTTACACGCAGTTAAGCATTCATGTTTAAATTCATTAAAATCAGAGTCTAAACCTATTATTCTATTTCTGCTAATATCCGTTGTGAATTTATTTGAGCTAACAATTGCTAAATACTTATGATCTGGAATTTCTATATTATTAAGCTTTTCGGACTGGACTGTAATATTTTTTTCTGAAAAAATGATTTCCGATTCATTGTTCAAATAAACACTTTTGTCTAATAAAATATGATTTAAATTACCCGAAATATTTTTTACGGTTATCGTTTCATTTATATTATCAACAACAAGATGATTAAAATTAATAAACTCAGATTTTTCTTCAAAAATTATTTCTTTGTTATCCTCATTTTTTGTAGCATACATAACAAGTTTTATCTTGATATCCTTTTTTGTAAGCAATAAAGAAGCAAAAGTTGTGGATAAAGAATTTTTAATTGTGCCAAATTTTGATAATGAAAAATTTTTGTCTTGTAGAATTTGTTCTATTGTTATTGTAGTTCCTGTATTATTCCCTGTCGATTCTTCATATTCGCAAGCAACGCTTTCATTATTTGTATTTTCTAATACAAATTTAATAGAAGAAATTTTTTCATCGGAGATTTTTGCTTTCGTTTCCCAAGTTATTAATGACCCTAATGTATATACAGAAAATCTCCCAATACCAAATTGTCCGATTTGGTTTTTATTATTTAGTTTATTATCTGTTGCAATTTGTGAAAAAATTGTAGTAATGGTATCCTTAGTCATACCATCACCGTTATCTGCGATAATTACTCTATTAACGTTTCCCAATAAATTCTTATATATCTCTACTGTTACAACAGATGAATTTGCATCAATACTATTGGTAATCAATTCTCTAAAAACATCTGTAGTATATGGATACTGTTTTTTAATAATTTCAGTTCTAAGTCTATTTTGGTTTGTTGTCCAATTAAAAGAAAAATTCATATCATCCTCAATATTTAAAACAACATTACATCAAAAATATCTAATTCTCAATGTCTTATATTTCACTTATTGCCATAAATGATTTTTAAGTAAACATTTTTTGCATTATGTATTTATTGTGAATTTAAATAACAAATAACAATTCAATCCTTAATTTTGTAGTATAATTGTGTAAAAGAGGTAACGTAGTTGGCAGTAGTAGAAGCGGAATTAAAATCAAAAAAAATTATTCGAATTAGCAGAATCCGACCCATGGATGCTACTTTTAAAAACAACTTTGACATACCTATTCATCGTTGGTATCCATACATAGAAGGATTTTCTTTAAATTTCGTTAAATCAATATTAGATAACTATGATAAAGATGTCATAGTTTATGACCCTTTTAATGGCTCGGGAACAACTTCTTTAACTGCTAGTACAATGGGGATAAAAAGCTTTGCATCAGAAATAAATCCTTTAATGCGATTTATTGCTAATACGAAAATTAATACTGTTAAGTCCATAGTTGAAAATAATAAAATCTCATTATTAGAGGATAATTTTGCAAAAGTTTCACATAAACTATTAAAAAACAAAATTCCAAAATCAAAATATATAAATATCATAAATGATTGTTATAATGATAAGGATTTTTTTGATGAAGATATCTTAATTGATATTGCATATATCAAATATCTCATTGTAAATATTGAAGATAAAGATGTTAAGGATCTTGCATTGTTAAGTTTAGCTTCAATTCTTGTAGAAGTTTCAAACATGATTAGAGCCGCAGACCTTAGAAAAAAAACGGATAAAGAAAAAGCATCAAATATTGACTCCGTTCCAAATATATTTTTAACAAAATTTTCAAATGTTATATGTGACATAAAACGATTTAAAAATAATTTTTTTGAAAAAACAGAATTTATTAGTAGCAACGCAAAAGAAATTGATAAAAAATATCAAAATACAGTAGATTTGATTATTACATCTCCTCCATATGCAAACGGAACCAATTATTTTAGAAATACGAAATTAGAACTTTGGATATTGGATTTTATAGAAAAAGAAACCGATTTAAAACAATATAGACAAAAAGCTATTACTGCGGGTATTAATAATGTTTCGTCAGATATTGAATTTGATTTTATGGATATAGTTGAACCTTATGCAAATAAATTGGACAAACTATCTCCTGATAAACGGATTCCAAAAATGATTAGAGCATATTTTAGTGATATGAACAAAGTTTTCAAAAATTTCAATATGTTATTGAAAGAACATGGGAAAATATATTTTGATATTGGAGATTCAGAATATTATGGAGTGCACATACCTGTAGATAAAATTATAAACTCTATTGCAGAGGATAATGGTTTTGAGTTAATAGATAAACAGATTTTAAGAAAAAGACATTCAAAAACTGGAACCGTGTTGTCACAAGTGCTTTTAATTTATAACAAGATATAGGAATATGCAAAATTTAGAAAACAAACAAAATACATACGAAAATATAGCTAGGGATTTTATATTAAATTTTCCTTATCAAAATGAACCGTATTGTTCAAGAAATTGGGGGCACCGCTGGCACTCTTTTTGTTCTTATCACGGTAAATTAAAACCATCTATTGCTCATTTTTTAATTAAGAATTTCACAAACTCTAATGATACCGTTCTAGATCCCTTAGGTGGAGTCGGTACAATTGCATTAGAAGGCATTTTGCAAGGTAGAAATGTTGTATCAAATGATTTAAGCGAGTTAGCTTATATCATTACAAAAGCAAAAATTGAAAAAACATCATATCAAGAAATTTTTCTAGTAATTGAACAACTTTCTAAATTTATTGATGATAATAAAATGAAAGAAGCAAGCAATGATAAATACAATGATTTTGGATTAAATGGTAAAATTCCCGACTATTTTGAACTTAATACATATTTTGAAATTCTTGCTGCAAGAAAATTTTTTATAACCAAAGAAATCAAGCATTTGACTTCTGCGGAATGCGTAGTTTTTGCTTCATTTTTACATGTTCTTCATGGAAATAGACCTTATGCTCTTTCTCGTAATTCTCATCCGTTAACACCGTATGCGCCAACAGGAGAATTTATATATAAAAATGTTATAGAACATATTATTGATAAAATAAATTTAACATATAAAAATAGTTTACTGAATGAGTGTCTTGGGTATGGAAAATCAATATTAGGTGATTATAAAGATTTATCGAAAAAATATAACGATTATTTTGATGCTATTATTACTTCTCCGCCTTTTTTAAGTTCTATTAAATTTTATTCTCAAAACTGGATGCGATTATGGTTGGCCGGATGGGAACCAGAAAATTATACGAATGCAAATGCTCGTTTTTTAGAGGGGCAGCAAAAAAAAGATATTAATGTCTATGATACATTTTTTGAAATGGCATACTCGGTTCTTAAAAAAAATGGAAAAATTATTTTACATTTGGGAAAAACCGAAAAACTTGATATGGCGGATTTGTTAGCTAAGATTTCACTAAAATATTTTGATGAAGTATATAGAGGAGATGAATCCGTTTGCAATATTGAAAAGCATGGAATTAAAGATAAAGGTGGTACTACACATCACCAATATCTATTTCTGATAAAGAAAAACTAATGTTTTAATGTAATACTTTTTGGATATCTTTTCGTCTTTGTATAGTATTCTTTAATTAGATCTATTTCTATTGCTGAGGCAAATATTACTTTTTGGATTGAATTATATATTTGATCTGAAGCTTTCTTGCCTTCTCGAATTTTTTGGTAATCCTTATGCATCAAAAAATCGTCGAAAAACCAATCTATATTTTGAACTAACTTCTCAAGTGCATTAACATTAATACTCTTTATTGAAATAAGCTCCATTGGTAAATTGGTTATTTGAGACAATAATTCAAGTTTGTTATCATCATAAAATTCACTTGGAAACAAATCACTTTTTTTACTATTACAAGAAGAACATAAACAAGTTGCGTGTATATCTAAAGGCCATAAATATGCAAGTGGCATTGTATGGTCTAAATCCATCTCTTTTATGCTAATTTCTTTACCGCAATTAAAACATTTTTTACCAAAACTTTCCCAAATATGTTTGTCAAACTCTTTGTGTTTTTGTTTTCTGTATTTATGATAGATCCATTCATTTTCTAACAAAGTATCAACTAAAACTTCAATCGCACGCCTTCTAAGCGAATCTTCTCTATGTTGTGTTGATGTTCGCATAGGATTCAATGGTGCATTTACAAAAAATTTCTTGCAAGCTTTACATTCTAATTGATGTCCATAATAAGTTTGAACTTGATTGTTTTCATTAATTTGCGGAATGCTTGGCGAATCATTAGTTACGATGTTATATGTTGAAAAACTTTTATGCGTACATGGAGCTCTTGACGCACAATGATTTGAAAAAGCTAAAGTACTTCTTTCATCTTCTATATTTATTGGCAAGAATCTTGCACAACGATTGCAACTTTTCAGTACAATTGTTTTTCCCTGTTGAAATGCTTTTATAGATGGTGAAATTAAATATTCATCAAGTTTTTTCTCTGAATTTAAATAATATATTTCTGGAACAGATAACATTGTTTTTTTATTAAATTCCACATATGCATCTTCATTATCAATAAAATGCACCTGATTAACGATATCCATATCAAAACCGTAAATATGAAATGCTACATATTCTGTGCTTTTAAAATTGAGTTCTACACATATATTTTGAACCTCATTATCTGACTTAATTTCAACAAAATCGTGTATTCCAATTTTATTCCAACGGTTTGTATCAAATGATATTTCAGAATTTTTTGAGATTTCCTTACTTTGATATGTGTAGGTTAATTTTATATTTGCAGTAATTGTTTTTTCGGGGAAAATATAAAATCCTAATGCTAAAATTGACTTATTTATATTAAATAGGTTTACCAAATCTATTTTTTCACGAAAGAACTTAAAAGAAGCATATTTGTTTTTGTCTTCAAAAAATAATGATTTTACAATTTTACATTCACTTCCTGTTGTTTTCCCAGAAACATGGAAACCGCTTTCTCGTGAAGTATTTCGCCTTTTATATGTTCTAAATCTCATAAATACATTTTAGTTTACACAAAACAAATAAACAAGTGTCATTGAAGTAAATTAGTTAAAATTGAATTTAATTTTAAATTTGGTAGTTTGGGGCATATCTAAAAAATCACCCCTCTTAAATCGTTCTCTAAAAGGGGCATTTTATATAGGGGTACAATTAAATGAAATTAGTAAATTGAATTTGTTATAAATATTTAGGTATATTATATTTTTCTAAAACCCTATTTCTGTTTTGGCTAGGAACTTTCCAAATATTATGAACAAATAAATAACTATTATCCTTTAATGAGGGTACTCGCATAATATCTTCATGAGAAAAGGTTTCTATTCCCCAAGCTTGTCTATTGTATAAATCATCTAGTGTCATAAAATCTTTCAATAATTCTGCAAATTTAGGTGCAACTTTCGCATGTTCCTTTTTTGCTTTTTGGATTGCCATAGAAATTACTTTGCGATATGCTTTATCTGCTCTTTCTTTTGCCCAGGCAAAGTTGTTCTGAATTTCTTTTCTTTTTGCTTCAATTCCTATTATTGTGTCTTTGTTTAACTCAATTTCTTCATCAATTTCTTTTAGTCTTTTATTTATTTCGCTTACGTCTTCATTATCCGCTAACAATGCAGGTCTTTTTTGTTTAATTTCTTCTTTTTCTGTCTCAAGATTAGAAATATTAATTTCAGCTTCCTCTAATCTATTTTCTAAAGCTTTATCATGTTTTAAAAGACTATTATAGTTTTCTAATTGTTCATTAAAATTTTCTTTTGCTTCTTCATATTTTTTGTTCATAAATTTTCTCCTATATAAATTTTTTGCTTACATTATCAGTTTAAATTTTGTCGGAGCCAATTTTCAAATGATATTTGCATAATTTTTTTATTGCATTTTGCAAATGTTATCTAAACTCATAAAGACAAATATCAATCAAATAAAATCTTATTAATTGTATGATTTCTTTCGTTGAATTCCTTACCATACTTCCAAAGTTCCTCTGCTAAGTGCAAATAAAACTTATGTTCAAAAGAACGACTTAAAACTTTTCGATAACTTCTAAGATAAATGTTTTTAATTTCAAGACGTTCATCATCAGTATGTTTTTTGGAATCCTTTGAAGCAAGATATTTTTCTGAAACATACAATTTATGATTATATAAATATAAATAGGCTTTTGTATTCATATAAATTCTCTCTTGTGGAATTTTCGGATTTTTTTCAAATAGTTTTTTCAATTCTTTTAGTTGATTTTCATAAATTGCGATCCTTAAATATTGATAAAATTTATTTGTAACGTGTTTTGATGTATCAAAAATAACCATCATTTTTTTAGCTTCAATATCCGCACAAAATCCTCTAATTATATAATCTATTGTTTGTTTATCGTGAAATTGGAAGAAAAGTGGTAATTTCTGTTTTTTCTGATGTTGTGTATTTGTTATAAAAGAATAAACTCCGGCATTGAGTTTTAATTTATTTTCCTTTATCAATTCATCTAAAATCGGCAATAATTCCGATTGTTCTATTTCTGATATGGTTTCGATTTTATCAATGTCGAATTTATCCAACCTTTTGCAAAGTAGTAATATTTTGTCTTTCATTTAGTAATTCCCTTATTATATATTCGTTCAATTCTTCTATTTCATTGGTTTTAGCCAATTTCTCAATTTTATTTATCAACTTCACAATTTGTCTGAATTGATCCGCCCTTGTTGATAAATATTCAAGTCCGTCATTTGTTATCAGAATTTCTGAAAGTTCTTCAAAAATCGTTTTAATATCTTCAACATCGTATTTTTCAAATCTGAAAGACTTGTAAATTCTATCTATCAAATGAGGATATTTTCTAAGTTTTTTATCCATATTGCTCATTCCGACAAGTACCAACGGACAACCTGTACTATCGTGTAAATCTCTCAAAATCTCGATTGTATTTTTCTCTATTAAATAATCTGCTTCATCAATTATTATTGTTTTGGGATTTTGGATTAAATAATTTTTGATTAAGTTAAATGTTTCTGATGTATGCCAAAACGGTTCTTCTCCGATTTCTTCTGCAATATCAGATAATAACCACCTTGGGGACATCTTTTGTTTTGCTCGGACATAGACAGAATTGTTTTTAAAACTCCACCATTGAATCGTTTCTGATTTTCCAAGTCCGAATTCACCATATACAAGTGCGATTTTTGGAATGTTCGGAGGAAGATTTTTTAACTCATCCATTAAAGAAGTAAATCTTTTTACATTTTTTGTTTTTACGAATACTTTTTTCATCTGTTAACCTCCTTCTTGGTTGCTCGCATTAAACGGGTCTGCACTTCGTTCCGCCCTCTGCTCGCAATCCGCATATAAATTGTCGTATTCTTCACTTCTGATATAATTAGCAAGCCATTTCCTATCCTCGGGGTTTGTTGTTCCGTGGGTCATTAGCCATTCATATTTTTCATAATCGTGATTAAAAATAGGCTTGTTCATTTGTTGTTCACGTTCCGTTTTCTTGCGTTCTCGCTTAGGTTTTTCTATTTTAAATTCTTCAATTTGCGGTATTTCTTTTGGAATTTTTAAAATTCCTGTTGTTTCAATATCAAAATATTTCTTAAAATCTTTTATAGCTTTGTTTTTAAGTCGTTTGTGCTTTTGGATTTTTTGCTTGAAATCCTCCATATCCTTAACAGTTCCTAAATAGTTTGCCATAGGATGAATTTTTTCAACCTGTTTTGCGGTGCAAATAAATTCACCTTTTATCGAATAAACATAGACTTTTGATAAATCAAATAGGGAATATCTAATAAAAACTTGTTCCAGAAGTCCGAATAGTGCTTCGTTGTAATAATTTTGATTTAAAAATCTTATTCCGTTTCTATGAATAACTTTTACTTCGGTTTTCATCATTAAGTGATTTAATTTTGAAACGTCAATTTTTTCCTTTTGAATACTATTTAAAACTTCTTTGATTGAAAAACTTTTATCATGCGGACAGTGTTTTGAATTATGGTAATTTAGCCAATAATCAATACATTTTATCGCCTCTTGAACTGTCGGAATTCTTCCCCCTGTGGTTTT
>CANAIK010000045.1 GCA_947361225.1 uncultured bacterium
ATAAGTAGCTCAATCAAAGAGAAAGCTTTTTTCATACTTTTTTCCTTATATTTTTTATTTTTTGGTTTTACAAAAACATATTAGCATAAATTATTATAAATTGCACTTATTTTTTTAAGTGTAAAAATTGGGTATATAAATATGCAAAAATTGCACATACCATGGAAGTGGGGTGTGTTAATATGTTTAAAGTAAAAAAACCGGAAATGATTAATAAAACTTTTAGATTACCTTTGGATTTAGTGCAGGAGCTGCAAACTATTGCGCAGAATAAAGAGGTTTCTTTGAACAATCTTGTTCAGCAGTGTTGCGAATATGCGCTTTTGCATTTAGATAAAGAATAGTTAAAACCAATCAAATGTGTGATTTTAAATTGTTAAAAAATGTTACAATATTTTTGATTTAATTTTTTATATCATTAAATAATCAAAAAAAGGGTTAAAAAATGTTATCCGGATTAGTTTCTTTAATTACAAAATCTTTATCAACAACAAACACTACTGCTGTTGTTGCTCCAAGTGCTAAATCCAACAATCCGTTCTCGCAAAAAAACGAAAATCCGTTTCTAACAACCACTTTTGGATCAAGCGCTGCTTATGGAAAAAACCAGCCTGTCCAAGGAGGGTATTTTGCAGGATATTACAACGGAAAACCCAATATTGTCGGAAGAAAATTATTTATTGAAGTTTAATATTGCGCTGTATTTCTTTTTCTTGATTAACAATTGCAGGATTTCTATTGTCGCCGTTGTTTAGTAGTTTTCTCATCCAAATATTTACTTTTGGTTGTAAAACCCCCATTGCCCAGGCGGCAAGTCCGACATTACCCAGGGTTGCAAATATTTTAAATGCTTTAATTTTGGATAAATTCTTAATATTTGCATTCAAGGATTCATTCAAAGATTCAATATTTTTTAACGATTTAGCTAATGTTTCCTCGTCAATGTGTTTAAAGTAGCTCATTGCTTCGATTGAACCTGTTTGTTTATTTTTAATTGTTGAAATAACCCCGTTTTTATCCAAAAGTTCAATTAGAGGATTTTTAATGTCTTCATTTGCAATATTATAAATTTCATCAATCAAATTATCTTTAAACACGGTTTTTGGATTGTTTTTGTTATCAACAATTGTTTGTTTTAATTTCTCTTCTATTTCTTTGCAAGCGTCCTTAGTTTTTTGGGATAAATCATTGCTAAATAACACCATAGGATCAAGTTCAATAGGGGCATTTATTTTGGAGCCTATTTTTTCGAACATCAACTGGATTGGTTTAGCTAGAGCGTAAATAAAGAACAATTGGAAAAGCTCTTTTAGCGCAACTTCTTTTTTTTCGCCCTTCCTTGCTTCAACTAATCTTGTTCCTGTAATAACTCCGTCTAATAATGAAGTGTTAAAAATGGGATTATACATAAAAGCATCCGCAACTGCAGCTCCGGCGCCACAGAAGGGAATATTGAATTTATTTTTCTTGTTTTGTTTATTAATCTGTCTTGTAATTAAGATATTTGATGAATTTTTTTCAAAAAAATCCTTCTCGACTCTTTTTTCGGTGGTTTTTTGCTTGTATCTTATTATTGCGCTCAGGGCAATTGCACTTAGGGCAGTTGAAATTCCGAATTTTGAAATATTTAAGGCTTTGTATAATTTTGAATTTGTTAATGATTGCAGAACCTTGTTTTTATCATCAAGTGCTAAAATAACCTCTTTTTCGTGCGCTAAAGCAGGATTCGTAGAGTTTTGCAGTGCATTTTTAATTTTATTTATTTTTTTCTCGTCTTTTAGAATTCTAACATCTAAATTAGGATCAAGTTTTAGAATCGGATAAATTGTTTTATCCAAGATTTTTTTTACTAAAGGAATCCCAAAAAGCCAAACTGCCCCTGTTCCAAACTCCTCAATCGCTCTTTCTCTTGCGTCGTGGTTGGTTCCTTCTTTTGCGTATGTGTAAACAATAGCACCGTTAGAAATAGTGTCTTTAAAAACCATTGGCATAATGGAATCGTTATTATTTGCCAACCCTGATAACAGCTTTACAGAATTATTTGTGATTATTTTCGATATACTCATTTCTTACCTTTACAATAAAACTATAGTCCCCAAATTAAGTTCATTAATCTTTGAACTCGTCGATTTATTTGTAAATCAAGAATTAATTTCTTCATTTTACTAACCTTCTTATAATATTAACAACTTAAAATTTTTTTTATTGCCATTTTTTATAGCTTTTTTTAAGATTTTTTACAATAAAAAAGACCTTTTTTAAAATTCAAAAGGTCTTTTTATTAAAAATATTTTTAAAAAATTATTTTTTATCAATTGGAATATAAACCAGACCTTTTGTTTGAAAAAGGCTGCAACGTCGTAATAATTCGATAAATAATTTAATCATTCTTACCTCATTTGTTGATAGCAATTAATATAATACTATATATAATTTTTTTTGTCCAGTTTTTAATCGTTTTGAAAAGCTTTTGCTTGATAAGTTGATAGAATTTTTTTAATAAAGTTTTCTTTTTGTCCCGGGTTTAAGAATTTTAACTTTTCAATTTTAGCTTTAATTTTTTCCCTGGTTTCAATATCAACTTCAACTTCACTTAGCTTATTTTTTTCAATTTCAATCGGTTTATCTTCAATTCCTGCTTGCGCAATGGTTTCAGTTGCATTAAAGTTTTTGTAGTTAAAAATAATATCTTTTATTTCAATCCCTAAGGGTTTTGAATAAGAATTAATTTTCTCAATTAATTTTGCTTTATACAAGCTTAACTCTTGCACAACAACAGGGCTTTTAGCGCTCACGTATAATTTTGAATATTTGATATTATAAGGTTTTGTAAATTTGACAAATTTTTGACCCACGACATTCTTCCAGAAAGAAAAAATTGTTGATTGTTTAACAACGTGGTTAATTTTGCTGTTTTTTTTCGCACAAAAAACAGATGTATCGATTAAATCTCCTATTGATGATGTGTCGTTTATTTGTCTCATTTTTAATTTTAATATTATATTAGATGTCCGCTTTTATTGCAAGCGGACATCTTAATAGTTTTTAACAATTGACAAATTTATTAGCTTTTTCAACTAAAACCTCTGTCATTTGGGTTTGTTCCCAAGGAACGATAAAATCTTCCCTTCCGACGTGTCCGTAAGCTGCAAGTTTTTGGTAGAATTTACCGCCGTTTTTTTGCGGTAAGTTTCTTAAGTCAAACTGCTTAATAATTGCAGCAGGTCTTAAGTCAAAAGTTTCGGAAACAATTTTTGACAATTCTTCATCGGAAATTTTTCCTGTATTAAAGGTATCAACTAAAATTGACACCGGTTTTGATTTTCCGATTGCATAAGCAAGTTCAATTTCGCATTTTTTTGCTAAACCTGCCTTAACAATGTTTTTTGCTACCCAGCGAGCAGCATAAGCAGCGGATCTATCTACTTTGGTCGGATCTTTTCCTGAAAAAGCCCCGCCGCCGTGTCGAGCGTAACCGCCATAGGTATCAACTATTATTTTTCTGCCTGTAAGACCTGCGTCGCCTTGAGGACCGCCAATTACAAATCTTCCCGAGGGATTAATTAAATATTTTGTTGATTCGTCCGGTTTTACATCGTAATTATCAAAAACAGGTTTTATTACAAGATTGATAATGTCTTCTTTTATAATTTCCTGGATTTTTTGATTGTCGGAAATTCCATTGACAACAGGGTCGTGTTGGGTTGAAATTACAATTGTATCAATTCTTTTGGGTTTTCCGTCGATATATTCAACGCTAACTTGACTTTTGCCGTCAGGTCTTAAGTAGTCAACTAATTTGTGTTTTCTTACCTCAGCGAGTCTGTATGCCAATTTATGAGCTAAAGAAATAGGTAAAGGCATAAGTTCCGGGGTTTCATCGCAAGCATATCCAAACATTATTCCTTGATCCCCGGCTCCAATATCAAGAGTTTCATCAACTGAAACATCGCTGTTGTCAGAACGTGTTTCAAGGGCTTTATTGACACCGCCTGCAATATCTGTTGATTGTTCGTCGATTGAAGTTAATACAGCGCAAGTTTTGTAATCAAATCCGCCCCCTTCTTCACCGTTGTATCCGATTGATTTTATTGTATTTCGAACAACGGAAGGAATATCGACATAGCAATTGGATGTTATTTCACCGCAAACCAAAGCTAAACCTGTTGTAACGGTTGTTTCTGCTGCAACACGGGCTTTTGGGTCTTTGGTTAAAAATTCATCCAGAATTGCATCTGAAATTTGATCACAAACCTTATCAGGATGTCCTTCAGTAACGGATTCTGAGGTAAATAGAAAATTTTTTGTCATTTTTTTATCTCCTTAATTTATATCAAACCGGTAAGGTTTTTAATTCCGACCCGGTATCATACTTCTATAATATTCTAGTATAAAAATAAAACTAAAACCAAATATTAAGTTTTGTATATTTTAATCTATAAATTAAACAAAAAATTTTATTACAGGTATTGTATAAAAAAGCTTAAAAAAAAGAGAGGATCTATGAGGATACATAATATTAGCGCAAATAATAGTTTTAAGGGAACTTGCTATTATTCCAGAACAAAAGAAACAAAATCAGTTATTAATAGTTTAGATAAGAGACAAAAAAGAGAACTTGTCGAACAATTAAAAAAACTTGAAACAACAATTAAAGAACAAACCCCTAAAGATAGGGCTTATGAAATATTTGTTATGGATAACACAAAAAACTCAATTATGGATAACCCTGCCTTAAAAACAATAGGAATTTATTGTGCGCAGGCAAATTTTACCCCAATGATTAGAGAATATATTGATTTTGAAGGAACACTAAGTAATAGCGGATATATTAAAAAACAAAAAAACGCACTCACAAAAGAGAATATTAACAATGGAATAAGAGAAATAGAGCGAAAAATTATTACCGAAAGCGAAAATAGTCCTTTTAACAAATATCCCCAATCGATTGATGAATTAATTCAAAAATAAAATATTTGTCTAAATTTGTATTTTTATTCTATAATTGTTGTACAATAAAAATCAAAAAAAGGAAAATTTATGGAATTAACTTATAAAAAACAAAGCTGCGCAGAACTTAATCAAAACAATATCGGTCAAACTACACTTTTAGCAGGCTGGGCGAGCACAATTCGAGACTTAGGCGGAATTATTTTTGTTGAATTAAGAGATAAAACCGGTTTATTCCAAATCGTTGCCGATCCTAAGATAAACCCCGAAGTTCACGAGGTTTTATCGAAAATTAAGCCTGAATATGTTATTCAAGTTGAAGGTGAAGTTTCAAAGCGTCCTTTGGATACAATTAATGAAAAACTTAAAACAGGAACAATTGAAATGTATCCTAAAAAAGTTAATATCCTATCAACTGCTCAAACTCTTCCTTTTGTTTTAGACGACGACAATGTTTCCGAGGATGTTCGATTAAAATATCGTTATTTGGATTTAAGACGTGAAAAAATGGTTAATAATTTCCGTCTTCGTCACAATATCGTAACTGCAATAAGAAACTATTTGAATAAACTTGATTTTATGGAAGTTGAAACTCCGATTCTAATTAAAGCAACTCCTGAGGGCGCAAGGGATTACTTGGTTCCTTCAAGAATCCACGACGGAAAATTCTACGCTCTACCTCAATCACCCCAAATTTTTAAACAGCTTTTAATGGTTTCGGGATTTGAAAAATACTATCAAATTGCAAAGTGTTTTCGAGACGAAGACTTAAGAGCCGATAGACAGCCTGAATTTACTCAGGTTGATATGGAAATGTCTTTTGTTAATCAAGAAGACGTTATTAAAATGACAGAAGGCTTAATTGAAGAGGCTTTTGGCGCAGCGAATGTTGAAGTTAAAGCTCCTTTTAAAAGAATTACATACAAAGAAGCAATGGATAGATTCGGTTCCGATAAACCCGATACCAGATTCGGATTGGAATTGTTTAATGTTTCCGATATTATGGAACAATCAACTTTTGAGGCCTTTAAAACCGTGATTTCTAAAGGCGGAACAGTTAGAGCAATTAAAATTCCGGGAATTGCAAATTATTCAAGAAAAGAAATGGACGACGTTAGAAATCTTGCAATTTCTTTTGGCGCTAAGGGTTTAGCTTGGATTACTTATCAAGAAGACGGGTCTGTTAAGTCTCCTGTTCTAAAATTCTTAAATGAGAACCAGATTGAAGAAATCCGCTCAAGAGCACAAGCGCAAAACGGTGATATTGTCTTTTTTGTAGCAGATTTACCAAAAGTTGTTTTTGATGTTTTGGGAAGATTTAGATTGTATTTTGGTGAAAAATTGAACTTAATTGATAAATCAAAACACGATTTATTGTGGGTTGTTGATTTTCCTTTATTTGAATATAATTTTGAAGACAACAGCTATAAATCCGTTCATCATCCTTTTACAATGCCTGCTTTAGAAGATATCGACAAGCTTGAATCCGATAAAGGGAATGTAAAATCTATTGCTTATGATATTATTTACAATGGAAACGAACTTGGCGGGGGTTCAATTAGAATCCACGATTCCGAAATTCAAAGAAAAGTATTTAAAGCACTCGGTTTAACTGAAGAAGATATTAAAGAAAAATTTGAGTTTATGATTGATGCTTTTAAATACGGAACTCCGCCCCACGGAGGCTTGGCTATTGGTTTAGACAGACTCGTTGCGTTGTTATTAAGAGCAAATTCAATTCGAGAAGTTATTGCTTTCCCGAAAAACTCCCAAGCTAAGGATCTTATGACAAATGCACCTTCGAATGCCTCTGAGGAGCAACTTCGAGAACTCCATTTGAAACTTAGAAATTTGCCTAAGGTATAATTTTGTTAAACAACAAAAAAATCATAGTCGTAATGCCTGCTTACAACGCACAAAGCACACTTTATGATGTTTATTCCAATATTGATAAAAATATTGTCGATAGAATCATTTTAGTTGATGATTGTTCAGTTGATAAAACTGTGGAACTTGCGAACAAATTAGGGATTGAAACAATTGTCCACAAGAAAAATCTTGGTTATGGAGCGAATCAAAAAACTTGTTACAAGGCGGCATTAAGGGATAAAAACTCCGTCATTGTGATGCTCCACCCTGACAATCAATACGATCCAAGATTGATTACTGCAATCGTTTCAATGGTTGCAAGCGGGGTTTATGATTGCGCTTTGGGTTCAAGAATCCTTCTTAATGATGCTTTTAATTCCAAAATGCCCAGGTATAAATTTTTCTCCAATAAAATTTTGACAGGTTTTCAAAATTTATTGCTTAATAAAAAATTATCCGAATATCATAGCGGTTTTAGAGCTTTTGACAGCAGAATTTTAGAAAAAATCGATTTTGAAAAACTGGAAGACGGATTTATTTTTGACAATCAAATTCTTGCGCTAATTCTCTACAATAATTTTTCAATCGGGGAAATTTCCTGTCCTTGCAAATATTTTAAAGGCGCAAGCTCAATTAATTTTTTTGAATCTATAAAATATGGTTTTGGGGTTATAAATGTTTCAATAAGATACTGTTTGGCAAAATTTGGATTAAAAACTTCAATTTTTAAATAAAAAAGAAATTTTTTTTAAATAATAACAACAATAATAGTTCTTAGGAGCTATTTAACTAATATAAATAACATACTTGCTCATAATAACAATTGTACAACAATTTAAATATTTGTTGCAAGACTTGGAGCAAGGATTATAAATTGCCTTACGAGTTTTTTATCCCACTGCACTCCTGCACCCATTTTTAGAATTTCGCAAGCCTTTTTGACTGATAACCCTTTTCTGTAGGGTCTATCGGAAATTAGTGCGTGATAAGCATCGGCAACGGCAACGATTTTAGCGGACAATGGAATTTCATCTCCTTTTAAACCGTAGGGATAGCCGGATCCGTCAATATGTTCGTGATGATATTTAACAATAGGAATCAAATCGTGTAATGATTTATTTGGTTTTAAAACCTTATCAGCTCCAATTGAGGGGTGTTGTTTCATAATTGCCCACTCGTCATCTGATAGTGCGGTTGGTTTTCTTAGAATTTGTTCAGGGATTCCGATTTTTCCAATATCGTGCAATAATGCTCCTAATTTTATTCTTTCAACGTCATCGAAAGGAAGATTTATTGCCCGTGCTAAGGCTTCTGAGTACCTTGAAACAGCAGCGCTGTGACCTTTTGTATAAGTATCTTTAGCATCAATTGCAGCAGCTAAGGAAGAAACAACGTCTAACATATGATCATTGGACATTATTTTTTCATTGTGGAATTGATCAATAAGTTCGTCTTCAATATTAATTCCGATTGATGCGTGTTTTTTGGTTAAGATATGAGCAAAACATTTAAGCGCCTCGTCATCCCAGAAATTGTAGTCGTTTGTTGTTACAATTTCAGATTGACCCGAGGAGTTTCTTTTGCTTTTTGAAATATAAAGAGCCTGCTCAGCCAAAATTGTCAATTTTTCTTGTTTATCCGTTGATTGAGGGAACATTGAAACTCCGCAAGAAAATTTTAGCTGTCCTAAGTCATCAAACATTGTGCAGGAAAGATTATAGAGCAAAAATTCACAAACATACTTAGCTTCATCAATTGATGTGTCGCTCATAATAATTGCAATCTCATCCCCGCCGTATCGACCTAGAATATCGGTATTTCTAATGTTTTTCTTGATTTTTTTGGCAACTTCTTTAATTACCAAATCGCCTTTAGCGTGTCCTAATTCGTTGTTAATTTCAGCGATATTTGCAATATCGAAAATACAGAACGCAAGACTTTTATCTTGAGCAGCGCAATTGGAAATTTCAACAGCCAAATCTTCTTGCAATTTTTTATGGGTCGATAAACCCGTTAAAGAATCCGTGTCTGAGTTTTTGCTTGCTAAATCGATAAGAATTCGATTTTTGTAGAAAACCGCATAATAATTTGCAATTAATTTGTAGACATCAAGAAAATGGGTGTTGTTATTATCTGAAAAAATCATGACCCCAAGACATTCATTAAAAGCCATTAAAGGAATAATATGAGTTGGAGCGTTGTTTAAATAATTGATTTTTAAATAGTTGCTGTCGGTTGTTGTTATAATTTTCTTTTCTAAAAACGCTTTAACAATAAGATTCTCAGTCTCACTCATCATAATTTTTGAATTATATGAGGTTCCTGCTTTGTTAATTAATTTTACGTTAATATAATTGGAGTTTTGATTGTAAAGTCCAAGAGCGCAAAAATTCAAATTTGTTTTGGTTCTTATGTTGTTGTGGATTGCATAGAATAAATTAACCGAATCAATTTGTTCAACGAAGGAATTATTAAGAGAACTTATAATTTCGATAAAATCTACATCCCCAACTTTACTAAAGGTTCCTGCGTAAGCACCATAGAGTCTGTTTGGGGCGGTTCTTGTGTTAATGGGCATTATTCTTGTTATATCAATCGGATTTGTTGATTTGTTATCAGTTCCGAGCATTATAGAATCCAAAGGTGTATTTGTATCGTTTTTAGTTTTGTTTGAATCCACTTACCTTACCTCTACATTTTTGTTTTATTTAGTTTAAACCCTCTAAATAAAAAAAATGCTATTTTATAGAAAAAATTATAACACATCTTTACAATTCTAAATAATATTCTAGAATATTATTTATTTAATTTACAATTTGAATTGTTTTAATAGAGGATTTTTCGCCATTAACAATTTTGATTTTTGATTTCGGTTTTTTTAGAATTTTTGATAAAAATTCTATTATTGCCTTATTTGCTTTTCCTTCAATTGGTTGAGCCGTTATCTTTATTTTAATTAATTCTTCGCTAAAGTCAATAGAATTATTCTTAGAATTAGCAACAATCTTAACTTTAAACTTAGAATTTTCATTATTCAAGATAGAAGATTTTATTTCTTCAATATTGTTAAATTTTTTATCCATTTTTAGAATCCTTAAATAAATATATCGCAAATATGATTAAAAGTGTTATAATTTATATAAAAATTGAGAAAAATATGACTTATCAAAAAACATTCGATGAAATTAAACAAGAATTAATTAAACAAAAAAGAACAAAAGAGGATATTGTTCAAATTGAGAGCGCTTATTTATGGGCATTAAAACTCCACGACGGACAGTATCGAATTTCTCAAGAGCCTTATATAATTCATCCTGTTGAGGTTGCAAAAATTCTTGTTGATTTGAAATTTGACAAAGATACGATAATTGCTGCTTTTTTGCACGATATCTTAGAAGATACGGAAACCACAGCACAGGAAATGGAAGAAAAATTTGGATCGGATGTGGTTGCGCTCGTTCAAGGCGTTACAAAACTAAGCAAATATCAGTTTAAATCAAAAGAAGAACGCCAGGCTGAGAATTTTAGGCGAATGTTTATTGCAATGGCGCAAGATATAAGAGTTGTGGTCTTAAAACTGGCAGATAGATTGCACAATATGAGAACGCTTTCTTATATGACGACTGTAAAGCAGAAAAAAATAGCTAAAGAAACACTGGATATTTTTGCGCCCTTAGCAAACAGGCTTGGAATGGGGAAAATTAAAGCGGAATTGGAGGATTTGTCCTTAAGGTATCTGGATCCTGAAAAATATTATGAAATTGCAAAACTGGTAGCTGAAACTAAAGCAATGAGGGATTCAACCGTTAATGCTTTAATTGAAACGATTAAAAAGGAGTTGGAAAAACACAAAATTGAAGCTTCGATTAAGGGTCGGGCAAAACATTATTATTCAATTTATAACAAAATGGAAAGATTGAATGTTTCTTTTGATCAACTCTATGATATTACCGCAGTGCGTGTTATAGTTGATTCAGAAGCAATTTGTTATCAGGTTTTAGGGATAATTCATCAACTTTTTAAACCCATTCCCAATCGATTTAAGGATTATATTGCAATGCCCAAGGGCAATTTGTATCGATCGCTGCATACTTCTGTAATCGGGGCTAAAAATAAACCGGTTGAAATTCAAATTCGAACCCATAAAATGCACGAAATTGCAGAATACGGGGTGGCAGCGCATTGGAGATACAAAGAATCAGGCTCAATTAAAGCAAACAAACAGGATTTGCAGTTTTCCTGGATGAGAAAGGTAATTGAACTTGATAAGGATACAGCGGATGCTCGAGAATTTGTTGAGAGCGTAAAATTTGATCTTTTTCAAGATCAGGTGTTTGTTTTCACCCCTAACGGCGATGTTTTTGAACTTCCCAAGGATTCAACCCCTGTTGATTTTGCCTATAGAATCCACACTGAAGTCGGTCATAGAACCGTTGGAGCTTTGATTAACGGTCGAATAGCCCAGCTTGATACAAAGCTCAAAAACGGAGATATTGTTGAAATTTTAACTTCCAAACAATTTGCACCGAAAATTGATTGGCTCAATTTTATTGTTACAAAAAACGCAAGTTCAAAAATTCGTCAATGGTTTAAAAAATTTAACCGTGAAGACAACATCCAAATTGGAAAAACCAATCTTGAACTTGAACTTACAAAAGCTTGCCTTGACGATTGTATTAAAGCGGGAATTATTGAAAAAGCATCCAAGGAAATGAATTATAAATCCCCGGATGACCTTTTTGCAGCTTTGGGTTATGGTGAAACAACGATTCACAAGGTTGTTAATGTCTTAAAAAAATACGAACCTCCAAAAACGGACGAACAGCTGGCGCAAGAACAAAATACACGTCAAACAAGAAAAACAAAGACCAAAAAGAACGATATTATCGGACTTGAAGGATTGTTGTGGTCTTTGGCTAAATGTTGTTCTCCAATTCCGGGTGAACCTATAATCGGCGTTATAACTCGATCTAAAGGAGTTAGCGTTCATAGGTTGGATTGTAAATGTCTATATAATATTGAACCTGAAAGAATGATTGATATCAGCTGGTCGAACGATGTCAAAAAAGCGCAATATATGGCGCACATTAGAGTCGAATGTCAAGACAGAATGGGTATCTTAAGAGATATTCTTATGAAAACGGGGGATTTGAATATCAATATTATTTATTCTAATACCTATCTTAAAGGAAGGAAATTTGGAATTATTGATTTAGGAATTGAGCTTGATAATGTTGAAACATTAAAAAAGGTGATTCTTGAAATTCAATCAATTAACGATGTTTATTCAGTCCGTCGTTTACAGCAGAAAGAGAATCTCAATCAACCCAAGAATTCCAAAAGAAAAAATCATTACAAAAATTTAAATCATAAGGATAACAAATAAAAAATGGAAGTATTAAGAGAAATTGCGCCTAATAAAAATATTGCTCTTGCTCTTGGATATTTTGACGGAATTCATATTGCGCACAAAAAACTTATAACCCTTCTGGTTCAACAATCAAAACAAAGGGGGATTAAAAGTGCGGTTGTGACTTTTGATAAGAATCCCGTTAATTATTTTAATCAAAAAAAAACTCCTAACATTCAAACTTTTAAAGACAGGGAATTATTGCTTGAATCTTTGGGTGTGGACTATCTTTATGAGCTGGATTTTGAACAATACAAAGATTTATCGGCGCAAGTTTATCTTAAAGACGTTCTAATTAAAAATTTCGAACCGCAATTAATTATAGTTGGATATAATCATACTTTTGGTAAAAATAAAAGCGCTAATGCGCAAACATTAAAAGAATACAGCTCTAAATACAACTATGAATGCACAATAATGCTTGAGCAAAAATATAAAGAAAACGAAAAAATAAGTTCAACTGAAATAAGGAAAAAAATTGAAACAGGGGACTTAGAGGGCGCAAAAGAACTCTTAGGAAGAAGTTTTTCAATAAGAAACTCGGTTATTAAAGGGGATGGAATTGCAGCTAAACTTGGATATCCTACCGCTAATATTATTTGGTCCGATTCTTTGGTAAAACTTCCTTACGGGGTTTATTTCGGCAAGGTTCAGCTGGATTCGGGGTTATTGCCCGCATTAATTTCCTGGGGGGTAAAACCAACCTTGTCGAGCGGGAAAAACGAAGTTTTAGAAGCGCATATTTATAATTTTAGCGGCAATCTTTACGGGAAAATAATCAATGTGGTTTTTGATAAAAAATTAAGAGACCAAGAAAATTTTGGCAATATTTTAGTCCTAAAAACCCAGTTGCAAAAAGATTATAGACAATTTGAAAAGTGGGTAAAATTAAATTTTTAAGAAATATTTCTTAATATAACTATTTTTTTATTTTGATTTTATTTCTCGATATGATAAAATAATTTGCGCATTAAAATTCTGTATTGTTAAGAATTTAAAAAAAATATTAAAAAAGTAGCAAATAAATAAATTTTTGGGTTTTTATTTATTTGTGTTAAAAAGGGGAAGTGAACTTAAATGAAGTTATCGTCCGTTAATAGTGTCAAGGTTGTAAATAACCGAAGTATTAACAATGAAAACAACAGAAACAAACAAACCAACAACCAACCGAACTTTAAGGGCAACGTTGTTAACGGTCTTATAAATTTCTGGCAATTTATCGACAACGGTGGTCGTGCTTTGCAATTTACCGCTGAAGATATGACGGGAACCAATTTTCCAAGAAGTATAAGCGGAGCTCGTGCAGGGAAAAAACTTAATGGAAAATATAATAAAAAAGGCTTTATTCAAGAATTTGTAAGAGAATTTTTGACAGGACCGACAATGTGTGTAGTTCCTGTTCTTGTGCTTAATGCGGCAATAAAATTGTCGGGAAAAACAGCGAATACTCATATTGAGAACATTAAAAATTTGTCCTATTTATTAGAAAATACTACCCCGGGAGCTAATTTAGAAGACAGCTTTATTAAAGAAGCAGTTTCTGATATGTTGTCCCAATCAATCGGCAAAGATAAAAACGTAAGCGAAACTGAAATTAAAAGTATCGTAGATGGTATTGAAGAATATAAAAAAGCAACCAAAAAAGGCAAGAAAACTGCACTTTCTTCTCTTCAAACCACTTTTGAGAATATAATCAAGAAAAATAAAGATAGCTACAACAATGTTAATTTCTTGAATGCAAAATATTCTCTTGGAGGGGGAAAAACCGGTTCAACCAACTTTAAAAACTATATTGAATATATGGTTTCATACATTCAAGATTATAACAAACAATTCAATTCCAATGTTAGTTCCGATAACATTAAAACCTTTAAAAATTCCTGGATTGGAAAACGTTTGTTTACAATAGCAGGCATGGCATTTATAACAGGAGCTTTAATGTGTCAAATTCCAAAAATTTACACAAAATTGTCGGGAAAAGTTAATCCCAGCGCAAGTGCTGTTTATGACGAAGCAAAAAAAAGAAACGAAGGGGGTAAATAATGGGATTAGATATTTCTAGAATTACTTCCTCAAATGCTTATCAAAAAGTAGCAAAAACCGCAGGAAACGCAGCTAATTCCGTGGGCGGGGCAATTGAAAAATCATCTAAAAAAGATGCTATTTATAAATTTATAAAAAATATTGAACCAACAGGAGCAAACAATGCTTTTTCAATTATGACCCTGTTAATGACCGCTGCGGTAATTTTTCCAAGGGTTTTAACCGCTCTTAAAAGAAATCCTGACGATAAGGAAGCAACAAAAGACGAATTAAAAGAAATTCTTTCAAGGGATATTCAAACTGTTTTAATTGTTCTGTTTGCGCTAAAATCCATTAACACAATGGTGGGTAGAGCTGCAAGCAAAGCAACAGGACTGCCTATGACAAACAAACCTTATCAAAAAGTTTTCGATAGCAATCTTTCCTTTGGTGATAAACTAAAAGCCGCTTGGAATAATATTAAAGACACACTTCATCCGACAGGCGGTGTTTATGCGCTAACTAATGATGAATTTGTTTCTAAGTATTCAGGTTATCAATCAGTTGATGAAATTAACAAAATGTTTGAAGAACTCAAAAATAACGGTGGTGATACCAAAAAAGTGTTCAATACAATTGTTGATTCTTTAATTAAACAACAAGAAGAAATTCTTAACGGAAACAACAAAAAAGGCATCCCCGGATTAATTCAAAAAGCAAATGCAACCGCAACAAAAAGCGGAAAACTTAGAAAATCCGATGAAAAACAAATAAGAAATGCAAACAGAATCCTTGAATCATTAAAAAAACTTAAAGAAAAAGATTACGATTCTCTAAATAATATTTCAGAGACTACAAAAAACACATTTGTTGAATTCTTTAAGAATCCTGACAATGACTTAGTTATGAAAGCAAAAGGCATGAACGCAATTCTAAGAACAGGGGCTCTTGCTTTTGAAGCCGGCTATCTTGGTTTTGGATTGCCCGCTATTAACCAACGTCGTTTGGAAAAGAAATATTTAAAGAATAAACAATCTGATAATAATCAGCAGAATGTCCAAAAACCAACAAAAACAACCCCTTTTAGCGGTCAAAAAATAAAAAGCAACGAAGCTAAAATTTTTCAAAAATTTATCTAGTCAATTTTCTTTATTTAGATTAAAATAAAATTCTAAGTTAATAAGGAAAAAAAATGATAGAGAATATAATTTTAGCCGTGGTTAATTGGATTGAAAGCGTTATTAATCATCTTGGAGTTTGGGGCGTTGCGCTTTTAATGGCTATTGAATCCTGCAATATTCCCCTTCCAAGCGAAGCAATTCTACCTTTTGCGGGATATTTGGTTACAAAAGGAGCTTTTTCAATCCACGCAGCCGCTTTTTTCGGAGCAATCGGCTGCGTTATAGGTTCGATTCCTTCTTATTATATCGGATATTTTAAAGGAAGAGAGTTTGTTGAAAAATACGGAAAATATTTTCTTGTTTCAAAAAAAGACTTGGAACTTGCCGACAAATGGGTTGATAAATACGGCGATTGGGCGTTTTTTATTTGCAGAATGCTCCCTGTTGTAAGAACTTTTATTTCACTGCCAGCTGGGATATTAAAAGCTAAAAAAAGATTCTTTTTCACCTTCACTTTTTTAGGATCTTTAATCTGGAGCTATTTGCTTGTTTTTGTCGGGGTGAAACTTGGCGAAAACACTGAATCTCTTAAGCATTTATGGCACAAATTCGATGCTTTAATCATTGCTGTTTGTTTAATTTTAGCAATAATATATATTTA
>CANAIK010000046.1 GCA_947361225.1 uncultured bacterium
GTTTGGATAGGTTTTAATTTCCATCTATTTTTCCTTTTTTAATTTACCATAAAAGGATTCTACCATAGATTTGAAAATTTTAATAAATCCGTCGGGTTTTAAGTCTTTATAAACTTCATATAAAAGTAAGCGCATTTTCTTATCCGGAACTTCAAAATGTCTTTGCAGTTCCTTAATATATTTATTTATATATTCTTTAACTTTTATTTCTTGTGAGTTTTCCTGGACTTGCATAATACACCACTTTTCAAAATTTATTGTAGTAAATTTTTAATCCAATTTCATTAGAAGAACGAATAATACAATAATGTACTTGTTAATAAAAAAATGATAAAATCTTGATTAAAGGGGTAGTTTTTTATATTCTTATATTATGAACAAAAAAATTAATATTATAATACTGTTAATATTATTTTTAACCTCCGAGGCTTTTGCAATTAGAATAGGTCTTGGGGAAGGGGTTAAGCACACTTATGTTGGAAGCAGTCAAAACGCTGAATTTTTAGATGCAACAACAGGAAAACTCCTTTTTGTTTCAAGATCTTTCCTTCCTTATTCGATTAAGGCCTTTGGATCCTCAATTGCAATTAAAGTCAAGGGAAGATATTACGATTGTTCAACAAGTGCGATTTTTATTAGAAATCCCAATAAAAAAGGCTTTTTAGCGACAAAAAGACGCTGGTATCGAGGTGATATTATAATTTACAATGTAGCAGGAACCTTAACCATTGTAAATTCTCTTCCTTTGGAAGAATATCTTCTTGGGGTTGTTCCAAGTGAAATGCCTTCAAGATGGAACATTGAAGCCCATAAAGCGCAGGCAATCGCAGCAAGAAGTTATGCGTTAGCAAATCTAAATAAACACGGAAGTTCGGGTTATGACTTAAAAGATACCCCTGCGGACCAAGCATACGGCGGGGCAACGAGCGAAACTCCCCAAACGACCTATGCGGTTCTATCAACCAGAGGCGAAGTTTTGACTTATGATCATAAAATTATTCCTGCTTATTACCATGCCTCATCGGGTGGTAAAACCATTCAATCGGGTGAAGTTTGGAATAAAGACTTGCCTTATATTCAATCTGTCGATGCTTTTGATAAAGGGGTTAAGAAAAACGGCCACGGTGTAGGGATGAGTCAGCACGGGGCGAATAACCTTGCAAATAAAGGGTTTAACGCTCGTCAAATTTTGAATTATTTTTATAAAGATATTAGTTTTGCGAGACTCAAAACAAAATCCGAATAATTATCTTAAAATCCTTGCAAAAGTTTAATTAACAAGTATAATAAAAGGGTGTTATTTTATTTAGGAGTTAGATATGAACAAAGAAGAATTGGTAAAAGCAGTTGCGACAAGTGCAAAAATGTCTCAAAAAGACACAGCTGAAATTATCGGTGCTGTTATTGAAACAATTCAAAAAACTGTAGCTAAAAAACAAAAAGTAACTTTAGTTGGATTCGGAACTTTCGAAGCAAGAAAAAGAGCTGCAAGAACCGGTAGAAATCCTCAAACAGGAAAAGAAATCAAAATTGCTGCAAAAACAGTTCCGGCTTTTCTGCAGGTAAAAAGTTTAAAGAAATGTTGGCAAAATAGTTTAAATTTGTTCAAAAAAGAACTGTACCAAAGGTACGGTTCTTTTTTATTGCTTATGTTTCCAATTAATCTAATTAAAGAAGTTCTAAGCTATGAAGTTAAGATTGGGAGGTAATAATAAAAAGCTTTTATAAACAGGCTTTTTTTGGTATAATTAAATTATGAAAAAGATTTTTATAACTCTGGTTTTGTTGTTGTTTTCTTGTTGTTGGGCTGAATCCGAGCAAATGCCCTATTTACCTCAAGACGGAGCTTTAAATGTTCAATATGTTGAATCGCAAAATGATTTAATTAATGTTTCGGGGATGAAAAAAGCGAAAAAAATTGAATCGGCAAAAGAACAAGCGCAGGAAAACCAGGCTCCCAAATTAAAACTTGATAATCGTCAAATTAACCACCAAAGAGCGCTGGATTATACGACAAGACAAAATAATGCACTATTGCCTTTATTTTAAAGCGCAAAAAAATTTATTTAGCAGTTTTATTAAGGTATGATTTCAATAAATAAAATTATAAATAGAATTTCGCCTGATAAAAAAGCGTCTTTTGTTGCGGGTTTAGCAGGAAGCGCTGTTTATAATAGCGGAGTTAAAATAAACAATAAAATTTATCGAAATATACAACAAGTTTTCCTTCAAGAAGAAAAACAAGGTGAACTTGTAAAAAAAATTGCGAAAAGAGTTATCAAAACACGACATTTAGATAACAAGGGTGTAAAAATTAAAGTTGTCGATAAAATACCTGCTCAAAATCTGTCTAAAAATTTGGTTAAAAGTCTTGAAGAATATAAGGCAGGCAAAAATGCCGCTTTATTAGTCGAACCGATTGTTTTAAATGATGGAACAGTTTATGCGAATAAAAATACAATTTTAATGGGTAAAAATCCAAATTTGCTATTATTGCACGAATTGGGTCACGCTGATAGTTACAATAATTCTAAAATTTTTAAACATTTTATTGATTCCAGAAAAATTGAGCCTCGGGTTGTCAATATTGCGAGAAATTGCGCAGTTCAATATAAAAATACTGATTCTAAAACATATAAAGCTTTTTTGCATAAAAATTCAACCTTAATTGGGATTCTAAGTTAAATTCCTACTCTAGTTGATGAAGGGGTTGCAAGTTGCAAGGCGATAAGATGGATAAGACAGTTTAGCGGTAATGAAAAACTTGCAAAACAAGCACAAAAAGAACTTGGAGGAGCGTATTTAACTTATCTTACGGCATCATTATCAAAAGTTGCGGAAATTCAAACATCCAAGGTTGCAAAAGATAAATTTCTTCAAAAATTTCAAGCAAAAATTTAATTTTTTATTGTCTTCAAAAATTGTTGGAGTTAGAATTGAATTATGCTAGAAACAAAAGAAAATCTTCTATATTTTTTGGATAATAAACCATATATTAATATGACCAATATTTGCACAAATAAATGTGTTTTTTGTGTGCGAGATCAAAAACAAGATGTTCAAGGCGCTAATCTTTGGCTTGATAAGGATAACAAAACAACAAAAGATTATTTAAATCAAATAATTAATCATTCCAAAGAAATTGAGAATTCGAAAGAAATTGTTTTTTGCGGATATGGCGAACCTTTAATTAAAATTAATGAAGTTGTGGAAATTGCTAAGTATTTAAAGGAGAACTACCCTCATTTAAAAATTAGAATTAACACAAACGGACACGCTAATGCAATCCACAAAAAAAACATAGCTCCCTTATTAGCTCCTTATATTGATTCGATTTCAGTTAGTTTAAACGCTCAGAATGAGGAGGTTTACAATAAAATTTCTAACCCTAAAATCGATAATGCTTATGAAGAAGTAAAACGTTTTATAAGATCTTGTGTTGAGGAAAAAATCAGAACAACAGCTTCTGTTGTGGATAAGGTTCCTAATTATCCTATAGATTTAATAAGATGTGAAAAAATTGCAAGGTCTTTGGGCGCTAATTTTCGATCAAGAGACTTTATTCCTAATGGTTATTAATGAAATACAGAAAGGATATCAATAATGCTAAGTAAAATTCTAAAACCAAAATCAATTGCCGTCATCGGGGCTTCAACCAAGCCTAAAACAATTGGTTCTGAGTTGATGCAAAGATTAAGAGATTATAAATTTAAAGGAAATATTTATCCTGTTAACCCCAAAGGTGGTATGATTGAAGGTTTTCAAGCTTATACAACCATTGAAGAAGTTCCGGGGGAGGTTGATTTAGCGGTTATTGTTGTTAATGCTAAATTTGTATTGGATACAATTGATCAATGTCATAAAAAAGGAATTAAAGGACTTTGCATAATTACTGCAGGCTTTAAAGAAACCGGTAAAGAAGGCGCTGAAGTTGAACGTCAGCTATTAGCAAAAGTTAAAGAATACGGTATGAGATGCGTTGGACCTAATTGTTTAGGTGTTTTAAATACTCATCCTGAGGTTTCAATGGACGCAACCTTTGCCGAAAGTTTGCCTGTTCGAGGAGATATTGGTTTTGTATCTCAATCAGGAGCATTGGGCGGTGGAATCCTTAATATTCTAAAAGATTTAAACGTTGGATTCTCCCAATTTGTATCAATTGGCAACCAAGCCGATGTTAACGCCGAAACAGCTCTTGAATACTGGGAAAACGACGACGATGTTAAACAAATTCTTTTGTATATGGAATCAATTCAGAATCCAAGCAATTTTAGAAAACTGGCTACAAGAATTTCCAAGAAAAAACCGATTGTTGCCCTAAAAGCAGGTAGAAGTGCAGCAGGAGCAAGCGCCGCTAGTTCTCACACAGGATCATTAGCGGGAGCCGATAAAGCAGCGAACGCACTTTTGGGTCAATCAGGCGTAATTCGAGAATATTCCTTAAAGAATTTATTTGCAACGGCTAAAGTGTTCTCTAATTGTCCGATTCCAAAGGGCGATAGAGTTGCAATTATTACAAATTCAGGAGGTCCCGGGATAATGGCAACTGATGCAATTTGTGAATATGGTTTGCAGATTGCTAAAATTAAAGATGAGACAAAAGAAAAATTGAGAAGTTTCCTACCAAGTGCAGCGTCCGTTAAAAATCCGATTGATATGATTGCAAGTGCTCCAATTGAACATTATAAGCAAACTTTAGAGACCGTTATTGCTGATGATAACGTCGATATGGTCATGGTTATTTACTTACCTTTCTTAGGATTAAAAGATATCGATGTAGCTCGTGCTGTTATGGAAATTAAGGCTAAAAATCCATCTAAACCCGTTATAGGCGTGTTTATGACAAAGAGCGAATTTTTCTCTCAACTATCTGATATGGATGTTAACACACCATTCTTTATGTACGCCGAAGAAGCTGCGGAAGGTTTGCATAGATTAAATCAACAAAGAATCTGGCAAAACCGTCCTGAAGGAAAGGTTCCTAACTTTAGCGTTGATAGAGCGAAAGCTGAATCGATTATTAAGCAATCAATTCTTGAAAACCGTGCTCAACTTACAACAAGAGAATCAATCGATGTATTGGACGCATATGGAATTCGTGTTTGCAAATCCGGTTTTGCAACCAATATTGATGAAGTTGTAGAACTTGGAAATTCCATTGGATATCCTGTTGTTATGAAAATGACATCCAAAACAACAAGTCATAAGACAGATGTTGGAGGAGTTCGAGTTAACATTCAATCTGAAGCTCAACTAAGAAACGAATACAACGATTTAATCGAAAAATTGACTGAAAAAGGACTTATTGAAGGACTTGAAGGTGTAATTATTCAAGAAATGGTTAAAGGAAACAGAGAAATGGTTTGTGGGATTGCAACCGATCCTCAATACGGACCAATGATGATGTTTGGTTTGGGCGGTGTGTTTATTGAAGTTATGAAAGACGTAACTTTTAGAATCGCTCCTTTATCCGATATCGATGCTCTTGAAATGATTAAATCGGTTAAAGCATACAAACTCCTTGAAGGTGCTCGTGGAACAAAACCCGCTCAAATAGAGCAAATTCAAGAAACTTTATTGAGACTTTCTCAACTTGTGTCTGATTATCCGTTTATTGATGAACTTGATATCAATCCGCTGTTAATTTCAGAATCAACCGGTGAAGGAATTGCGGTGGACGGAAGAATTAAAGTCCGCTTAGAAGAGGCGTTGGATAAACTCAACTGTTCTTGCGCTTGTTGCAACGGATGTTGTCATTAAAAACCGGATTTTATAGTAAAATTATTAACCCTTATGAAATTTCATAAGGGTTAATTTTATTTGGGACTTAAGTAGCGGATTACACAAAACTGTCCTTTCTGAACTGACTAGAAAATAAGTCGAGATTTATCGAGACGCAATTTTTTCCCTCCTGTGCAGGTGTTTTTCGTATCCTACCAATTATCAAATTCGAAAAACAAATTCAAAATGACATTATGATTAGTTTTTAGGGGTGTTTAGTGTAAAGTTGTATATAAATCCCTTTTATTTTAAGATGTTATAGTAGAAACGCAAAATTATTTTGTAATTAAAGATTGAAGTTTTTTCTTCTTTATTAACTTAACGCTCCTAAAATCAGGCTTTGCACCTTTTTTAATCAGTTGAGAGGCAATTTCTGTCATATTGTTTTTGAGTGCTAAAGAAAGGATTGTGTTATTGGTTATTGAATCAAGATAGTTGACTTTAGCGTTATTATCCAATAAAAACTGCGCTAAATCGTTGTTTTTATTCCTAACTGCCTCGTATAATTCGCTGTAGAAACCCTTGTCGAGTTTTGCTCCTTTCTCAACCAAAAGTTTAACAATTTCTGTCTTGTTGAACTTTGTTGCAACATAAACAGGATAATCACTCATATAACTTACATTGGGATCAACCTTTGATTCAAGCAATAATCGGACATTATCAATATTTCCTTTTTTTATTTGCTCAATTAAACAACCGGCTGTGGGGGATAGTTTTTTTTCTTTTAGAACATCCCTTTGATCCTGAGTTGGAGTTTGTTTTCCCTGTAAATTATTCATAATTACAGATCTTGAAGAAAAATCTCCAAAATCTGATAAATCTATTGCGAAAGTTTGATTTTGCACTAAAAGCAGCAGTGCAATTATAAAAATATTGTTCATAATAAAATTATATAATCAAACCGCCGTCAACTTCAAGAACTTGACCTGTTATGTAGGTTCCATCCACTGCTAAGAATTTAATTGCTCGTGCAACATCAGCTGCCTCGCCCATTCTTCTTAAAGAAATTAGTTTTAAATATTCGTCGGCATTGGCTAAATCTTTAGTCATATCAGTTGCGATAAAACCGGGTGCAACTGCATTAACACGGATATTTCTTGAACCCAATTCTTTTGCCAATGATTTTGTAAAACCGATTAAACCGGCTTTAGCAGCGCTGTAGTTAGCTTGACCAACGTTTCCATAGACCCCTACAACACTTGTTGTGTTTATAATTGCGCCAAATCGTTGTTTCATCATAAGTTTAACAACGGGTTTTGTTACATAAAAAGCAGAGTTTAAATTTGTGTTAATTACTTGATTCCATTTATCTTCGTCCATTCTTATAAACAAATCGTCCCTTGTAATTCCTGCGTTGTTAACTAAAACATCGATTCTTCCGTATTTTTCAATAATGGAGGCGATATTTTTATTAACTTCCTCAACATTGGAAACATCGAATTTGTAAGCTTCGCCTTGAACTCCAAGAGCTTTTATTTCCTCTACGGTTTTTTGTGCAGCCTCTGTATTTCCCGCATAGTTTATTACAACGTCGAACCCAGCTTTTGCAAGTTCTAACGCTGCTGCTTTTCCGATTCCTCTTGAACCCCCTGTTACAAGTGCCAGTTTTTCTGTTGTCATTATTAAACCCCCGCCATTAATTCTTCTTTAACTAAATTTAAACTTGTTGAATCAGAAATATTATAAGTTTTAATATCGGAAGAAATTTTTCGATTTAATCCTGCTAAAACTTTTCCGTTTCCAAATTCAATAAATGTATCAACTCCGCTTTCAAGCGCCAATTGGATTGATTGAGTCCACATAACACTCGAGTTTATTTGATTGGGCATTTTTTCAATAAAATCTTCTTTTTTTGTTGTTAGTTTCCCGTCAACATTTGTAATAACAGGAATTTGAGCGTCATTGAGCTCCAATGTTTTAACAAAATCAACAAACCCGTTTCGAGCGCTATCCATAAGTTTTGAGTGGAATGCTCCTGAAACCGCTAAGGGAACAACTTTTCTTGCCCCTTTTTCTTTAATTAATCGAGACGCTGTTTCAACTGCCTCAATCTCCCCTGTAATTACAATTTGAGTGGGGTCGTTGTAATTAGCAATCTGCACAAGTCCTAATTTGGAGGATTCTTTAATTGATTCTTCGATATTCTCAATTGTTGAACCAAGAATCGCTGCCATGGTTCCTTTTGTTGTTTTTGTTGCCTCGTCCATTAATTCGGAGCGTTTTTGAATTGCTTTTATTGTTGTTTGTAAATCCATAACCCCGCTTGCAAACATTGCGCAATATTCCCCCAGGGAATGACCTAAAGTTACGGTTGGAACAACCCCGGGACAAACTTCTTTAAAGGCGCTTAGCGCTGCAATTGAAGTTGTAACAATTGCACTTTGGGCATTTATTGTTTTTTTAAGTTCTTCGTCGGGTCCCGAAAAACAAATTTTTGAAATTTCACGATTTAGGGTTGAATCGGCAGTTTCATAAACTTTTTTTGCACTATCGAAATTGTTGTACAAATCAAGCCCCATCCCTGTGGATTGTGAGCCTTGTCCCGGAAATATAAATCCTATTTTTTTCATTTTATCCTCTAATTAATAATTTCAGCAATTTTTTTGTTAACGCCTGATTCAACCGCCTCTTTAGCAACACGAACAGCGTTTTTAATGGCATATGATGAACTTCTTCCGTGAGAAATTACGGTAATTCCTTTAACGCCTAATAAAAGCGCCCCACCGAATTCTTCATAGTTAATTCTTTTGTAAATTCTTTTCATAAAAGGTTTTGCCAATAACCCTACGATTTTTGATATTATATCGTGTCTAAATTCTTCCTGGATTAATTTAAAGAGCATCATAGAACAACCCTCAATTGTTTTTAAGGCAACATTTCCGACAAACCCATCGCAAACCACAACATCGACGTCACCTTGGAAAAGTTCTTTTCCTTCAATATTTCCAATGAATTTAAGTCCTATTGTGTTTTCTTTTAATAATTTATGAGTTTCTTTAACCAAAGGATTGCCTTTTTCCTCTTCTTCGCCGATGTTTAAAACTCCGATTCGAGGATTTTGTCTGTTATAGACATTTTTTGCAAAAGTTGCACCCATTGTTGCAAATTGCATTAACATTTCAGATGTGCAAGCACTGTTTGCTCCGGCATCGATTAGAATTACGGGATCTTTTTTGGTTGGAAGTGTTGCTGCGATTGCAGGACGCTCAATTCCTTTTAATCTTCCCAAACCAAATAATGCTGCAGCCATTGCAGCCCCCGTTGAACCTGCCGCTACAACGGCGTCCGAACTTCCTTTAGCAACAGCGTCAACCGCAAGAACAATTGAAGATTTTTTCTTTTTTCGAATTGCAACACCAACCGCCTCACCCATTTCAATGATTTCATCGGCTTGAGTAAGTTTAATATCGAGTTTTGATAAATCAACTTTGATATTCTTAACAAAATATCCGCCTCGATTTGATTTTATTCCTTTTTTTGCAATTTCATTAAGAACTTCTTGGATTTTATCAATTTGTCCAACAAGTTCTATGGGGATATTGTAATCCTGAGCTGCCCAAACAGCCCCTTTAACAATTTCCCCCGGGGCGTAATCCCCTCCCATTGCATCAACTGCAATTCTTGTCATACTATATCCTCAAATTAAGATTGTTTTTTATTCTTCTTCCGATTCAGCTTTTGTTTCAGTTTCAGGAGCACTTTCAGCTTTTTTTGCTCTTGGTTTTTTTGTTTTTTTAGGTTCTTCGGTTTTTACTTCTTCTGTTTTTGTTTCTTCAACAGGTTGTTCTTTTTTAATTGAAGCAAAACCGTCTTTGTAATATCCGCACTCGGGACAAACTGTGTGAGTTGGGATAATTGCTTTACAATTAGGGCAAGTTGTTGTAGCGGGTATTGACCCTCTCCAATTTGCTCTTCTTGTTGCTTGACTTGCTTTTCCTGTTCTTTTCTTTGGTGTAGCCATTTTTATTTCCTTTACTAAATTATCATTTTTAATAAGACATAATTCTATTCTCTAAAAAAAAGAAGTCCTTGTCAATAATTTACAAGGACTTCTTAATAATATTAATTTTTTTTACTTATCTTAAGCTAATTTTTGTGTAAGAACCTCTTTTTGAGAAGTTTACTTTATCTTCACGAGCTAACCAGCCTAAACCAAGGCTTGAAAAGTTTTCATTCAAACCCAAATCTTTGTTTAATTTTTTTGTTGTAACTTCGCCGTTTTCATTCAAATATTCCCAAATTTTTCCAGCTGTTTCAATGATAGTTTCTTGCATTTTTTCTACTCCTTTGTGTGATGCCATATATTAAATTACTCTTTTTGCTAAATTTAAATTTTAAAATTCGTATTTGCATATTTATATTAATTTATAATATAGTTATTGTATATAGTTTAAATGGATGAATTGAAAATGAACAAAAATTGGATTTATAAAGACAACGTTGATACGGACGTTATTATTCCTGCAAGATACCTTAATACTAAGGATCCAAAAGAACTTGCGTCTCATTGTCTTGAAGATATTGACAAAACTTTTGCTCAGTCTGTTAAAAAAGGAGATTTTATTGTTGCAGGAGCGAATTTTGGCTGCGGATCAAGCAGAGAACACGCCCCTTTAGCGATTAAAGCCTCGGGAATTAGAGCGGTTATTGCTAAAAGTTTTGCTCGGATATTTTTTCGAAACGCAATTAATATTGGACTTGTAATTATCGAGAATGACAAAATTCAAGATGAAATTGAAACTAATGACCAGCTTGTAATTAATTTAAATGAGGGAAAAATTATTAATACAACAAAAAATAAAGAATATTCTTTTTCTCCATATCCACCTGAAATTCAGAATTTGATTGAAAAAGGGGGATTGGTTGAATATACTAAAGAAAAAATAAGAGGATAAAAAAATGAAAAATATTGCAGTTCTTGAAGGCGATGGAATAAGCGATGAAGTTTTATCAAGTGCGATTAAAGTTCTAGATAGTGTTTCTAAAACTTATAACCTTGATTTTAAATATAACTATTATCCGATTGGAGGAAGAGCTTATGAGCTCAGTGGAGTACCTTTACCGGACAATACGGTTCAAGGCGCCTTAGAATCTGACGCAGTTTTATTGGGTGCAGTCGGGGATTGGAAATACGATAGTTTAGAACCGCACTTAAGACCCGAAAAAGCGCTTTTAGGAATTAGAAAAAAGCTTAATTTATTTGCAAATCTTCGTCCTGTTAAAATTTTCGATGAGCTTTTGTTCTCTTCTCCCTTAAAGGAAGAAATTGCTAAAAATACTGATATTATGATAGTTCGAGAACTCACAGGGGATGTATATTTTGGCGAACCCAGAGGAATTACAACAGAAGTAATCGAAGGAAAAAAAGTTCGAGTTGGTTTTAATAATATGATTTACAACGAACTTGAAATCGAGCGAATTGCGCACGTTGCGTTTAAATCTGCCTTAAAAAGAAGAAAAAAAGTTTGTTTGGTTGATAAAGCAAACGTTCTTGATGTTTCAAGGTTGTTTCGAGAAGTTACTTTGGAAGTTTCCAAACAATATAAAGACGTTGAACTTAGTTTTATGTATGTTGACAATTGCGCAATGCAGCTGGTTTCCAATCCAAGACAGTTCGATGTAATTTTAACGGGAAATATTTTTGGAGATATTCTATCGGATGAAGCTTCGACAATTTGCGGATCTTTAGGAATGTTACCCAGTGCGTCTTTGTCGGATTCTAAAACTCCTTTTATGTATGAACCGATTCACGGCTCAGCCCCTGATATTGCAGGGAAAAATATTGTTAATCCGATAGCTGCAATTCTATCAGGCGCTATGATGCTTGAATATTCCTTTAATCAAACAAAAGCCTCCCAATCGATTTACAATGCCGTAAAAGAGGTATTAAAAGAAGGTTATAGGACAAAAGATATTTATCAACAAAACGATAAACTTGTATCAACCACACAAATTACCGATTTAATTGTAAATCGAATTAAGGTTGAATAAATTTTATGTTTTTATGTTAGAATTTTGGTAAATATACTTTAATTTTTGAGGAAAAACCAATGGACAATAACTTACAAGAAAAACTTCATACACTAAGACACTCTTGTTCTCATATTATGGCGCAAGCCGTTCAAAAACTTTATCCGCAAGCACGTCTTGCAATCGGACCTGCTATTGATAATGGTTTTTATTATGATTTCGATATTGAAGGTGTAACTTTAAATGAAGATAACTTAAAAGAAATTGAAAAAGTTATGAAAAAGCTGATTGCGGGCAATTTAACTTTTGAAAAGTACGTTATTCCTAATGTTGAGGCTCAAATTGAAGAATTTAAAGCTCAAGGAGAAATTTACAAAGCCGAGCTTTTAGAAGAACATAAAAACGATAATCCGACTTTGTATCTAACTAAAGATAAAGACGGAAACGTGTTGTTTAACGACCTTTGTTCGGGTCCTCATATTGAATCGACCAAAGAAATTAAAGCTTTTAAACTTTTGAGCGTTGCAGGAGCTTATTGGAGAGGAAACGAAAAAAATAAAATGCTCCAAAGAATTTATGCTACTGCGTTTTTTACAAAAGAAGAATTGGATAACTATATAACTCAAATAGAAGAGGCTAAAAAAAGAGACCATAGAAAATTGGGTACTCAGCTTGATTTGTTCTCGGTAAGAGAGGAAATTGGCGCAGGACTTGTGTTGTGGCATCCTAATTTATACACAGTAAGAGAAGAAATTGAGAATTATTGGAGAAAAGAACACAGAAAAAGAGGCTATGTTATCGTTCAAACTCCGCAATTAGCAAAAACAAAGCTTTGGGAACTTTCGGGTCATATTGATCATTATAAAGAGAATATGTTCTTTATCCAAAAAGAACAGGAACAAGACGAGCAATATATCGTTAAACCAATGAATTGCCCTTTCCATATTTTGATTTATCAATCTCAAAGACATTCCTACAGGGATTTGCCTTTAAGAATGGCGGAGCTTGGAACTGTTTATAGAAGGGAAAAATCGGGCGCTTTGGGCGGTTTGACCCGTGTTCAAGGGTTCACTCAAGACGATGCGCATATTTTTTGCACACCTGAGCAATTAGTGGGCGAAATTAACGAAATAATTGACTTTGTATCAGATACTATGAAAATTTTCAAAATGACTTTCGAAGTTGAACTTTCAACAAGACCTGATAGTTATGTCGGAGATATAAAAAATTGGGAACTGGCTGAAAGCGGTTTAAAACAAGCGCTTGACAACAGAAATATGAAATATGAAATTAATGAGGGCGACGGAGCTTTCTATGGACCCAAAATTGATTTTAAAGTAAAAGACGCAATAGGAAGAACCTGGCAATGTGCTACAATTCAGCTGGATTTTAACTTGCCCGAAAGATTTGGAATAAAATATCAAGATAAAGACGGAATCTTAAAAACTCCCGTAATGCTCCATAGGGTTGTGTTCGGCTCAATGGAAAGATTCCACGGAATTCTAATTGAGCACTATGCAGGGGCTTTTCCTGCCTGGCTTGCTCCAAAACAAGTGGCGCTCGTTCCAATAGCCGATAGGCACAACGAATATATGGAATCAATTTATAAAAAATTGAAAGATAAGGGAATAAGAGTAATTTTTGAAGACAAATCAGAATCAATGAACTATAAAATAAGAGATTATTTGCAGAATCAAAAAGTTCCATACGTTCTAATTGCAGGTGACAAAGAGCTTGAGCAAAACACCGTAGCAATAAGAAAAAGAGGCGTTGGACAAGTTGGTGTTTGTTCAATTGATGAATTTATTCAAAAACTTGAACAAGAAATTGATTCCAAGGGAAGTTTTGAAATAGAATAGTTCAATTATTAAGAAATTGTTTATTTTTTTATAAATATTAAAAAATAGTGTTATTGTTAAGCTATAAAGAAAAACTGTTTAATAGGAGTAAAAAAATTTATGGCTAAAACAATTGGTATTGACTTGGGTACAACAAATTCCGTTGTAGCTGTCATGGAAGGTGGAAAACCAACAGTAATAGCAAATGCGGAAGGTTCTCGTACAACGCCTTCTATTGTTGGTTTTGCAAAAAATGGTGAAAGATTGGTTGGACAATTAGCTAAAAGACAAGCAATTCTTAATCCCGATAATACAATAATTTCAATCAAGCGTCATATGGGCGAAGATTACAAAAAAAATATTGATGGGAAAGATTACACCCCTCAAGAAATTTCCGCTATGATTCTAAGAAAATTAGCGGACGACGCAAGTGCTTATTTGGGTGAAAAAGTTACAAGTGCGGTAATTACCGTTCCTGCTTATTTTAACGACGCTCAAAGACAAGCAACAAAAGATGCCGGAAAAATTGCAGGTTTAGACGTTCTAAGAATCGTTAATGAACCAACCGCTGCAGCTTTGGCTTATGGACTTGAAAAACAAAATTCAGAAAAAGTTTTGGTATTCGACCTTGGCGGTGGTACTTTTGATGTTTCCGTACTGGAAATCGGCGACGGAGTCCACGAAGTTCTATCAACTTCGGGTGATACAAGACTTGGCGGGGATGATTTTGACCAAAAAATTATCGATTGGTTGTGCGATGAATTCAAAAAACAAGAAGGAATCGACTTAAGAAACGATAAACAAGCAATGCAAAGATTAAAAGAGGCGGCTGAGAAGGCAAAATGCGAGTTATCAAGCGTTGTTGAAACAAATATTAACCTTCCGTTTATAACTGCCGACGCTAATGGTCCTAAGCATTTGGATTTAAATTTATCAAGAGCAAAATTTGAAGAATTATCCCACGATTTATTGGAAAGATGCAAAACTCCTGTGGAACGTGCAATTCAAGATGCCGGAATTTCTAAATCCGAACTTAACGAAGTTGTTTTGGTTGGTGGTTCAACAAGAATCCCTGCAGTTCAACAGTTGGTTAAAGATTACACAGGAAAAGAACCTAATCAATCGGTAAATCCCGACGAAGTTGTAGCAGTTGGTGCCGCAATTCAAGCCGGCGTTTTAGCGGGTGAAGTTAAAGATATCGTTTTATTGGATGTAACCCCCTTGACTTTAGGGATTGAAACTCTTGGCGGAGTTATGACTCCACTAGTCCCTCGAAACACAACAATTCCTGTGTCAAAATCCCAAACGTTCTCAACTGCGGACGATAATCAAACAGCAGTTGATATCCACGTTTTACAAGGTGAACGCCCAATGGCAAATGACAACAAATCCTTAGGAATGTTCCGTTTGGACGGTATTCCACCGGCAATGAAAGGCATGCCTCAAATCGAAGTAACATTTGATATTGATGCTAATGGTATTGTTAATGTTACCGCTAAAGATAAAGCAACCAATAAAGAACAAAAAATAACAATTACAAATTCATCCAATTTATCGGAATCTGATATCGATAGAATGGTTAAAGAGGCGCAAACCAACGCTGAGGCTGATAAAAAGAAAAAAGAGGAGGCGGAAGTTAAAAACAACGCTCAATCTTTAATCGGTGCCGCTGATAGAATTGTTAAGGATTTCGAAGGAAAAATTACAGAAGACAACAAAAAGAAACTTGAAGAACAAAAAGAGGCTCTAAAAAAAGCACTTGATGAAAACAAATCTAACGACGAATTGAAAAAATTGTCCGAAGAGCTGCAACAAACAATGTATGCTATATCACAAGCTGCTTATCAACAAGTTCAACAAGAAACTCAAGCCGGTGAAGCGCAAGGAAACGCTCAACAGTCTGATAACACAAATAATGACGATAAAAAAGACGATGATGTTATTGACGCTGAATATACTAAAGAATAATCGGCGAAAAAACCAAAATAGAATCCCTTGAAAAATTTTTCAAGGGATTTTTTATAATTATAATTGATTCTAATCGCAAATTAAACCTGCAACGTGTACCCCTTTAAGGTCTTTAACTTCGACCTCGCAACCGCTTTCGGGAAGTTCGTTTGCAATTTCAATATAATCGGCGATATCTACGGCTCTTCCGTATTCGCTCAATGCCTCCGGTGCAACAATTAAAACGGTTTGTTTTCCATCGTTGTAACAAGCGTTGGCGGCTGCTCTTTGGAAACTTTTTTTCATATCGTCAGGAAGTGAATAAATGTATTTTCCTCTAGCCACTTCACTTATCAGTTTCGCCATTGTATCAGGTTGACCTGCATCTTCCCAGTCTTTTACAATTTTTA
>CANAIK010000047.1 GCA_947361225.1 uncultured bacterium
CTCCGATTCCAATTGTAAAAAGATCCGAAATTGTAAGGGTTTTTTTTAAAGAACCGGATTTAGTGTTATCAATTAACTGTTTAGCGGTTTTTGTGGTTAATAAATTGGAAAGTAATTTTTTAACCATTTCGAACCTCATCATTCAAATTTTTTTCATTTTTTCTTTGTTCTTTGTATCCATAAAGAAAATAAAAAGCGATTCCTAAGATTACCCAAGCAGGAAATAAGATTCTTGAAGTTTTTAAAAATTGCATAGAATACAACATTAACCCACCGCAGCAAACTATCCCTAAAATCGGAAGGAAGGGTGAAAAGGGAACTTTAAAAGGACGTGGGCGCTCGGGGTCAATTTTTCTTAGGATTAAAACCGCAACACAAACAATAATAAACGATGCAAAAGTTCCAAAATTGCACAACTCGGCAGCTGTTGAGATATTTAGCAGAATCGACCCTATAATACAAATTATTCCAACAAAAAGTGTTAATATATGAGGGGTTTTGAATTTTGGATGAAGAGTTTGCAGGATTGAAGGCAAAAATTTATCCCTGCTCATAGCATATAGAATTCTTGTTGCAGCGAGCATTAAAACCAATAAAACTGAGGTCAAACCGGTCAAAGCGCCGATTGAAATTAGCCCTGCAACCCAGTTTTGTCCAACCATTGACATAGCTGAAGCAATAGGGGCGTGGGTGTCGATTTTGTCAATCGGTACAACCCCTGTTAAAACAAGGGCAACAAGAACATAAACAACCGTACAAACCCCTAAAGACCCAATAATTCCAATGGGAAGGTTTTTTTGAGGGTTTTTTGTTTCCTCAGCCGCAGTTGCAATGGCATCGAAACCGATATATGCAAAAAATATTATAAAAGCGCCCATAAAAATCCCTTCTAATCCATTGGGGGCAAAAGGACTCCAGTTTTCGGGTTTAATATAGAATGCTCCTGTTATTACAAATAATGCTACAACGCCAAGTTTAATTAACACCATTAAACCCGCCATTTTTGTTGATTCTTGCATTCCTTTAATTAAGAATCCTATAATTACAAGAGTAATTAAAATCCCGGGGATATTAATACAAATCGGAATTCCTAAAAAATTTGGAATAATTGTATTAGGATCAATCCCTGAGGCGTTTAATTCCCTTACAACGGTTGTGTAATCGTGGATTAGATATATTGGAGGGTTAACTATAAAATCGGGTAGAAAATTTGAGAATCCTTTCAAAAATTGCATAAAATACCCGCTCCAAGCGCTAACAACCGCAATATATCCTACAATATATTCAAGCATTAAAACCCAGCCGATAATCCACGCCATAAATTCGCCCATTGTGGCATAAGTATATAAATACGCACTTCCGGCTACAGGAATCATTGAGGCAAATTCACTATAACAAAGAGCTGAAAAAACGCAGGCTAAAGAGGCAAGTATCATTGAAATAATAAGCCCCGGACCCGCTCCTACCGATTCAGCCGATCCTGCTGCTGCAATTCCAACAACGGTAAAAATTCCGCTGCCGATAATTGCTCCAACGCCGAGTATTATTAAATCAAAAGCACCGAGAGTTTTTTTTAAACCGCCTTTTTGTGCTTGTTCAATCATTTCATCAGGGTTTTTTGTTGCTGTTAAATTTTTTACAAATTTTGATATAATATTGAGCTCGGTTTTGTTTGAAATTTGCTCAAATTCGTTGTTATTGCTCATTTTTTCTCTCTCTATTTTTTAATTAAGGGGAATCCAAGTTTTTCTCTTTGTTCTACGTATAATTTAGCAACTTGCGACGCTAAAGTGCGCACTCGATTAATATAGTTAATTCTTTCATCTTTACTTATTACCCCTCTGGCATCAAGCAAATTAAAAGTGTGAGAACACTTTAGAACCCAATCATAAGCCGGTAATACGATTTTATTGTCCATGCATTTATTTGCTTCTTTAGCTGCCAAATCAAACAGCTGGAACAAACTTTCAGGGGTTGAGTATTCAAAGTTATATTTCGATTGTTCAATTTCATTCTGAAGATAAATTTCACCGTATTTTAAGGTATTATTCCACTGGATATCAAAAACACTGTCAACATTCTGTAAATACATTGCAATGCGCTCTAAACCATAGGTTATTTCAAGCACAACAGGCTTAACTTCTAAACCTCCGACTTGTTGGAAGTATGTAAATTGTGTTATTTCCATTCCGTCCAGCCAAACTTCCCAGCCGACACCGGCTGCCCCTAAAGTTGGCGATTCCCAGTTGTCTTCAACAAATCTTACGTCGTGACGATCTAAATCCACACCCATTGCGGATAAGGAATCCAGATACAAGTCTTGAGCGTTGTCGCAAGAGGGTTTTAGAATTACTTGATATTGAAAATAATGACCCAATCGATTGGGATTTTCTCCGTATCTAGCGTCGGTAGGGCGTCTGCAAGGTTCAACCATAGCGCAAGAAAAAGGTTCAGGACCCAAAGCTCTTAAAAAAGTAGCAGGATTCATTGTGCTTGCCCCTTTTTCAATATCATAAGGCTGTTGGATAACACATCCGTTATCGGACCAAAATTTTGATAAATTTAATATTAATTCTTGAAAAGTTAAAGCCATTTTTATTTCCTATTTGTTATTTTTGTTATCATAATCGATTCTTCCGATTAATTTGTTAAAGGATTTTGCAATTTCTTTGAATTGTTCAATATTTAAACTTTGAGCTCCATCACACATTGCGTTATCAGGATCGTGGTGAACTTCAAACATTAAACCGTGAGACCCTGCCACTAAAGCTGCTTTTCCCATTGGTTCAATTAAATATCTCTTTCCTGTTCCGTGAGAAGGATCAACAATTATCGGCAAATGTGAAAATTTTCTAATAATCGGAACCGCTGCAATATCCAGAACGTTTCTTGTAAAATGGGTGTCAAAGCCTTTAACGCCTCTTTCACAGAAAATTACATTCGGATTGCCGTTGGCTACAACATATTCGGCAGCCAATAAAAATTCCTTAATTGTAGCAGCAGGACCTCTTTTAATCATTACGGGTTTTTTAATTCGTCCTAAAGCTTTTAATAACTTAAAGTTTTGCATATTTCTTGCGCCAACTTGTAATACGTCAGCGTATTTACACAATAGAGAAATATCCATTGTGTCCATAACTTCCGTTACGACTAAAAGTCCGGTTTTTTCTCTAGCTCGAGCAAGATATTGGAGCCCTTTTTCTTCTAAACCTTGAAAATCATAAGGGCTTGTTCTGGGTTTAAAAGCTCCACCTCTTAAAAACTGACAACCCATATCCTTAGCGGCTTGCGCTACTTTTAATAAGCCTTCAAAATCTTTTTCAACGGAGCAAGGTCCAACCATTAGCACGGGTCGTTCTAATCCGCCTAATTTTACCCCGTTTGGGAATTTGATTATAGTATCCTCAGGATGCGCCACTCTTGAAACTAATTTATAAGGTTCTTGAATTTTTTTTACTTCTCGAACACCGTCAAGTGCCGCAATACTTTCGTCATTAAGAATCGATTTATCACCGATAACAGCTACAACATTCAACAGCTCACCGTTATTAACCTGGGTTTTGAGTCCTCTGTCTTCAATGTATTTAATAACTCGATTTAACTGATCGATTGTTGCGTTGTGCTCCATTACTATAATCATTATTACTACTCCAGTCTTAATTATATTTATCGCATTTACCATTCAATCACAAATATAAATTTATGTATACAAGTTATTAAGAAATGTTGTTTTATGGTAATATTTTTTTATGGAAAAACCATTTGTTAGAATATACACAGACGGAGCTTGCGCAAATAACCCCGGAAAAGGCGGTTACGGTGCGATTTTGATTTATAAAAAAAATAACGGCGAAACAATAACAAAAGAATTATCAAAAGGTTTTATAAAAACAACCAACAACCGAATGGAGCTATTGGCGGTTATTGATTCTCTTAATCTTTTAAAAACCCCTTGCAGGGTTGAACTTTATTCTGATTCTAAGTATGTAGTTGATGCAATTAATCAAAAATGGCTTTTTAACTGGCAGGAAAAAAACTGGAAAACAGCCTCCAAAAGCCCTGTTAAGAATGTCGATTTATGGAAAAAATTGATTGTTGCTATAAAACCCCACGATATTAAATTTATTTGGGTTAAAGGGCATAATGACAATGAATTTAACGAAAAATGTGATAAACTGGCAGTCAGCGCAAGATTGCAAGAAAATTTAGAAATTGACCCCGGGTTATAACATTCTTCTTGTATCACAGCAGGGAAGGGCTGTTGTGTGGATTACAAAGTCATTTAAGGGTTTAATGTATTGAATCATAAATTTTTTATTCTTAATGGGTTCATAACAAAGTGTGGATTCGAGTTTTTCCGATAAAAATTCGCTCAAATCCTTTTGTTGGGGAGATTTTATGTAATCTTTCAATAATTTAACAATTTTCATTTATATTTATAATAATCCTCCAAACGGAGGATTTCATCATAAAAAAACGAAAATTTTACATAACTTAAAAAATTAGCTTAAAAAATCACTATGAATTTTTATTTCATCTAATTTTCTGCCATTTTTTCTGGAATCAATTTGAATTCCATATTCTCTCAATGTTTCAATTTGGGTAAAAAGAGCACTGTTTTTAGCGATTTTATCGTATTCTTTAATAAAATCAACCGTGCTTTGTTCAAGTGTTGTTTTCATTCTAAAAAGAGCTTGAGAATGAAGTGCGATAAGAGAATATATGTTTTTTGCAATATTTACAATATTCTCAGTGTTTTTATTCTGCAATTCCTGCGCCCAGAGCATTTTTACAAGTCTTATTGTTGTTAAAACCCCTGAAGTTCCAACTATGATAATATTTTTATCGTGAGCATTTTTTACAACACTAATAAAATCATTATCCGTGTAAATTAGAGTTAAAACCGCCTCTAGCGGAACATACATAAGAATAAAATCCGGCTGGATTGTATCTTTAGCGCTTTGGTACTTTTTGTTGCTCAAATTGTTAATTGTATTATTTAAATCCCTTATAAAATTTTGTTTTTTAACGGTTTCTAGGTTTTCAACATCGTTTTGCGTATATTCGATATATTTTTCCAAATTTAGCTTGGAATCGATTAAAATCGCCCTGTTATTGGGGAGTTTAACAAGAAAATCGGGCTTAATTTCTTTATCGTCCTCGTTTCTTGAAATATATTGTTTAATATAATGAATATTTTTATCCGGATAGCAGGTTTTAATAATAGTTTCAAGACAATCCTCGCTAAAACGCCCTTTTATATTCTGATTGGTTGTAAGTGCCCGGGCAAGACTGCTTGCGTCTTTAATTGCGGTTTTTACTTCGTTTGTGTTAATTTTTGAAGTCGTATTAAAATTATCAATGGATTTTTTAAAATCATTTAACAGGACAAAAAGTTCGGAGTTGTTTTTTCTTCTTAAGAATAACATTGAAAAAATAACACCTGATAAAAAACTTAGAATTAGAAGAAGAATGTAGTTTGTCATATTAATATAATAACTTTTATTAATTTTTTTTGCAATTTTTTTTATTAGCAATACAATAATTAAAAGGAGATTTAAATGAAAAAATTATTTGTTTTGTTTTTGTTGTTGTTATCGCCAAGCTGGGCTATTGAATGGGTTTCTGTGGTTTCAACCAAAGGAAGAGCGGGCTTTGTTGATATTGATAGTATTAGAGAATCTCAAGGATATTATTTTTACAATATCAAATTTGCAAATAAATCCGAGGACGATATTGTAATTCTAACAATGCAATCGGGAATAAAAAATCCGATTTCAGCCAGATTAAAAGCCTACAGTCCTAAAGAATATGATTCTTTAGGCGGAGATTATCAAAATATTACTAATTTATCCACTCAAAAACTTGAAGCAATAACTTATGAATCCCTGGCTTATGCTTGTTATAAAAAAGTTAAGGAAATTCAACAACTAAAAAATTCCCCTAAAATTACTTTTTAATTTTTAATTATTGTGGTATAACAATTTAGGAAAAAAAATACAAAAGGTGTAATTATGAGAAAATGTCCAAAATGCGGTTTAGATTGTGGTGAATTCGATATATGCTGCTCAAGATGCGGTCATAAGTTTAAAAATAGTGACGATTCCTCAAGTATTCAGGACGATTTGAATGCTTTTGCAAAATTAGCAAAAAAAGACCCGAGTGTGCTTTATTCTAATAATAACAGCACTAAAAGAACATTTAATTCCAACAAAACAAGCTTTTTTGACAACACTTCCTTAACAATGGTTTCAAGTTTTGTCATTGTTTCTCTGGTTTTATCCTCAATATTATATATGGGGGTAGAGAATCATAAAAATAAAAAAAGAATGTTACAGTTTAAAAATTATATGAATAATCCCTCGCAAATTCCTGAATTAAAAGAACCGGGCAGCTTTAATGAACTATCTTCTAATTTAAGCAGCGTTGAGAATTTTTTGTTGTTGTATTTAAAATTCTCACAAGACACTCAAGAAAAAAAACAACAAGTTTTTATTGCGTTTCTTAAGGAAATGGATAAATTGTCCCATTTGACAAATGAAGATATGGTTCGAAACGACGCAGACAGCTGTTCTACGATTACGCAGGATAAAGTTGCAAAAAAATGCGTTCAACGATTTAATAATCGCTTTAAACCTATTGGTGTTCTATCGATTGATGAATCCAACACGGTTTATTTGTATCCGGATTATAAATTCTACAATAAAATTTATGGAAAATATTTATCCTATGATATGCAAAAATATTTAAAACTTAGAGCTAAATATAACACAATGTCTGGTCTTGGGCTTAATATGTTAATTAAACCAAAGACAATGGCTGATAGGATAGCTGATTTTGAAAAATTGTATCTTTATTCCAATGATTCCAATATTAAAGAACTTTGCGAAAAAATCGTTTTTGATGATGTTAGAAAATTCATTTTCTCACCTTCGATTTACGCAACTTCAACTCAGGAAATGTCAAATGAATTCGAACAAGCTTATAAATATTTCATTTCATCCAAAAAAACATCAGCTCTAAGACCTTTGTTTATGAGCTATTTGGATAAAAAGAAAAATTATTCGGAAGCCAACTTTAAAAACGATTATCCTTATAAATTTTTCAATCCCGAATCAATAAGCGTTGTAAATTCTACTTTTAACGATGCTTTTGGAGTACTTCGAAAAAATCTTGTTGTTGGAGAATCAAAAGAAAGTTTTTCATATATTTATAGCACAACAGGCGGTTGGAATGAATATGAAAAAACAGGACCCTTAAGTAAAGGTCGTTTTGTTGTAAGTTCTTTGGATGAGAATAACAACGCAACAATTTATAATAACACCTTTTCGCCAATCCAAGAACTCAACATTTCAAGGTATTCTTCTTTCTTTTTATACAACAAAGGACTTTATATTTTTAATCAGGATAGGTTAAAAATATCTAAAATTCAATTTAACGGAACGAACTTTAGTGTTGTTGATTTATCTTTTTCCGATATTTCCTCGCTTTTCCCGGGTGTTCAGGTGATTAATCTTGATTCTTATACAAATTACAATATTAATATCGAAAAAGACAATCAAAAAGCTAGTTTTATAATTCTATCAAGATATTCTCAAAATCTTTCCCAATATCTTCTAACTTCGATTCAGGGCAGTTTTGAAACACTAATGCTGCCTAATATGTTTAGTGTTAATAGTGAAGAAGACGTTGTTATAAGTTTTCACGATCCTAGTGTGAACCCTGAGGAAACTTCTGAGAATTTTCCAACCTATAAACTAAAAATCCATACACGTGGTTATAGAACTCAAGAAATCCCTCAGGATTCTGGTTTTGCAACTTATGATGAACAAACGGTTTTAGAAGAACAAAATCAAGATAACTACGAACCTAATATTATGCCTAAAATTGATGAAAACAAACCCTCTCAACCAAATGTTGAAACTCCTCCAAATCAAAACATTGAACCACCCAGCGAAAACTAAAAAATATATTTTTAAAACCCCTCAATGATTTTTGAGGGGTTTTATTTTTTATTCGATTTTGCTTTTTATGATTCCATTCTTCTTTGTTTTACATTCTCAACGATTTCATCGAATTCCTCAGCGTTTACCGTTTCTCTTTCTAATAGCGATGAGGCTAATTCGTTTAGAATGTCTCTATTCTCAATTAGAATTTGTTTTGCTTGACTATATTTTTCATCAATAATTCTTTTAACTTCAATATCAAGCTCATAAGCAACTTGCTCCGAGTAATCTTTGGTTTGTCCGAAATCACGACCCATAAATACGTGTTCGTGGGGTTCTCCATAGGTCATATTGCCCATTTTTTCACTCATTCCCCATTGCATTACCATATTTCTTGCAAGTTTTGTTGCTCTTTGCATATCATTGGAAGCCCCTGTTGAAATATTGTCTCCATAAACAAGTTCTTCTGCCACACGACCACCCAATAAATCTGTAATATGAGCCAATAGTTTTCTTTTTGTTTGGTGTTTGGAATCGTCCTTAGGAGTATACCAGGTTAAACCCAAAGCTCTTCCTCTTGGAATAATTGAGATTTTTTGAACTTCCTCGCAATCCTCAAGCATTTTTAGAATAACGGCATGACCTGCCTCGTGATAACTTGTTCTTTCTTTATCTTCTTGAGTTAGAACTGTAGATTTTTTCTCAATGCCTGCTATAACTCTATCGATTGATTTATCAATATCTTTCATAGCGATTGACTCGGAATCGTTTCTGGCTGCCAATAGCGCTGCTTCGTTTAACAAATTTTTTAAATCAGCCCCTGTGAACCCGGGAACCCTTTTAGCCAAAGCTTTTAGGTCAACATCGTTTGCTAATTTTTTATTTTTTGCGTGAACCTGAAGAATTTCTTCTCGACCCTTAACATCGGGTTCGTTTACATAAATTTGTCTATCAAAACGACCGGGTCTTAAAAGCGCACTGTCTAAGATATCAGGTCTATTGGTTGCAGCTATAACAATAATATTTGTATTCTCATCAAACCCATCCATTTCAACCAAAAGTTGGTTTAATGTTTGTTCACGTTCGTCATGACCGCCTCCCATTCCGGCGCCACGCTGTCTTCCTACTGCGTCGATTTCATCTATAAAAATCATACAGGGTTGATGTTTTTTTGCTTGTTCAAATAAGTCTCGAACTCGACTTGCCCCAACCCCTACAAACATTTCAACGAAATCAGATCCTGAAATTGAGAAAAAAGGAACTCCCGCTTCGCCTGCTACAGCTTTTGCCATTAGAGTCTTTCCTGTCCCCGGGGCACCTATTAAAAGCACTCCTTTGGGGATTTTTGCACCCAGTTTTGTATATTTTTCACTGTTTTTTAAAAAATCTACAATTTCTTCTAATTCTTGTCTTTCCTCGTCAATCCCTGCGACGTCTTTAAAGGTAATTTTAATTTTATCGTCGGCAAGCATTTTTGCTTTGGATTTTCCAAAATTAAGCGCCGAGGATCCTGTTTGTTGAATCCCTTTAAGGATTAGAATTATCATAATTGCAATAAAAATAATCGGTAGAATTACCGTCCCTATAACGCTCATCCAGGAGCCGTCCTGGGGTTTTGCAATGTTTATTTCAACATTTTTATCTTTAAGGATTTCCATTAAATCTTCATCGTTTTGTGGAATTTGAACCTTGAATTGAGTTTTTGGTGTTTTTTGTGGATTTTTATTGATATTAAGAGGGTTTGGAGCCTCTTTTGTTTTTGTACTATCTTCATTCTGTCCGTTTTCTTTGGGGGTTGCAGTTAGGACATCTTTTGAAATTACAACGCTTTCAATTGTGTCCATTTGGACTTTGTTTAAGAATTGTGTGTATGAAATTTCGCTTGTTGCGGTCTGAGGACCCTCAAAAGCTATTGATAACAGCGCTATTAGAATAATAGCAACAATTACAATTATACCTGTTGATTGATTTTTATTCATAATCTCCTCTCGAAAAAAGTTATATATTGATATTATAACAAAAGAATTATAAAATGTTAAATATATAAAAAGGATAATTATTAATGGCAAGAGTTTTTTTATCATTGGGTTCTAATATCGGAGATAGGGCGGCAACAATATCTCAGGCGGTTAGTTTGCTTTCTATGTCTCAAAAAATTAAGATTGTAAAAACTTCGTCTTTTTATGAAACAGAACCCTGGGCAAATAAAGAACAAGGCTGGTTTGTGAACGCTGCTGTGGCGCTCGATACGGATTTTAGCGCAATGGAATTGTTGCAATATTGTCAGAATATTGAACTTGAACTTGGAAGAATTCGAAAAAAAGATGAAAAATGGGGCGAAAGAACCATTGATATTGATATTTTAATGTATGACGATAAAATTATTTCCAATGGACCAACGCTAAATATTCCTCATCCTTTAATGCACTTAAGGGCTTTTGTTTTGGTTCCGATGCTGGAAGTTAAAGCAGATTTGGTTCATCCTGTTTTTAATAAGACAATTTCTCAACTTTATGATGAACTATCCAATCCTGAGGATGTTTTTTTGTATGGCACAATTCTTTCAAACAAACAATAATATTGCAATTGTCGGCGCAGGACCCTCCGGAATCTATTGCGCTATTTCAATTTTAGCTGAATTGGAAAAATTGAACTATAACGATTTTTCTATAACTATTTTTGATAATAAATCCCCCCTAACAACAATTCTTCCAACAGGAAATAAGCGCTGCAACATTACAAATGCTATTTGCGATATTAAAGAATTTGCAAAAAACTATCCAAGGGGTGAAAAATTTTTATACTCAATTTTTTCAAGATACTTTACCTATGAAACCTTGGAATTCTTTAAATCCATTGGAGTTGAAACTTATATTCAAGAGGACGGAAGAATTTTTCCTGTTTCTAACAGTTCTTATTGCGTTCGAGAAAAACTTCTTAAAAAATTGAATTCTTATAAAAATTATAGAATTGTTAATAAAAAAATAAATTCCAAAGACGATTTATTAAATTTTGATAAAATTGTTTTAGCTGCGGGTTCCAGGGGTGTTGAGGGTTTGATAAAGAGTTTTAATCACTCTATAATTCCTTATAAAAATGCACTTTGTGCTTTGGTTGTGGATAATTTTTGTTATCCTCGTGGCGTTAGCGTTAAAAGTTTGCAAGGGGATTTTATTTTTACCGATAACGGAATTTCAGGGCCTTTGGCGTTTAAGATTTCATCATTAAGAGCGTTTTCCGGTTTTCCTTATACAATTGAAATCGATTTATTTGAATATCAAAAACTAAAACAAGAAATTGAGGATAATCCTAAAAAATCGATAGGAAATATTGTTTCCAAACTAATCCCCAAATCTTTAGCGCAAGTTTTGGTTAAGGATTACGCTAAAAAAGCTTCTGAGGTTTCAAAAAAGGATTTAATGAGCTATTCAAAACTAAAACTTAGAATCATATCCCAAAAACCCGACGGGGAAATAGTTCGAGCCGGCGGTGTTAATTTGGATGAAGTTGATAAGAATATTAAATCAAAAATTTATCCCAATTTATGGTTTTGTGGTGAAATTTTAAATATAGACGGCTTTTGCGGGGGATTTAATCTTCAAAATTGCTGGTCGGGCTCTTGGGTTGTTGCAAAAGATATCGTTGGGTCTATAATATAATAACAGATATTTTTTGGAGTTAACTATGTATGATTTGGCAATTATCGGTTTAGGGCCTGCGGGACTTGAGGCACTTGAAATTGCACTTAGGAATAATTTAAAGGTTATTGTTTTTGAAAAAGCAAATTTAGGCGGGACTTGTTTAAATTTAGGCTGTATTCCAACAAAAGCCATTGTTCATTGTGCTAATTTTTATAATGATATGAAAAATTGTCAAAAACTCGGAATAACACTCTTAGTTGAACCAAAAGCGAGCTGGAAGAGAATTCTGGATAGAAAAAATGAAATTGTTTCTAAGTTTAGTAAAATTCTTAATTCTACAATAAGAAAAAATGTTACCCTTATTGAAAAAGAGGCAAATTTAATAATTGAAGACGATACAATTGAAATTTGCGTTGAGGATAATTTATACAGTGCAAAAAACATTATTATTGCAACAGGATCGAAACCAAAAAATATCCCCGGATTAAAAGTTGACTCAAGATTTGTCGTCAATTCAAATGATATTTTTAATCTTCAAGAATTGCCCAAAAAAATTGCAATTATTGGGAGCGGGGCAATTGGTCTTGAATGGGCGATGATTTTTTCTAATTTAGGGGTTGAAGTTAAAGTTATTGAAAAAGAGCAAAACCTGGCGCCCGGTTTTGATTGCGATATTCAAAAAAGGGTTGAGAGGATTCTTAAATTAAACAATATTCAATATTATAAGAATGATTTTGTTAAAGAAATTAAGAATAATACAATTTGTCTTAATTCAAATATTAAATTTGAAGTCGATAATTTACTTGTAGCCGCAGGAAGAGAGCCGATTTTACCGAAAGTTACGGTTCAAGGATGCAATGAGGATTTTAAACTAAAAATTTATGCTAATAATAAAACTGATTTTGATAATTTGTTTGTAATCGGCGATGCGTGCGGGTTTTCATACCTTGCTCACAGTGGAGCTTATCAAGCAAAAAAAGTCTGTGGAAAAATACTGTCCAACAACGAAATTGAAGATAAATTGATTCCAAGCGTTGTTTATATTAACCCTGAAATCGCCTCAATCGGACTAAAAGAACAAGAAATTGAGAACAACAAAGACGAATACAGGATTAAAAAAGTTTTAATGTCATCGATTGCAAAATCCTGGTGTGATGAGGCTCAAGACGGATTTATTAAGGTAATAATTAAAGATAATCAAATAAAAGGAGCCCATATCGTATCTAAGGAAGCATCGATTCTAATAAGTATTTTTTCAATTTTTATTGATAGAAGAATTGATATTAATGATGCTAAAAATATTATAATTCCTCATCCAAGCCTTGCTGAGGCGATTTTGGAGGTGTTAAAGAATGATTAAAAGACTGCCTGATTACTTAAAGACAAAAATTGCGTCTTTGGATAATAAAAACTACAAAAAAGTTAGAGAAATTTTATCCAAAAATGGGCTCAATACGGTTTGTGACGGCGCTAGATGCCCTAATAAATGCGAATGTTATTCCAATCAAACCGCAACTTTTTTAATCCTTGGGAAAACTTGCACAAGAAATTGCGCTTTTTGTAATATCTCCAGTGATAAACCTCAAAAAGTCGATTTAAACGAGGCAAAAAGAGTTGCAAACGCTGTTTTAGAACTTGGTTTAGACTATTGCGTTATAACTTCAGTTACAAGGGACGATCTTGTTTTAGAAGACGATTTCGGGTCTATTCTTTATCAAAAAACGATAGAAGAAATAAGAAAGCTTAAAAAAGATATCGAAATTGAAGTTTTGACGCCTGATTTTAAAGGTTCAAAAACTGCGCTTGATAGAATAGTTAAAGCAAGCCCGGAAGTTTTTAATCACAACATTGAAACAATAAAAAGACTTTATCCCAGAGCTAGACAAATGGCGGATTACGATTGTTCTCTTGAGGTTCTTAAGTATATGAAATCTAATAATATAATTACAAAATCGGGTTTTATGCTGGGACTTGGGGAAAGTTTAGATGAAATTTTTGATTTAATTCTGGATTTAAATAAGATTAAATTGGATATTGTTACAATTGGACAATATATTCGCCCTTCAAAAGAACATTTGGAGGTTCAAAAATACTACAGCTTGGAAGAATATTCACAAATTGAGGATTTTATTAAGAAAAACACTAAAATTTATCCTGTAATAGCTCCTTTAGCAAGAAGTTCTTATAAAGCCAAGGAATCGTATAGAGCGATTATTGGTTCTTAGGTTTTCTTCCTCTTTTTGAAGTTTTTTTAATATTATCTTCTTGAATATTTGTATCAATATTGGATAATTTTGCCATTTTGTTAATATATTCAATATAATTTTGCGGTTTTATTTTATTCTGTTCAAGAATTGTTAATATAATTTTAACCCCGGACAAATTGAGAGCAAGATTTCTTGTTAAAAACAAGACAAGTTTTGCTTTCTCTAAATCGTTAAGACTGTAGTTGCGCCTATTTTTATCAGTTCTTTGAGGGGATAGAATCCCTTCTTTGTCGTATATTCTAAGTGTTCTTTGATGAACGTTAAGCGCAGCTGCCATTGAACTAATTGGCAATAATGCTATATCCGTGTCAATTGTTTGAGTGTTGATTTCTTTTTGCATCTTAATCCCCAAAAACATTATGTACTTATAAAATTATACCACACCATACAAATCATAGCACGTACATTTATTAATTTTAACATTTACTATATCCGATGGTGTTAAATATTCCTTAGTTTTAATATAAACCAAACCGTCGATTTCAGGAGCGTCCCTATAACTTCTTGCTATAATTTTGCCGTCTTGATGAATTTCTTCTATTATACATTGAATATTTTTTCCTATGTATTTTTTATTAATATTAAGTGAAATTTCTTTCTGAAGTTTCATTAATTTTTGTTTTCTTTTTTTCTTAACAATACTTTTAATTTGCGGTTTTAAGTTATAAGCATATGTGTTTTTTTCTCTTGAATATGAAAAAACTCCGACTCTGTCAAATTGTGTTTCCTTAACAAAATTATACAAATCTAAAAATTCTTCTTCCGTTTCCCCGGGGTATCCGACAATAAAAGTTGTTCTTATTGCAACATTTTTGATTTTTTTTCTAATTTTCGAAATTAATTCCCGATAGTTAACATTTGGTCGTTTCATTCTTTTTAAAACTTCAAGGTTTGAATGCTGCAAGGGAATATCAATGTATTTGACAACTTTATCTAAAGAATTTATAGTTTCAATTAACTCATCGTTAAAATTCGTCGGATATGAATACATTATTCTTATCCAATCAATATTCTCAATCTTATTTAACTCAACCAAAAGACTTGCAAGCATTGGTTTTTTGTATAAATCAAGCCCGTAGCTCGTTGTGTCTTGCGCAATTAGGATAATTTCTCGAACTCCCTTGTCGGATAGTTCTTTTGCCTCTTTAACAATATTCTCAATAGATCGGGACTTGTAACTTCCTCTTAATTGTGGGATTACACAATAACCGCAAGAATAATAACACCCCTCGGCGATTTTTATATAACTGGAAGACCCTACTGTTATTTGCTCTCTTTTAATATCTTCTCGATAACAATAATTAGGTTCTTTTGAAACTTGATAATAATTTTTTTCCTCAAGCGCTTCAATTATTTTGTCATAATCGCAAGTTCCTACAAAGTTGTTAACTTCAGGAAGCAGTTTTTTTAGTTCTTCTTTGTGTTTTTGCACTAAACAACCTGTAAGAATTATTCTTTTTCCCCGCTCAATCATTTCAACAATCGCTTGAACGCTTTCTTTTTCAGCATCGCAAATAAAAGAGCAAGTGTTAATAATTACGGTTTTAATTTCGTCATTATAAGGATCAAGCGAATATTTGTAGCCTTTGGACACTAAAAGACCGAGCATTAATTCCATATCAACAAGATTTTTAGCACAGCCAAACTGTAGAATTCCAATTGTTTCTTTTTCTTTCATACTTAAATTAATTATCTATAAATTATATTTAAAAATCAACATATTATTT
>CANAIK010000048.1 GCA_947361225.1 uncultured bacterium
AATTAATCCCAATAAAGGCGATACATTCGGGAATTTTGTATTAGCAAAAGACAAACTTAAAGAACTTAAAAACGACGGAATTAACACAATTTATCTTCTTCCGATTACAAAAACAGGAAAACTTAAGGCATTAGGGACTTTAGGGTCATTATATTCACTTGATAGTTTTGATGAAATTGATCCTATACTCGATTATTCGAAAAATGACCTGTCGGTTGAACAAGAGGCTTGTGATTTTGTTAAGGAAGCTCATAAACTTGATATGAATGTTATTCTGGATTTACCTTGCTGCGGGTCTTTTGATTTGAGTATTAAAAAACCATCCTTATTCGCACTTGATTCTAATTCTAAAACTCAAACCCCCTCTGATTGGACGGATGTTCGAATTTTCAAAGTTTTAGATGATAATAAGTCTTTAAATCCAAGAACGTTATTTAAATTCAAAAATTTTATTGATTTAGCCCTTGCGCTTGATGTTGATGGGATTAGGGCAGATGTTGCCGCAATTAAACCGAAGGAATTCTGGGTTGAGCTTATTAATTATGCAAGAAATAAAAAACCCGAGTTTTTATTCCTGGCTGAAGCAAGTCCTCTATGGTCGAACCCTGCTCCTAACTATATTAGTCACTATAGTTCAATTCAAGAATTATTATCGAGCGGGTTTGATTCTTATTATGGTTCCTGGAGCGATTTTGAATCGGTTTCAACAAAAACAGAGTTCGATAAAAGAATCGAAGACAATTTAAGGATTCTAAGAAAAAATAAAAATAAATCAATAGTTTCAGCCCTTGCAACCCACGACCAAAAAGCCCCGATTCTAAAAGGATTTAATTATTGGAACACAATTTTGTGGTTAAGTGTGACATTGCCCCAGAATACTTATTTTTTGGACGGTTTTAATGTCGGGGATGACTATATTTATCCTTATGAGAATAAAAAAGCGGATATAACTTATACGGACGATGAGTATTATTTTGTTCATTCGGGATTATTCGATATTTTTAATCCCACAGGTCCGATTAGAGAGAAACATCCCGAGTATAAGAAAATTTATTTAAAAGCGATTGATTTTAAAACAAGAAATCAAGATTTAATTACAAAAGGGGATTTTAAACTCCTAAAAACCAACAACGATAAAGTTTTTGCTTATTCAATAACAAGTTTTGACAGAGAACTAATTGTTGTTGGATCCTTAGATGACAATAAAAATCAAAGTGCGCTTATAAAATCTGTTTATTTAGATAAAGATTCCCTGCATCTTATTCTATCAAGTAAAAAACATCCAAAAATGGAGAAAAACTTGATTAATGTTGAACTAGAACCAAGAGAAACCCAGGTTTATTTAATTAGTTTAGCGAAATATCGAGCTATGTAGACTAGTCCAACAATCTAATTTCCTTTCTTTTTTTGCTATGCAAAAATTTATTTGTAGTTAAGAAAGGATAATAAATGACTCAAAAACTTGAACTTTACAAGTGTATAACTTGTACAAATGTTGTTGAATTAGTGCACGAAGGAATCGGAACCCTGGTATGCTGCGGGGCTGATATGAATTTATTAAAAGAAAACACTCCGGATGTTGAAAACGCTCATTATGCTTATGTTGAGGAACTTGACGATATTACAAAAAAAGTTGTGGTTAAACACGTTATGACGCCTGAGCACTATATCGAGTTTATTGAGGTAATATCTAACGATAAAAAATTTGTTAAAAGAAAATTTTTAGCTCCTAAAGACCCTTGCGAACTGACTTTTAAGTGTGATTGCAAAGAAGGATTTTTTGTAAGACTTTTTTGCAACTTAGACGGTGTTTGGGTTACGAAGTAAGAGTTTTAAGGGAGTAAAAAAATTAATGGAAACAAAATTGGTTCAAGCATTTAATAAACACATAAATCAAGAGTTCTACAGCGCTTATTTATACTTTGCAATGTCAACATATTTCGATGAAATAATGATGGAAGGATTCTCTTCTTTTATGAAACACAAAGCCGGTGAAAAACTTAAACTGGCTCAAAAAATTTATGATTATATAATTCTAAGGGATGAAAAACTCACATTCTCTAAAATTGAGGAGCCAACAGTTGATTGGATTAATGTTTCGGACGTTTTCTCAAGTGCGCTTACGCACGAGGAGTTTATGTTGAATCAAATTCAAGAATTATACAGAACCACCAAAGAAGTTGACGATATTGCAGCTCAAGAGTATCTTTCAGACGTTTTAACCCAACAAGTTAGAAGCACAAGCGATGTTAGAAAAATCGTTTTTCGATTAAAGAATTCAAATCTTATTTCACCCAACATTGAACATTTGGATTTACTTTTTAGCTCCGGTTGTTTATCTAAATTCGAATCGATTACAAATTAGCGCTCTTGCAGAATTTTGCAATCGAACAAATTGAGCAGTTTGGTTTTGTCGGTTTGCAAATATTCTGTCCGTGGGTTACTAAAAGGGTGTTAAAATCAATCCAATATTTTTTGGGGAGTTTTTCTCGAAGTGAGAATTCTGTTTGTTCGGGGTTTTTTGTTGAAACATACCCTAAACGGTTGCAAATCCTATGAACGTGAACATCAACGCAAATCGCAGGAATATTGTGACCTTTAGCAAGAACTAAATTTGCAGTTTTTCTTCCAACGCCCTTGAATTTAACCAGCTCATCAATCGAACAAGGAACCTTGGAGTCGAATTTTTCTACTAATTCCTTTGATAAATCAATAATTTGCTTTGCTTTGTTTTGGTAGAATCCAACAGGATAAATTGCGCACTTTAAGGTTTCGTGGTCAATTTTTGATAACTCAAGAGGGGTTGAACCCAATTCCAGCATCCTTTTCGATGCTCCCCAGGTGATTTTGTCGTTTGTTCTTAATGATAGAATACAACAAATTAAAACAATATAAGGATTGTTAATATTCTCCATAAAATCGACAAATTCGCTATGGACAACTTTTTTGTTTAAATAATCATTTTTTAAATTCTTAATTATATTATCAATTTCCATTGTGATATAATAATACTATAAAAAGAGGAAAAATTATGGCAAATATTGAAGAAATTAACGATAATAATTTTGAACAATTGGTCTTAAAATCAGATTCAGTTGTGCTTTTGGATTTTTGGGCGCCCTGGTGCGGTCCTTGTCGCAAGTTGAGTCCGATATTAGAGCAAATTCAGAATGAATTTATCGAATCGGTTAAGGTTTATAAAATCGATGCGGATAAAAACCAAACAACCGCTCGTGAGTGTCAGGTTGCAAGTTTACCTTGTCTTTTGATTTTTAAAGACGGCGAAATTAAAGAAATAATGGCAGGATTAATGCCCAAAAGCACAATTAGTTCCAATCTTAAAAAATATATCGCTTAACTATAGAATTACAAAAAATTTACCCTTTGTCAGATTTGACAAAGGGTTTTTTCCTTCCGTATTTTCTTTTGTCAATAATTAATTGATTATTATTGACTAAATTAATTAATATTTGACATAAAGTAAATAAAATATTATATTAAACTTGTTATTTATAAAAAAGGGAGGATAAAAAATTGTTTGGTAACGAAAAAGACAGAACTAAAGCAACTATCGATGAATTCTACAACACAACAAAAAAACAAGAGGAACAAAAAAACCTTCGGAGTTCTTTAATTATGGAATTAGGAGATAAACTATCTCCAACTCAAACTCTTTATTCAAGTATCGACGAACTTAAACAAATGAAAGCTGAAAACAACAACAAAACCCCCACTTTCCCATTAAACCGCCTAACATCCAAAGAAAACTACCAAACCCCAACCGGAGGAGCAAGCGGGGTTGAGGATAGCACAACGCAAATGAATCAAAATTATTACAGAACCCCAATTATTGATGCAAAATCAAGGGAAAAATATTTAAAACAAAATCAATGCAAGGTTGATGAGAAAAAAATAATTCCTGGGATTAATGCGTGTAAAAACGGGATTTTACCCATAAATCCAGGATATAAAATAATGCCTAAGAGAAATTTTATAAATGATGATAAATTTAATGAAATAATGAGCTACATTTATGCTTATGAAGGCGGTTTTTCAGATAGAAAAACCGATAAAGGAGGAAGAACAAATTTTGGAGTTACTCAAAATACATTTGATGATTATAATAAAAAATACAATCTTCCTTTAAGGGATGTTAAAAATATTACTTATGATGAAGCTGACAAGGTTTATTATAATGCATTTTATAAATCATCAGGTGCAGATAAAATTGATGACCCTCTATTGGCTCTTATACATCTAGATGCAGCAATTAACCATGGGGTTGGAAATGCTAAAAGATTTCTTAAACAATCTGGAGACGACTTTAATAAGTATTATGAATTAAGAAAAACTTTTTATGATTCTTTAAATCCTACAGGACAAAATGAAAATTACAACGGTTGGATAAATAGAATTAATAAAATTAAAATTTTACAAGACTTTAATTAGCTTTTTGAATATTTGACACGTGGTTGCAAATGGTTTCAAAGTCTTTTGTATTAAGGGTTAGAAGAATTTCGTAAACATCTTTAGAATAACATTCACTTAACCCTTTTTTTGCAATTTCCATAAGATTGCATCCTTTTTCGTCGGGTTTTATTTGACTTGCTATTAAGTACAACCTAAGTTCAACCGTATTGCAAGCACGTTGTCTATTTATCCCTTCCCCTTGCTTGTTTAGAATTATCCTGTCTCTGTAGAAAACATTCCCGTCTTTGTTTAAATAAACTTCGCTCCAGTGGTTTGGATTGGGGTCATAGAGGAATTCATCAATTGTCATAAACTTTTCTTTTCTTTTTTTATAGTTAAGATTGCCAACATAACACCCTAGTGTTCCAAAGTTGTCTACATCTGTTTCATCACAATCATTTTGTGGTTTTAAACCACTTGCTCTTAAATAAATTTTTGATTGGGATAGAGAATTTGCACTTTTTTTATCCAATGGTTTGTAATCATTCCTTACAATGGTTTTTCCTTTATAAACCACATTTCCTTTTTTGTTAAGGCTTAATTCCTCTTTTTTATTAGGGTTTTTATCCCTTAAAAACTCCTCAACCCTAATAATTCCAAAAACCTCCCTTTCAACAACAGGTTTTATAAGATAAATTAACAAAGGATAAAGAATTAAAAGAACCACGAGGAATATTTTTTGTAACATTTGACTATTTTCCTAAAAGCTTATAATATCCTGATTTTTTAAGGATTTTTAATTCCTCCGTATAATCGGCGTTATCAAGATTCAAGGGTTTTTTATTATAATCCTTAACAATTGTCATTCCCTTGTAAACAACTTGTCCTTTGCGATTTACGTGCAGTTTTTCCTCCCATTCACTTGGGTTCAGCTCTTGCATAAATTCGGTTACGGTTATTTGCTTTAGAATTTTTTGTCTTAGCGCAATTTTTTGATAATTAACAAAAAACGCCAAAGGAACAAGGAACAAAAATATTATAACTAACGATTTTTTCATATTTTTTTTACTTTATCAAATGATGCATTTTTTCGATTTTGGTCTTAATGTATTTTTCGTTATACTGATTAATAATCGGTTCAATTGGAACCCGCTCTGTAATTTCTAAGCCATAACCCGATAAACCCTTGATTTTGGTTGGATTGTTGGTTAGGAGTTTAAATTTCGAATAGCCAAGCTGTCTTAGAATTTGAGCGCCAACCCCATAATCTCTTAAATCAGGAGCAAATCCGAGGGAAATATTGGCTTGGACTGTATCTTCTCCTTTATCTTGCAGGGAATATGCTTTAATTTTATTAATAAGTCCGATTCCACGTCCTTCTTGTCCTCTTAAATAAACAAGGGCGCCTTTTTTGTATTCGTTTATCATAGAAAGAGCGCTGTGGAGCTGATAGTTGCAATCACATCTTAAACTATGGAAAATATCCCCTGTTAAACACTCGGAATGCACTCTAACAAGAGGGATTTTATCCGAATCGTCGTTTTTTACAAGCGCAACATATTCATCCCCGTTTAGTTTATTAACAAACCCTAAAACCTTAAATTCACCGAATTGGGTGGGTAAATATGCGCTCGCTTCAAGGGTTACAAACGTTTCTTTTTGAATTCGATATTGAACTAAATCCGCAACCGTAATAACTTTAATATTCTGTTCCTTTGCAAACTTTAGAATATAATCCCTTCGAGCCATATGTCCCTCAGGAGTCATAATTTCACACATAACACCCGCCAGGGGAAGATTGGACAAACGTGCTAAATCTACAACGGCCTCTGTATGACCAATTCTTTCTAAAACACCGCCGGGACGAGCAACGCAGGGGAATAAATGTCCGGGACGTCTAAAATCTTCGGGTTTCATATCAGGATTAATTAAAACTTCAATTGCTTTTGCTCTATCGAAAGCGGAAATTCCTGTTGTTACGCCAAATTTTTCGTGGGCATCAATTGAAACCGTAAAAGCGGTTTTCATTGATTCCGAGTTTTTTTCAACCATTTGATTAAGCTCGGCTTTTTTTGCAAGTTCTTTGTCTATTGCAACGCAAATAAGTCCTCTTGCGTTTTGGGCTAAATAATTTATAATTTCAGGGGTTGCAAATTTTGCATTACAAATCATATCCCCTTCGTTTTCCCTATCTTCATCGTCAACAACAATTACGATTTTTCCTTCTTTGTAATCTTTTAGCGCTTCATCGATTGAGTTAAACATAATTTAAAATCCATTCTTATCTAAAAATTCATATGTAATTTCTTCTTTTTGATTGGTGAATTTTTGAATATATTTTCCAATAATATCATATTCAATATTAACTATATCACCAATTTTTAAATTTTTTAAATTTGTTGATTCAAGAGTTTTAGGAATTAAACAAACACTAAAGTCGTCTTTGTTGGTATTTGCAACTGTCAAACTTACTCCGTTAATCGTAATTGAACCTTTATCAACAATTAATTGGGTCGGAGCTAAAAATTTGATTCTTTTAGAAAACCCGTCGTCTTTAATTGATATAATTTCACTTATTAAATCAATATGACCTGAAACTAAGTGCCCGTCCAGTCTTGAGCCTAGTTTTAGCGCTCGCTCAAGGTTAATTAAATCCCCTTTCGCTAAATTTTTTAAATTTGTTTTGTTTAGAGTTTCGTTCATAATTTCAACTGCGAATAAATCCCCGCTAATTTCGACAACACTAAGACAAGCGCCGTTAACAGCGATTGAATCACCGAGTTTTGTATCAAAAAAAGGAGCACGAAAATAAAGCTTTGCGCCTTCTAAATCGAGTTCGAATTTTTCAACTTGAGAAACTTTTTCAACAATTCCTGTAAACATAACAATAAAATAACATAAAAAAATTTTTATATTATAATAAAATTATGGAGCAATCGTATTTACCTTTATTTAGAAAATATCGTCCTCAATCATTCCAGGATGTTGTGGGTCAAAAAAGTTTAGTTGCAGCTTTATCTAACGCTATTGAATTGGATAGAATTGCGCAGGCTTATTTATTCTGCGGACCCCGTGGAACCGGAAAAACTTCTTGCGCTCGAATTTTTGCAAAATCTCTCAATTGCACTGAGGGTCCGACTTTGACGCCTTGTCAAAAATGCGCAAGTTGTGTTGATATTACCCAAGCAACCGGACTCGATGTAATTGAAATCGACGCTGCGAGCAATCGTGGGATTCAAGACGCAAAAGAATTGATTGCTCAGGCGCAATATGCTCCAATTAACGGCAAATACAAAATTTTTATAATTGATGAAGTTCATATGCTCTCAACCGATGCTTTTAACGCATTGTTAAAAACTTTTGAGGAACCTCCCAAAAACGTTATTTTTATCCTTGCAACAACCGAACCCCACAAGGTTTTGGAAACAATCGTTTCAAGATGTCAAAGATACGATTTAAGAAGAATTACAACGGACGATATCGTTGATAGATTGAGAAAAATTGCGGATTTAGAGAATATTAAAATAAACAACGATGCCCTATTTACAATCGCTAAAAATGTTTCAGGAGGTTTAAGGGATTCTCTGGCGCTTTTGGATCAAGTGAGTGTTTTAGGGGCAAAAGAAGAAATCGACAAAAATTTAATCGAGGAAATCTTAGGAAAAATTAATTTTGATATTCTTTTGGAACTTTTAAACCATATTAATCAAAAAAATATCGAACAAACAATTAAAACTATTGATGAAATTTATTCTAAAGGAAACGAACCAAGGAATTTGGCTGAGAATTTTATTGAGTTTTTAAGAAACGTTTGTTTGACTGTAAGTTCCAAGGATTGTTCCAAAATTTCCAATTATACGACTTTAATCAAAGAAGATATTGATAGAATTAAACAACAAAATTTTGAACAGGAAAAAATTGTTAAAATCCTGGATACTATGATTGAATATTATAAAGAAATTAAAATTTCAACAAATCCTTATCTTTGGATGGAATTAGCGGGGATTGCTTGTTGCAGGGATAAAAACGAAAAAAATATTGAAGTTAAAAAAGTTGAAATTCCAAAAATTGAGCCTGTTGTTATAAATAAACCTGTTCAAAAAGCTGAAATTAAAGCAGAAATAAAGCCCGAGGTTAAACCAATTGAACAAGAAAAACCCGCTCAAGAAAAACCCCAAATCGAGAGTTCGGTTTCAATCGATAATCAAGCAGAATCTCAAATTTGGGCGGATATTCTATCTTCTATTGCGTCTTTACCTTCAAGAGCTTTCTTTTCAGGTGTGGCAAAGCTGGTTGGAATTAAAAACGATAAAATAACTCTTGGATTTTTGCACGAAAACGCTCTAGCACAGGCTAAGTCGGAAACAAAGTTGAATGCGCTTAAAGCTGCAATTAGTTCAATTAATAAAAATTACGAAATTGAATTAATAAAGATTAACCCTGATACTAAAGTTGTTGAAACCAAGCCAAAGCCGGCTTTAAAACCCGCCCCAACTCCTGAGATTGTTGAAAAAAAAGAATTTATTGAGAAAAAACCGACAGATTCTCAAATCGAAGTGGAAAACACAGAAAAACCTATAGAAAAAAAACACTACAGCCCCAAGGTTCAAGAAATGATAGAACAGTTTAGCGGGAAAATTATTGAAGATTAGACGATGAAAAAATTCTTAGTTTTGTTTTTATTCTTATTCGTTTCGGTTTCCTACGCTCTTGATTACACAACTCAAGAGGAACTTAAAAAAATTGAAGAAGAAACGCAAAAATGCATTGATAAAAACTATATGACAGATTACGCTATGATGCAATGTTCTATTGAAGGAACAAAAAAGTATAAAGTCGAAATTGATAGAACCATAAAAGGGACAAAAAAGTATTTATCTAAAACTCAATATGAACAATACCTTAAAACCCAAGAAAAATGGGAAGAATTTATGGGTGAATATGATAAACTCCTAAAACAAACCTATGAAAAGCATTGTCCACCGTATTTAGCGTGTCTTAGCGCTGTTGATGATAGATATGAATACACAAAACATAGAGCAGAAGACCTAAGTGGTTTTATAGGAGTACTCCAACTTTTTAAAAAAGAAGGAGTACTTGATGACGAGCTCAATTTTGTTCAGTTTGAATAAAGGTTATGATATGAAAAAATTTTTAGTTATTATATTTTTTATTTTTCTTGTCAGTCAACATTCCTACGCACAAGACATTTGGAAAAAGCTAAATTCTCAGGTTTATATCAATTTACACTCAAAATTCACTCAAGAAGATGCAAAAATTGCTTGGTTTAAGATTATTTCCAATAAAAAACTTAATGGTGATTACAAAACAATAAAAATAAAATGTTATTGCAATGAAAAAGTGCTCCATGTTCTTGAGGTTAAAAAATATAAAAACAATCAATTAATAGAAGATGAAATTAATACACATAATGTTGGGTGTGATTATTCAGGATTAGTTAATGGCAAAACTTATTATAAAGCTTTGTGTAAATAAATAAATTATTCATCCGGAGTTAGAAATAAATTAATTTCTTTATTTCTTCTATTAATTAATCCTTGGTTTACTTTTTTATTTTCATAAATCCATTTTTTAAGTTCTTTTGTTGCCCCTTTTCTATCGTTTGCATTCAATTTTTTTAATAATGTTGAACCCAAAAAAGCCTTGGGACCAACGTTGTATATAAAACTTGCAAGAGCGATTTTTTCATTCTCAGACAAAGGAATCTTAACTTCTTTTAATGGCTTTATGTGTTGTTCAAAGTCTTCTTTAAAGAATCTTTCCGCTTCTTCTTCCGTAATTTTGTCACCGGGTTGTACATTTTTAGTATGACCATATCCAATAGTCCATTTATCGGTTGGTGTTGGTTTGTAAGCAACATTTTTAAAACCTTCGCTGCCCTGGATAAATATTCTTGCTTTTTTTGCCGCTTTGTCAGAAAAAACACTGTTGTCAATTTGTAAATCAGCTGTATCGTTTTTAATATCAACGGCTGCTATTTCTTTACTTTCTAAATTTTCTTCTTTTTCTTCCTTATCCCAATCAGTGGGTGCAAATTTAGCAGATACAACAAGTTCCTCATTATTTTCCACAGGAATTTTCCCTAAAAGTTTTGGTTTTTCTTCTTGCGCTCCTGCTTGGGGGTTTGGGGTTGGTTTAATATCCTCTTTTTCTTGAATAGAATTAGCGGGCAGGGGAATTTGGGGGTTATTTGTGGTTTTTTCTAAATCCTCGACCCCGCTTGCTCCTCCTGTCGGGGTTTTGTGGTTTTCTTTGGATGTCAAGCGGTTTAATGGGAAATCGGGGGTTTTGTTGTTGTTTTCTTCTTTTATTTGTTTAAGTTTATCAATACTTGAATAAAGAATTTGAGTTGGCGTTAGTTTATCTCCTAATTCTTTAATTAAAGACCCTCGAAGATTTTTTTGCTCCTCTTGTTTTTTTGTTGTGTTGTAGAATTCATCAGCGGTTGCTTTAGTTCTGTCTTTTTTACTTCCAAACAATTTTTTTATCCTCCCCTTTTTTATAAATAATAGTTTTAATATAACATTTTATTTACTTTATGTCAAATATTAATTAATTTAGTCAATAATAATCAATTAATTATTGACAAAAGAAAATACGGAAGAAAAAAACAATTATCCTAAAAAAGTTAAAAAAAACATTGCAAAATACTGTTGTTAAAGGTATTATAATAGATAATGTGACTACTTAAGGGATAACAATGTCGAGAGTGCAAAACACTATAGATATCAAAGAAGACAATGTTGTTGAGGCAGTGGACCAAGAACAAAACCAGGTCGATAGCACAAAACTAAAGGCTGTCATTCGGGCTTTTGTTGCTAATATTGGAATTGCGTTTGTTAAATTGGTTTGTTTTATCTTCTCCCACAGCTCCGCAATGCTCGCTGAGGCAATCCACTCCGGGGTTGATTCCTTTAACAGTATTTGTCTTATGGTTGGAATTAAAAGGGGTTCTCGTCCTGCTGATTCTGAACATCCCTTTGGATATGGACTTGAGGCCAACATTTGGGCAATGTTTGCGTCTCTTTTAATGCTCGTTGGTACTTTTGTTGCGATTTATCACGGGTTTGACAAGTTAATCAACGCTAAAGATATTTCGGATTTATTAAAAAATTACCATTATATTGCAATTGCTCTTGTTTTTTCAATGTGTTTTGAGGCCTGGGCGGTTATGAGCGCTGCGAGTGCGGTTTGCGCTGAGGCGGGGGTGGTTGAGAAGAATCCTTTAAAAAAATTCTTGGTTTCCTTAAAACAAATTAGAAAAATTCAATCACCCACTACAAAATTTGTCTGGTATGAAGATACGGCTGCGTTTTTGGGTGTTTTTATCGCCTTTTTAGCGCTTTCTATGGGAAAATTTTTAATTCCTATTGAATTTGCTTATATCCCAGACGCAATTGCCTCAATTATTATCGGGGTAATTCTTTTTTGTCTTGCAATTTATTTAATTAAGAATAACGTTAATAGTTTGACCGTGCAATCAGCTCAGCCAAAGGTTGAGGAAATTATTCGAAATACAGCGGGAACAATCCACGGAATTAGTAGGGTTACCGAACTTAAAACAATGGATTTAGGCTCCGGGGGTCTTGTAATTAATATGACAATTGAGGTTGACCCCCAAACTCAAATGAAAGACGCCGATGATATCGCTCAAATGCTTGAGAGAAAAATAAAAAAACACGTTAAGAACGTAAACCACGTGGCAATTGAGCTTGAGGCGCACGACGACGAGGAGAATTGGGAAGAAAAATTCGATAAATTAATTAAAGAAGGCGAAAAAATCGGAGCTATCGATAATCACGAGGCGACAATGCTATCTAACTTTTTTTCTTTCGCCAATGCCGTTGTTAAAGAAATTATGGTTCCTAGAACGGAAATTATTTTTTGTGATTCTAACGCATCGATTTATGAACTGGCGGATATTATAATTTCCTCAGGACACACAAGAATCCCTGTTTATGAGGATAATATCGATAATATAATCGGGGTAATTAACGCAAAAGATGTCCTTAAGGTAATCAAAAACAACAATATTCAAGAAAATTTCCAAATAAAAATTTTGTGTCGTGATATCCTGGTTGTTCCTGAGAATAAATTTATAAGTGATTTATTGTCCGATTTTACGTCCTCAAAAAATCAAATTGCGGTAATAATGGACGAACACGGGGGAATTTCGGGGATTGTTACAATTGAGGATATAATAGAAGAAATTGTCGGGGAAATTTATGACGAATTCGATAAAATTGAAACCCCGGAAATTGTCCGAATTGACGATAACACGCTTAATGTTTCCTCTAAAACCAGTATTGAGGATTTAAACGAAAAATACGATCAAGATATCCCTGACGAAGATTTTCAAACAATAGGGGGCTATGTTTTCGGCTTGTTAGGTCGAGAACCCGAGCTGGGGGATGTTGTTGAGGATAAAAATATTACCTATACGATTCTGGAACTTGACGGGATGAAAATTACAAGAATAAAAATGCAAAAAAACACCCCCTTTACAGAATTTATAGAAAACAAAGAAACAATAGAGGAAAATCAATGAAATTAACGGTTTTGGGCCCGGGTTGCTGGGGTTTGACAATAGCTAAGCTATTAAATGACAATTTTGAGGAAATTTGCATTTGGGGAAGACAACAAGATTTAAGCGAAACTTTAATTAAAGAAAAAAGAATCAACCATCCCCTTGAAATTCAGCTTGATAAAAAGGTTGAAATCACCTCCGGTTTGGAATCTGCGATTAAAAACGCAGAAATTATTCTTCTTGTTGTTTCAACAAGCGGAATTAGAGAGGTTTGCGAGCAAATTAAAAAAATCGGGATTCAAAAAAATCAAATCCTTGTTAATTTGTCTAAAGGGATTGAAATCCCCAGTTTAAAAAGGATGTCGGAAGTTATTCTTGAGGTTTTGCCCGATATTAATTTTGCGGTTCTATCCGGTCCCACTTTAGCTCGAGAAATCTTAGAAAAAAAACCAACCCTTGCTTCTGTTGCGTCAAGGGATATTGAAGTTGCAAAAAAAGTCCAAGAACTATTGAACGTTCCCTCTTTATTTAGACTCTACACAAATTCCGATTTAATCGGGGTTGAATTAGGGGGAAGTTTAAAGAATGTCATTGCAATTGCCTCAGGATTCGCCAGCTCCATTGGTCTTGGGGATAATTTAAAAGGAAGTCTTTTGACAAGAGGTTTAGCGGAGATGACAAGAGTGGCTGTGGAATTGGGCGCAAATCCCGCTACAATGTACGGATTATCCGGTCTTGGTGATTTAATTGCAACCGCAACAAGTCCTTATTCAAGGAATTATACCGTTGGATCTATGCTTGCTAAGGGTAAAAAAATTGACGATATCCTAAAAGAACTTGGTTCTGTGGCTGAAGGTGTTAAAACTTCTCGTGCGCTGGTTGAGCTGGCAAAAAAATTGAATATCGAAGTTCCCGTTGCAACTGCAATCTACGAGGCGGTTTATACAGATATTACCCCTGAGGAAATTGTCGATAAATTAATGAATCGAAAACTTAAACAGGAAAATTAAAATAGTTCTAATATAAACTTGTATGCAATTGCCTTGATTTATAGTTTTATTTTAGTAACATCCATAAGTTGTTCGAGTTCAATGCCAAATGCAATAGCAATTTTTTTTAAAGTTTGCGTTGTAGGATTGCTTTTCCCTCTTTCAATTAGTCCAATTGAATTTTTATTCAATCCTGCAAGGTCAGCCAATTTTTCTTGAGAAAAATTTTGTTTTATTCTCAGTAGTTTTATTTTTATACCAAGTTTTTTATCAAAATCCATTTTTGTCATAACTATTATATTAGTTGATTGACATATTATTTGCAACATTATATAATGGGCATACGAACTAATATAATAGTTGAAAAACACATTATAATGAGTTAAAAAAATTCTAGAAAGGGTTTAATAATGAATATAGAGCTGGACGAAAAGACTTTTGATGAAATTTATAAACACATACAGAACATTTACAACACTTGTGTTGTTTTAAAAGTTTATTTCGATAATTTTGAAGAAATCGAAGAAATTGTCAATGTAACCCCTGTAATTAAATACTTAGGACACGAAAGCGATAAAGCTTGTTATAGTTTATTTAATATTTCAAGGGAATATTTCGAAGAAGAATAATTTTTAATTTTTTATAAAAAAATTGTCTTGTAACTATCTTTAAATTATAATAAAAATTGATAATTGAATAGGAATGTGTCGGAGTGGCACTCTGCCGAGGAAAAAATGCGTTGAATCGCATTTTTGACGAGAGGGCATAAGCGGCGGATTTTGACTAGGGCGTAACGAAGTGAGCCCGTGTGTTCGAAGAAAACCGTTGGAGCGTAGTTTTGTAAATGCAAAACGGAGCGGAATTCAAGGTTTTCGAGTTGTCAATAATCCAAGACAAGCGGTTGCTCCGCCACTGACTTAAAAAAATTGAAAATTGAATAGGAATGTGTCG
>CANAIK010000049.1 GCA_947361225.1 uncultured bacterium
GCTTTTTTTAAGGCAAGTTGTGCTTGATAGGATAGTTTTTTGTCGGGAAATAGCTTTCCTTTGTAAATTAATCCGCCTAAAATCGCTGCACCTAATAAAGCGCTTTTAATTACAGCATTTGGAAGACTCGAGGTTTTAGCGGTAGTGTTTCTGCTTTTGCCTTTAAAATAAGGTTGATTCAAATTTGCATTCGAATAATGCAAACCAACTGCGTTTACTTTCATTAATTTTTTTTCTTTCAATCACCTAACAACAAATTTATTATAAACTATTTTTTAATAAATTTTGTTTAATTTAACATTTCTTAACAAAAATTGCATTAATCTCAAAGATTAATGCAATTTATTATAGTTTATTTTTTTATTGTTTAATAGTATAATTCTCGGTCATAAAACCGTTTTTGTCTTGAAATTCAACGTTATAAGAATTTTTGTTGAAGTGGAAAAGTTTTTTGCCTTTATTTTTTATCGATTCAATATAGCTTTCAATTTTGTTGTCATTAGAAAAAAAGTATTCTTTTGTTTTTCCGTTTTTATTTATTTGACAACCAATATCGCTTAAATCACTCGATGATTGATAAGCTTTTTCGTGCTTATAGTGTTTTGCATTTAAAGTTTTGTTGTCAACGTTAAAAGACGCATAAATCATATCAGCCCAGTCGTCTTTGTGATAAACATTCGAAAAATTATCGTTAATGTGATTAACAACGTTGAGTTCATTTTTGTTAACATAAATTTCTCTTATTAACTTATCTTTGTTGAATTCTTTAATAACTCTAACGCTATCTGTTACTATATCAGCCTCGACAACGATTTTTGATTTATTTGTTAAAAAGAATTCAAAATCCTCACAACGTAAATCGTTGTAGAATTTTTTTTGTGAAAGTTCAACAAGTTCTTGAGCTTTTTCCAATTCTTTTTGAGTTTTTTTAAGAGCTTTTTTGCTTTCTTGGAGCACTAAAGAAGCATCTTTTAGGATTTTTTCACCTTCTTTTTTAATAAGCTGGGGCAATATTTTTCCTTTGTATAAAAAGCCCCCTGCTACAGCTAAACCTACTGCTGTTGTTGCTAAAAGACCGCCCGGAGAGTTTATCGGATTTTTTGATGCTTTTCTTTTATTAAAACCTTTAAAATTTAAGGTTTTAGTTCTAATTGCGTTTACTTTCATTGTTTTATCCTTAAAATTCTTAATTCTTTTTAACTTAAAGTTTGTAAATAAAAATTTTTGCCTTGTTATAACTTTTTGATATATAATAAAAAACAAAAAAGGAAAAAAAATTGTTACAGCTGGATAAAGTTTATGAGGCGCAAAAAATTCTATCACAAATTGCAAGAAAAACTAATCTTGTACATTCAAAATTTTTAAGTTGCAAAAATAATGTTTATTTAAAGTCCGAAAACCTGCAATTGACGGGATCTTTTAAATTAAGAGGCGCTTATTACAAAATTTCTAAATTAGATGAAGTTCAAAGACAAAAAGGGGTTATTGCTTGTTCTGCGGGGAACCACGCACAGGGCGTTGCTCTTGCAAGTCAGAAAAATAATATCAAAGCAACGATTTTTATTCCTTCCACCGCTCCAATTTCAAAAGTTGAAGCAACAAGAAGTTATGGAGCCGATATTAAGTTAATTGACGGCGTTTATGACGACGCTTATCGAGCTAGTGTTGAGTTTCAAAAGCAAACGGGGGGTGTTTTTATCCATCCTTTCGATGATATTGACGTTATAGCAGGACAAGGAACAATAGCTCTTGAAATTTTTGAGCAACTAAAAGAAATTGACGCAATTGTTGTTCCGATTGGAGGCGGGGGCTTAATTTCAGGCGTTGCAGCTACAATTAAGCAGCTAAAACCCGATTGCAAGGTGATTGGAGTTCAAGCTCAAAGGGCAAATTCAATGTTTCAATCAATTGAGGAGCATAAAAGAATTGAATTAAAGAATGTCAACACTTTTGCCGATGGAACTGCAGTGAAACTGCCCGGGGAGCTGACTTATGCGTTCTGCGAAAAATATGTGGATGAAATTGTAACGGTTTCAGAGGATGAAATTGCAAGTGCGGTTCTTGCTTTAATGGAAAAAGAAAAAATGGTTTCAGAGGGCTCGGGGGCTCTTAGTGTTGCTGCTGTTATGTTTAATAAAATTAAACTTGAGAATAAAAACATTGCTTGTTTAGTTTCAGGCGGTAATATCGATGTTAATATTCTATCTCGTGTAATTAATCGTGCTTTACTTAAAACAGGACGACTTTCCAACCTTACAATCGAACTTTTGGATAAACCCGGACAATTAAAAGAAGTTAGTTCAATAATTGCCGATTTAGGAGCCAATGTAATACGAGTCCGTCACAATCAGGGTGGTGAAGGGACGGATATCAACGATTGTTATTTAAAAATTTCAATGGAGACTAGGGATTTTGAACATTTTTATGCAATTAAGAACGCTCTTATTGCAAAAGGTTATAATATTTTATCAACCGTTCAATAATTTTTTTTGAACGGTTTTAATTTTGGTTTTTTGAAAAATCATTATATATTCGTGCTCGAAAATATTAAATCCGCCGGAAAGTGCTCTATAACGCCATAAATTTGCACTTTTTCCTTTTGCTTTTTCGTTGCCTTGAATATTTTTTACAATTATTGCTTTTGTAATAAAACCAACTTCTTCCATTCTTTTTTGACACTCAAAACCAAGGGAAACATATCTGCTGTTTTGATATTTATCCCCTATAATTAAAGCTGCGAAACGATTTTGCTCTAATAAATCATATCCGTTTTGAGCAACTTTTTGGAACAAGTCGTAGAATTCCTCAGTTGAGGAACAATTGGATAAATCCTCTTTTTTATCGGAGAATTTAATAATATCATCATAAGGAGGATGCAAAAGCAAGAATTGAGCTTGTTTTTGTCCTAAGATTTCAAGTCGGTCTTTAATTTTTTCTTTAATTTTAGGATTGGCACTGTCCCCTTGGATAATATTTACATTAACAACAAGATCCCGAGGGGTGAATTTGGTTTTAGTGTATTCAACCATATCTTCTTTTAATTCAACGCCAATGCAGCGTCTTTCAAGGTTTTTAGCCTCAATACCGGTTGTAGCGGAACCGAAAAATAAATCAAGAACAATATCGTTTTTCTTAGTGTAACGATTTAGCAGTTGAGTTGCAATTTGAGGGATATAATTCCCGTGATAATCGTAGCTGTGCCCGTTTTTCTTCTCTCGAGAAGGAAAATCCCACCAGGTTCCTGTTTTTATAGATTCATACAATTTCCAATTGTTAAGATCAATATCATTGTAAGGTTTTGTTTTTGGTGGTTTGACAACTTCTAAGGCTGCTTGATTTTTCTTTTCTATAGCTTTTTTTGATGGCATTTAAGCTAAATCCTTATTGTTTTAATGTCCTAAGTATAAATTAAGTAACAAATATTTAAATCAACCTTATAAATTATTTTTATTTTTGGCAATTTTTTGTATTCAGATGTTTTATTGTTGTATGAAAGTTGGAAATATAAATTTTAATCAATATAATTATCGTTTTAGAGGCGCTCAAGTTCAACAAAAACCGCAAAATCAAAACGATAGCGGTCAAAAGAATAATTTAAGTATTTACTATTACAACGATACCCACGGCAATTCCGATTCAATGGCGGGTGTGGTTTATAATGCTTTAAATTTTAAGAATCGAAATATAAACAATCAAAGTTTTATATTATCAGCAGGGGACAATGTTTCAGGCGCCGATAAGGATAAAAATTCATATATTGAAGATATTATGAAGAATATGATGCAAGTGGACGCTTCTGCTGTGGGGAATCACGAGGTTGACGTCGGAGCGAGTGGTTTTTATGATGTAAATTCTAAAAAAAACCTAAATTTTGTTGCAACAAACGTTGAGTTTGCGCCTAATAATCCAATGAATAAATTTGTAAAAAAATCATTAATTCAAGAAAAAAATGGCGTACGATACGGTTTTATCGGAACAATGCCCATTGATTTTAAATCCTGCAGCAAAAAAGAAGTCCAGGAGGGAATTGAGGTTCTGGATTTTGATAGAACAGTTAGTGCGTTGCAGAAAGAAATTGATAACTTAAAAAAACAAGGAATTAATAAAATTATAATGCTTGCTCACACCGGATATGAAACGGATAAAAAACTTGTTTCTAATTTGGATGGGGTTGATATTGTAATTGGCGGACATTCCCACAGTGTTGTTGAAGGGGCAAAAAAAGGCGAAAATCTTTTAAAATCCAAATCAGGGGAGCCTGTAATAATTACCCAAGCCGGTGAAAACGGCAAATACTACGGCATTTTGAATGTTGAATTTGATAATAAGGGTGTAATTACAAAAGTTCAAAATAATCTTTATCAAAGTGAAACTACTCAAAAAAGCCCGATTCTAGAATCCATTAAAGAAAAAACCCTAGGGAAAAGTCCTTTAGTTGCAACTATTGAACAAATCGATGAAATGCCTAAAAATAGAAGAATTGAACCTTGCGCTTGGACAGCTTTAATGGCGGATTCTATAAAAGAAGAATTAGGGGTCGAAGTTTCTTTTATTAACTCGGCTAATATAAGAAAAGTTCCAAAAGAAGGTCTGTTAACCCAAAGGGATGTTCTTGAATCCGCTCCTATGAAAAATAATCTTATTATAACAAGAATTACTCAAAAACAAATGGTTGAGGGGATTGAAAACGCTGCAAAGGCCTCAATGAACTCAAATGACGGATACCCGGGGCTAATTCAAGGCAGCGGTTTTACTTATAGAATTGATGATAAGGGAAATCTTCTTGAGTTAAATATTATTGATAAAAACGGGAATAAAAATCCTGTTAATGTTAAAAATCCGGATGAGAATATTACTTACAGCGCCGCTTATGACACTTTTGTTGCCCAAGCGGATGGTGAAACCCCGGAATTTTTCCCTCAATTCGAAGTGCAAAAACTCGATTTTGATAAAGACAAAACAACCTGCGATTATTTATCAAAACTTGAGAATAAAAACAATCTAAAAATCACATATGATAATAGAATTGAAATAGTAAAAACATTATAATTGAAACGAAAAAGCAATAATAAGAAAAACCTTTAAGACTAATTCTGGAAATTAGTTTCATAAAATATTTAATGCAAAAATATCCTACAACAAAAGAAGTCAGGGTTCCTAAAAACATTGCTTTAAGGTTAAAATGACTAATTTGTGCAAAATCGAGCTCCAATAAAGGATAAACAAGACTCGCTAAAAGAATTACGGGAATGCTTGCTAAAAAAGAGAATCGAGCACTGCTAACCCTGTCCATTCCTTGAAAAAGAGAACAAGCAAGAGTTAAACCGCTTCTTGAAAACCCGGGAAAAATCGCTAAACCTTGCGCAATTCCAATAAAAAACGCTTTTTTAAGCGAAATTTTTTCACTTCCTTTATACATTTTTTCACTAAAGAATAAAATTAAACCCGTTATAAAAAGAAGAATGCAAATGATTTTTGGATTAAGAATTAAACTTTCTGTCGGTTTTTTTAGAGCTAATCCGATAATTCCTGTAATAATAGTGGTTAAGAGGATATATTTACATAAAAGAAAATTTTCGTTTTTGTAGTTTTTTTCTTTTATTGAGCTAAAAAACCCCTTTAATATGGTTTTTATATCTTTATAAAAATAAATCAAAACAGCAAGAAGGGTTGCTAAATGAACCAGAATATCGAAAAAAATTTCTTCTTGATGGTTGATAAAACCCGAATTTGCAGCAAGATTGTAAAGTTTGTTTGAAAAAACAATATGAGCGGAGCTCGAAATTGGCAAAAATTCGCTCAATCCCTGGATTGCTCCTGTGATAATTGCTTGAATTGTGTGCATTTTTATTCCTCAAAATAGCTGGCACGAGAAGTTGGAGTTTCGAAAACATCTACCCTTGAAACTTCTTTTATTTGCTTTTTTATTGCGTAATAAATAAATTTTGCAATAAACTCCGAACTCGGACTCTCGTTTTTGAATTCAGACAGCTCGTTTAAATCCTTGTGGTCTAAATATTCCATTGTTTCATTAACGATTTTTTTTAGAACCTTAAAATCAACAAGAATATTTGATTTATCTAAATTTTCGCCTCTTGCGCTCACTTCAACTTTCCAGTTGTGACCGTGTTGATTCTCGCATTTGCCTTTGTAGTTAAGCAAATGATGCGCTGAGGAGAAATTTGTTTCAACTTTTACTTCATACATAAAATAATTCTACAATAAAAAAAATTTATTGTATAATTATTTTATGAAAAATATTTTTAATCAAAAAGTTTTTTATTCAGACACCGATTCTTATGGCGTTGTGTGGCACGGGAGCTATTTGCGCTGGCTTGAAATGGGTCGGGTGTTGTTTTGTGAACAAAAAGGCTATAAATTAAGCGAGCTGGAGGAAAAAGACATTGTTCTTCCTGTTTTTGAACTTAATATTAAATACAAACAATCCGCTCATTTAGAGGATATTCTAACTATTGAAACGGAAATTGTCGATTGTTCCAAGTTTTCTTTAACTTTTAAACAAATTATCCTTGAATCAAAAAGTAGAAAAATTTTAGTTGAGGCTATTGTTAAGGTTGTTGCTATTAATAAACAAGGAAAACTTTATAGAACTTTACCTCGAGAACTTGTGGAAATTTCTCTAGCCTCCTAGTTTAATTATCCCTTTTCCGAATTTTTCTTCCAGTTTATCCCAGGAATTTGATAATTTTTGTTTTTTTAAGGTGTTATCACTATCGAATAAAGAAATCTGTTGGTTTTTAGCGCTCGTTAGTTTTGTTGCGCAGAATCCGACCGATCGATAAATTGTACCCTTGTAAAAAAGTTTATCTAGGATTTGTTTTGATTCGTTTATAAGTTCAAACTCTGTGTTGGTTGGGGTTATAAGATTAATTTTTAAGCTTGAAATTTGGAAATCTTTTGTTCTTAAAAAAATTTGAATACAGCCTGTTAGGAGATTTTCTTTTCTTAGTTTTTTACAGGTTTTATGGATATGGTTGTTAAGTTGTTCTTGAATGTAGTTTTTATCAACTTGAAATTCCTTAAAACTTTCACTTCTTGAAATTGATTTAGGAGCAGTTTTAGTTGTATCAACAGGATTTACAATATTTCCAAGCAATTCTTGTTTTAAGTCGAGTCCTGTTTTTCCGATTGTTTTTTTAATCCACAAATCTTCTTGGGATATAAAATCATAGGCAGTTTGGATTAAATGTTTTTTTAACAGTGCGTTTGTGTTTTTTCCAATCCCCCAAACCTCAGAAATCAAGCTTTCTTTGAGTTCTTTTTGGATTTGTCTAAAACCAATTTTGTAAGTTCTTTTGTTGGGGGTGTTTTTTTGTAAATTTTTTGCTTTGTCATTTGCAAGTTTTGCCAGTGTCTTAGAATAAGACATTCCGACGCTCACCGGGATTCCGATTTCGTTTTCTATATCCAAGACAATTTTTTCGATTATTTCTTCATATGAACAACCAAAAGTTTTCCTTAAGCCTGTTAAGTCTAAAAATGCCTCATCGATTGAATAAATTTCAACATCGGGGGTGTAATCGAGCAGTTTATCCATGATTCTTTTGGAAATTTCACAATAATAAGACAAGTTTCCGGATAAAAAGGTAACTTTTTTGAATTGATGTTTAATCATAAAATAAGGAGCACCCATTGCAACCCCAAGGCGTTTTGCCTCATTTGACCTTGAAACAACACATCCGTCATTGTTAGATAAAACGCAAACCGCCTTCCCTCTTAATTCAGGGTTTTTAAGCCTTTCACAAGACACAAAAAAATTATTACAATCAACTAATGCGATAATTCTTTTCATTTTTTCTTAAATAAATTTCCTTGCAATTCCAAGTGCTACCCCAAAAATTTCCAATGAAACCTCGGGTCTTATTATTGGATAGTTTTTGTTCTGTGGTTCAAGATAGAATCCTTTTTTGTCTTTTTTTAGTGTTTTTAAAGTAAACTCACTATCGACAATCCCAAGAACAATATCCCCGATTTTTGCGCTCAAGGTTTTTTTAATTATAACATAATCGTCTTCAAAAATTCCGATATCAACCATTGAATCACCCGAAACTTTAAAAACAAACGTTGAAGGCAAATTTATATCGAATAGTTTATCTAAAGAAATTCTTTTTTCTATTTTATCGTCCATTATTGAGGCAAACCCTGCTTTTATAGGACTCAACAGTAAAAAAGCGCCAAGATTATCTTTTTTCATAACAATATTATCGAATTTGTAATATAAAAATTCAAATTATTTTTTTTGTAGTAGAATAAAAATATGTTCGACAATTTATCTCAAAAACTACAGGAAATTATTAATAAAACAAGGTTAAATAAAACTTTAACCGAAGACAATATGCAAGAAGCGCTAAGAGAAATAAGACGTGCTTTATTGGGGGCGGATGTTTCACTTAATGTTGTTAAATCATTCATTTCATCAATTAAAGATAAAGCCCTGGGGGCTGATATTGTTAAATCAACAAACCCGAGTCAAACTTTAATAAAAATTGTAAACGATGAATTGACACTGCTTTTAGGGAAGGAAAACGCTCCTTTAAAACTGGATTCTAATCCTTCAATTATTATGATGTTGGGACTTCAAGGCTCCGGTAAAACAACGAGCAGTGCAAAATTGGCTCTTAAACTAAAAAAAGAAGGAAAAAGCCCGCTTTTAGTGGCGCTTGATGTTTATCGTCCCGCAGCGATTTTGCAGCTTGAAACTTTGGCTAAGAATAATAAGCTTGATTTTTTCTCAATCCCCGAGGAATCCAATGTTTTAACAATTGCAAATAAATCTTTAGAATTTGCAAAACAAAACAATAACACAGTGCTCATTTTCGATACCGCAGGGCGTTTGCAAATCGACAGTGATATGATGGCAGAATTAATGCTGCTTAATCACAGCTTTAAGATTAATGAAAAACTTTTGGTTGTTGATTCTATGATTGGACAAAGTGCGGTTGAGGTTGCCCTTAACTTTGATTGTCAATTAGGTGTTGACGGGGTAATATTAACAAAACTGGACGGCGATACAAAAGGCGGTTGCGCTCTTAGTATTGTTGAAACGACAAAAAAACCCATAAAACTAATTTCAACAGGGGAAAATATCACTCCTTTAGAGGAATTCCACCCCGATAGAATGGCAAATAGAATTCTTGGCATGGGCGATATTGTCTCTTTGGTTGAGCGAGCTCAAAAAAACATTGATATCGAAGAAACCAAAGCGTTAGAAAAGAAAATGCTCAAAAACGAGTTTAGTTTTAATGATTTTTTGAAAATTCAAAAGCAAATTAAAGCCCTCGGGTCCTTTGGGGGGATTCTATCAATGCTCCCTTTGGGGATTTCAAAAGACGATAGTGATAAAATAAGCCACGAAGGAGAAAAACAGTTTAAAAAAATTGAAGTTTTTATTCAATCAATGACAAAAGAAGAAAGGGAGAATCCTTCCATTCTCAATACTTCAAGAAAAAAAAGAATTGCTCTTGGCGCAGGGTGTGATATTGCTGAGCTCAACGCTTTTATAGCTCAATTCGATACAATGAAAAAAATGATGAAAGGATTAAGCGGGTTTAAGAAATCAATGAAAAACAAAAAAGGAAAATCGCCTTTTAATCCTTCAGGGTTTGGGTTTTAACTATGAAAATTGTAATTTACGGTGCCAATGAAATGGCTTCTTCGATTGCAGCGGAGTTTTTTGAAGATCACGATGTAATTGTTATTGATCCCAACCAAAAAAATCTTGATTCTTTTTCAAGTCTGGATGTTGGGGTAATTTGCGCTGATGCTACGGATATTGAAATTCTAAAACAATCGGATATTATTAACGCAGATGTTTTTATTTCTTTATCCAATAATGACGAGGCAAATATTATCGCTTGTCTTATGGTTCGACAAGTTAGCGATGCTCAAACGATTTGTTTTGTTTCAAAAAAAGAATCGATGCAATCTTTAAATTCTCTTAAGGACGAGTACAAATCAAGTTATATTCAATGTATTGATTCGATTATCTGGCCTCAGAACCTTTTAGTGCAAGAAATTTTTAAAATTATTACGGTTCCCGATGCAGTCGATGTTGAGAATTTTGCAAAAGGCAGGGCAAGGCTTTTGGAGTATCGAATTAAAGAGGATTCCGAGCTTTTAAGTAAAAAATTAAAAGATTGTTATTTTAATTCAGAAGTTTTGGTTGTAGGAATTGTTCGAGACAACGAACTTTTTATTCCTAATGGTAATAGTGAGTTTTTATTAAACGATAAAATTTTTTTAATGGGTACCCCGATTGGGCTTGATATCGCAGCAAGCGAACTTTTTGAATCCAAAGGCAAGGTTAAAAAAATTCTAATAATAGGGGGTGGATCCGTTGGATTTGAACTTGCAAACGAACTTGAAAAAACTCAGGTTAAACTAAAAATTATTGAGAATGACTACAAACGTTGTGAGCTTTTGTCTCAAAGTTTCAAAAAAACACTGGTTTTGAATGGCTCCGGAACGAATCTTGAACTTTTAGAGGAAGAAGAAACAGGAAGAATGGATGTTGTTGTTGCAATTACCAACAACGATGAAAAAAATCTTCTTTGCTCCTTGTTATCCAAACAATTAGGCGCAAAAAAAGTTATAACAAGAGTTTCACAGGGCGCTACGGCAAATTTATTCGAGCGTGTCGGAGTTGATGTTGCAATTTCTCAACGTGAGGCTTGTGTTAATGAAATAAAGAATAGAATTATTGATTCAAGAGCGGGTGTTATTGCAACGGTGGAACGTGGACAAGGGGAAATTTTAGAAATCGAACTTGATAAGGATTTTCTTGCAAAACAATTATTTGAAATTAAACTTCCAAGACAAGGGGTTATTGCAATTATAAAAAGAGGTTCTAAAGTAATTATTCCTAAAGGACAAACCCAAATAAAACCACTTGATTCCCTGCTTATTTTTACTAAAACTCAAGATATTGAAGCGATTAAGGAATATTTTAGAAAATGAGATACAATTTAATTTTTAATATTCTGGGGTTAATTTCTAAATACATTGGATTAATGTTTTTAATCCCTGTTATCGCTGCTTTAATTCTTGGGGAATATAAAGAAATTATTCCTTATATAACAACGGGAATTATTGCAATTATTCTGGGTTTTATCTTCTCATACAAAAAAGTTCCGCAAAAAGAAATAGATAATATTAAAAAATCCGAATCTTTGGGACTTGTTTTTTTTGCGTGGGTTTTTTTTGCATTAATTTGTTCAATTCCTTATCTTTTCTACAATTTTCATTTTACAAACGCTGTTTTTGAGGCGGTTTCAGGGGTTACAACAACCGGAGGGACAATAATACGGGATTTTAGTCTTTACCCTAGAAGTTTTTTCTTTTTTCGTTCCTTAACCCAGTGGTTTGGCGGAATGGGGATTGTGGTTTTGTTTATTGCGGTACTGCCTAAAATTTCAGTGGCGGGTCGTCAAATGTTTTATGCTGAAATCCCCGCTCCAACGCAGGATAAAGCAACCCCAAGAATAAGATTTACGGCAAGCTGGCTTTGGGGGATTTATTTAACTCTAACTTTATTAGAAATGTTTATTCTAAGGGCTTTTAACCTAAGCTGGTATGATTCTATCCTAACTTCTCTTTCAACCATTGCAACAGGTGGGTTTTCTGCAATGCCTTACGGGATTTATGATTTTTCGAGCGCAAAAATAAGTATTTGTGTTCTTATTTTTATGTTTATTGCAGGAATTAACTATATCTTAATTTATCGAAGTTTAAAGAATAAAAAAATTACCCCGATTTTTAAAAGCGAGGAATTTCGGGTTTATTTATTTGTTGTAATTACAATTAGTTTGTTGTTGGCTTTAAGTCTTGTTTTTAATTCCAATTTTCCTATAAAAAGCGCAATTCTAAAATCTTTTTTCCAAATTATTGCAACAATAACCTCAACCGGTTTTGCAATCGACAATTACATAAACTGGGACGCAACAAGCAAGGTGATTCTTTTTCTTGCCTTTTTTATCGGAGGATGCGCAACTTCAACATCGGGCGGAATTAAAATAATAAGATGGATTTTTATTGGGAAGTATTTAAAAAGAGAACTTAACAAAATCGTCCATCCAAGCGGGGTTTATCCTATAAAACTTGAGGGAAATACGGTGAGCGCTGATATTATTTCTCAAATGATAGTATTTGTGGTTTTTTACTTTGCAATATTTGGATTTGGAGCTTTTTTAATTGTTTTAATTGAGAATAATACAACTATTGCTCTTAGCGCTGCTGCAACCGCAATTGGAAACATTGGTCCGGCTTTTGGGGCTTTAGGTCCGATGGATAGTTTTGATATCCTGCACAACGGCACGAAATGGATTCTAATTCTTCTTATGCTTGTTGGAAGACTTGAAATTATTCCTTTTCTTGCGATTTTAAATAAAGATTTATGGAAAAGTTAGTTTATGAGTGAGAAACTAAAAATTGTTTTTGTTGGAATTCCTGATATGGCGCTTGTTTGTCTTGAGAATTTACTTCAAAAAAAATTTAATATTGTGTGTGTTGTTCCGCCTCAAAAAACCCACGAAACCTATGGTTATTATAAAAATTTTGTTAATAGCAAGAATTTAAAGTTAATTGATTTTGAAACCTCACCCAACGAACAAAAAGTAATCGATGAAATAAGTGCGCTCAACGCTGATATTGGGGTAGTTTGTTCTTATAACAAACTTTTATCTAAAGATTTTCTATCGACAACAAAATTAGGATATATTAACTGTCATCCTTCGTTTTTGCCTTATTATCGAGGGGCAGCGCCATATTTTCATATAATTAATAACGGGGAAAAAACTTCCGCTGTAACAATTCATTTTATGGATGAAAAATTCGATACAGGGGATATTATTTACCAGCAAAAATTTGAAATTTCACCTCTTGAAACCATAGGAACGCTTTTTAATCGAACAACATATATGTTATCTGACGGTTTAATTGAGGTTTTATCAAGAATTGAAAAAGGGGCTGAAATTAAAAGAATTCCACAGGACAAAACGAATGTTTTTATAGACGCTCCAAGGGTTGAAGGCAACTTTAGAATTAGATGGAATAAAGAAGCTATTGTTCTTAATCGTTTAATTAGGGCGTCAAATCCTTTCTACAACGCTTTTTGTTATTATCGGGGCGTTAGTTTTAAAATTATTAAAGCAAGTCTTGTTGAAGTTAAAAAAACTTATTTGCCCGGAGAAATTATTAAAGCAACAAAAGATTATCTTCTTGTTGCAACAAGCAAAAACGCTCTTTCTTTGGAAGTTTTTCAAGTGGGCACCTGGGGAGTTTTTACCCCTTTTGATTTTTATTATACCTTCTCACCCAAAAGCGGTGAAACTTTATTATAGGAGAAAAAATGGACAAATTGAATTTTTTAACAGCGGGAATACCAATAAGCGCTACAGGTTATGAAAACGCTTTTGAAAAACTAGAGGAACTTAACTTGGATGGTCTTGAGGTGGAATTTGTCCACGGGGTTAGATATTCTCCTAAAACCAGAGAATTGATTCTAAATCGCAAAAATAAGATTATAACCCATCACGGACCTTATTATATTAACCTTAATGCTAAAGAGGAAGAAAAAATCCAAGCCAGCATTAAAAGGGTTTTAGACACATATCGTGCAGCGGTTGATTTAGGAGCTTATTCGATAACTTATCACGGCGGGTTTTATTTAGGCGAGGATTCTATTACCGTTACTAAAAAAATGATTGAAAGACACAGAATTATTGAAGAATCGGTTGATAAAAAAATTTGGATTCGACCTGAAACCACGGGGAAAAAGAGCCAATGGGGAACAATCGATGAAATTATCGAACTGTGTAAAAATTTTTCTTTTATTCTTCCTTGTGTTGATTTTTCCCATATCCACGCAAGAGAAAACGGCAAATTCAACACCTACGATGAATTCTGTCAAATTTTGGAAAAAATCGGCTCCAACTTAGGCAGTCGTGCCCTTGATAATTTCCATTGTCACGTTGCAGGGATTGATTATTCCGATAAGGGTGAAAAAAAACATTTAATTCTTAAAGAAAGTGATTTTAATTATAAAGATTTATTAAAAGCTTTAAAAAAATTTAATGTTAAAGGGGTTTTGGTTTGTGAGAGTCCTAATATTGAAGAGGATGCAATCCTGTTAAAAGAATACTATTGTAGTCTTTAGTTAAGTCCGGCGTAAACCGGGTTTGCTGCAATAATTTTTTGAACTCCCATAACTCCGCCTTTTGCTTTAATTCTTGCAATGTAATTTTCACGTTTTGCTAAGGGTTCGTTTAAATTAGCTAAAGCTTTGTTTCTTTTAACGAATTCATTCCAGGCTTGGGTTTCTGAAATCCACGCTCTAAGTTCTTCTTGTTTGGAGTTTGTAAATGTATGATGTTGAGCCTCGTGAGCAATTAAACAAGCAATGCATTCAGCGGTTGCGCCTTTGTGTTCTGAGTTGATATATATAACTAAACCATTATTTTTAGTTTTAACGGTTAATGCCTCGCAATCAGAACATCCATAAACCGCTAAATCACGAAACATTACTCTAATTGGTTTTTTGGTTGCATTGTGACCATATAGAATCGCAATTACATCTCTTCTGTTAATTGTATTAAGACAATTAAGCGCTGAAACAATTTTTGTGTTGCTTGATATTTTTGAATAATCAAGTGCAAAACTTGTTTCAATATTAAGAACTAAACTAACTAGAATAATTAATGCTAAAATAATTTTTTTCATAATCACACCGTATATTTTTTTATAATCCTTATTATCACCCGTTATTACAGCTAACGACATTTTTTAGCGCAACTTTAGGATTTTTTTATAATTTTGTTTATATTTTTATTTCTTGTTTATTTTACAAGAATCATGGGATTAGGGTGGTTTTA
>CANAIK010000050.1 GCA_947361225.1 uncultured bacterium
TGTGTTGGAATCTTGTCGGGTTGGTTGAGTTTCCGGTAATTGAAACATCAACGCCTTCTTTAATCATAATTGCAACACCTTCTGATACATCATCAGCGCCATAGCAGCGAACTTTAGCTCTTTCTCCGTCTGAGAATGCAGTTTCTTTAACAATTTTCAATTCGCCTGTTTTGTAGTCATATTCTGTTTCAACAGAAGTAAAACCGTTGATTCTTGAAATAATATAAGCTGCATCTTTTCCTAAACCGTTTAAGATTACTCTTAAAGGTTCTTTTCTTACTTTATTAGCGTTTCTTGCAATCCCGATTGCTCCTTCTGCTGCTGCGAATGACTCGTGACCCGCCAGGAAACAAAAACACTTGGTTTCTTCTCTTAATAACATTGCACCAAGGTTTCCGTGACCCAAACCAACTTTTCTTGTGTCACCAACGGACCCCGGAACTGCAAAAGCTTGCAAACCGATTCCAATTGCCTCAGCAGCTTCCGCTGCGTTCACAATTCCTTTTTTAATAGCAATAGCGCAGCCCAATGTATAAGCCCAAGAGGCATTATCAAAAGCGATTGGCTGAATTCCTTTTACGATTTCGTCTACGTTTATACCTTTAGATAAACAAAGCTCGTTAGCCTCGTCCAAAGATTTAAAGCCATATTCTTTAAGAACTTTGTCGAGCGTTTGTTTACGTCTATCTTGTCCTTCAAATTTTGCCATATTATATATCCTTTATTATTAACTCTAAATTACTACACCTAGGCTTTTCTAGGATCAATTGTCTTAACTGCGTCGGCAAATCGACCATAAGTACCGATATTTTTTTCATAAGCCTCTTTGGCGTCAACCCCTGCTTTAATTGCGTCCATAACTTTTCCTAAGTTTACGAATTTATATCCGATTACTTCGTCGTTTTTATCCAAGCCAAGCTCTAAGATATATCCTTCAGTTAAAGAAAGGTATCTAACGCCTTTTTGTTTAGTTGAATGGATTGTTCCAACCATTGAACATAAACCTTTACCTAAATCTTCAAGACCTGCTCCAACAGGCAATCCGTTTTCAGAAAAAGCAGTTTGGGTTCTACCATAAACGATTTGCAAGAACAATTCTCTCATTGCAACGTTAATAGCGTCACAAACCAAATCTGTATTTAGCGCCTCAAGGATTGTTTTTCCGGGAAGAATTTCCCCTGCCATAGCAGCAGAATGGGTCATTCCGGAACATCCGATTGTTTCAACAAGCGCCTCTTGAATTATTCCGTCTTTAACATTCAAGGTTAATTTACAAGTTCCTTGCTGAGGTGCACAACACCCACAACCGTGTGTTAAACCTGAAATATCTTTAATTTCTTTACATTTTGTCCATAAGCCTTCTTGTGGAATTGGCGCAGGATTACCTTTTACACCGCGAGCAACGCAGCATTTTTCTTCAATTTCTGAAGTTAGCTGAATGTGGTCCATTTGTCCTCCTTTTATACTAATGAGTGTAATTTTATATTGCTATTGTAATATAAACAAAATTTATTTGCTAATAAAATAAAAAATCTACAATAATTTTTTTAATCGAATCCAAATAAAAAATACAAATTGTAGAAGAAATTAAAAGTGCGGGTCCAAAGGGCATTAGACAAAAATCGTCTTCCTTTGTTTTATTTTTTAACTCCGATATTATATTCTTGCTTGAATAAAGCAAAACAAGCGTCATTACAAGAACACAAGGGAAATAAACTTTTTGAGATAAATTTTTAATAAAAAACAAAGAAATTATTGAAATAAAAACGAAAAAATAAGATAAAGCCAGTTTTTTCTTATTCTGTTTATAAGCTTTTTTAATTAACACAGGAATTGCACTTAAACATTGGATTACAAAACTAATTAGTGCTACAACCAAAAAATTTTTAACTCCAAAAATCGCTCCTATTCCAAGCGCCATAAGACTATCGCCAAATCCAAACATTCTTTGTTTTATTATTAATTTTGAAAAAAAACAAAGAATTTCAAAGAACAAAAACCCGAAAATACTTCCCAAAAACCCGCCGAGAATAGTTGTTTCGCCAAATCCAAAAAAACTGTAAGCTAAACAAATAATATAAAGTAAATAAGTGTGAATATCAACAACGACGGATTCTTTAAAGTCAGTTCCCGATAAAACTATAAAAAAAGAAAAAATAACGAATAAAAATATTGTTTTTGGATTGAATCCGAAATTTATAAAGGTAAATAAAAAAATTAACCCTGAAAAAAGTTCGACAAAGGGATATTGAGGGGATATTTTTTCCTTGCAGTAAGCACATTTACCCCTTAAAAAAATATATGATAATAAAGGGATATTCATAAACCATTTTAATTGATTATTGCAACAAGGGCATTTAGAGCGAGAAATTATAAAACTTTCCCCGCTCAAACTCCTTAATATCACAACATTTAAAAATGACCCGATACAAATTCCAAGAAGAAAAACGTATGAATAAATTACAAAAACGGGCAAATATGAAATATTATTCATATTTATTTAAACCCTTTTTAGTAATTATTTCAAAAAGTTTTTGAAGTGCTTTTTTCAATTTTCTTGAAACCTGCATTTGACTAATATCGAGCCTTTCGGATATTTCCCTTTGATTTAAACCCTCATAATAATTAAGCGTTATTAGTTTTTGTTCAAGCGGTTCGAGTCTTTTTAAGGCATCGTCGAGGATTATTTTATTCTCGTAGCTGTTAAATGCCTCTTTTTGACTTTCGTCTTCGATTCGCTCAACCAAAGAAATGGAGTTATCGTCCGCTCCAATAAGCTGGTCAATTGAAATTGTTGTTGTTCTTCTATCTAAATTGTTGCATTCCTCAACTTTTGATTGGGGCATTTGAAGAGCTTCCGCTATATCTTTATCGGTTGGCGTTGTTCCAAGTTTTTCGGTTAGTTCAAGGGTTAGTTTATGAACACGAAAAGAAAGTTCTTTAATTTCTCTTGGCGCCCTTATAATTGTCGTTCTATCCCTTAAATAATGACGAATTTCACCGGTTATAAGATAAGTTGCGTATGATTTAAAGTTTTTTGAAATTTGAGGGTTGTATAAATCGATAGCTTTAACAAGACCCAAGGAACCGACCTGTGTAATATCTTCCACAGGGTCGGTTGAACGTCTTGCTAAAGATCGAGCCACTTTTTTTACAATTGGCATACAAGCCAAAACCACAAGTTCTTTTAACTTTTTTTTGGTTTTGTTGTCATTTGTGGTTTTGTATTCGTCAAGCCAGCTGTTGACTTCTTCTAAGGGTAAAGTATTATCTTCCATTTTTAAGATTCTACCTATTTTTGCTCATTCCAAGAATACATTTTTCTAAGCTCTTTTCCAACAGCCTCAAGCGGGTGTTGCGCTTTAAGTTTTCTTTCGGTTTTAAAATGAATTTGGTTTGTGTTGCATTCATTAATCCAATTGCGAGCAAAAGTTCCATTCTGGATTTCAGATAGTACTTTTTTCATTTCTTTTTTGGTTTCTTCGGTAATTATGCGTTTTCCGATTTCATAATCACCATATTCAGCGGTATTGGAAATTGATTTTCTCATTGCCTCAAATCCGCCTTGATAAATTAAATCAACAATTAATTTCATTTCGTGAATACATTCAAAATAAGCATTCTCAGGTGCATAACCAGCTTCTGTTAAGGTTTCAAAACCTGCTTGCATAAGAGCGCAAACTCCCCCGCACAAAACTGCTTGTTCGCCAAATAAATCGGTTTCAGTTTCAATTTTGAACGTTGTTTCAATAACACCTGCACGAGCTCCGCCAATTCCTGCAGCGTATGCTAAACCATTAGCTAAAGCGTTGCCTGACGCATCTTGTTGAATTGCAATTAAACAAGGAACCCCTTTTCCTTCCGTATATTCACTTCTTACGGTGTGTCCCGGTCCTTTAGGCGCAATCATAATAACATCAACATCTTTTGGCGGTTCAATTAAGTTAAAGTGGATATTAAACCCGTGAGCAAAAGCAAGGGTTTTACCCGCTGTTAAGTATGGTTTAATTTCTTCGTTATAAACTTTAGCCTGGATTTCATCCGGAAGTAGAATCATAATAACATCTGCTTTTTTAGCGGCATCAGCTACGCTTAGAACTTCTAAACCGGCTTTTTGAGCTTTTTGAGCTGATTTTGAACCTTCATACAATCCCACAACAACATTCACACCTGATTCTTTTAAATTTAGTGCGTGTGCGTGTCCTTGTGAACCATAGCCCATAATTGCAACGGTTTTTCCGTTCAATCTGTTTAAATCACAATCTTGAGCATAGTATATTTTAACCATTTTCTACTCCTTTATAAAATACTGTTTCATATATAATAGTTTATTCGCTAATAAAAAATAGGTCAATAGAAAATTTTTTATAGCAACTATTTTTATTTTCTTGTTTTGTTTTTGTATCGACTGGAAGAAAAAAATGAGAATAGGAAATAATTTTAACTTATCGATACCGATATTACCCAAAAAAGAAAACAGAAAACATTATTCGCCTCAAAATAATTCAAAAATAACTTATCTTAGTCAATCTTATTCAAAAATTGATATTGAGAATGAAATTCGAAAAAAAGAAGTTTTATTCGAGAATTTTCTATTAAAAAAAGGAAAGGTTGATTTTAAAGAATACTGCTATATTAAGAAAAATTACCCATTTTTTATTACTAAAGCCTACAAATATTATGAACAATTCAAAAAAGAAAAAGAGCAAGAACGAAGAATGCTTTCGAAAGAATATTTTAAAAAAGACCCGACAGAAACCGAACAAGAACTAATTGAATGCTTTATAAAAATATTTACAGAACCAAAAGACGCAGCCAAATGCGCTTTAACGCTCAAAAAAACTTATGACAATGATTATGGGAAGAAAAACTATCGAATTATATCCGTTGGGACAAGTCCTGCTTTTATAACCCAAATTATGCCCTCTTTGGGCTGCGAGGTTATTTATCTTCCGATAAGCAATATTTCAGATGGGGTTGAAAAAGCAAACAGCACAAAGCTTTCTCAGATTTCAAAATATTTAAAAGATAAAGGAATTAATAACGAAAAAACTAATATAATCTTAGATTATGTTAATAACGGCGGTTCGATTTATAATTGCAAACGAATTATAGAACAACTTGGAATCGATAAAGACAAAATCGTCCTATCGTCACTGTTTGACGAATTAGCGAATAGCGATAATTACAAAGAAGAAGAACTTGAGAAAATTTTCTATGATGTTGCATATGAAAAAGTTGAAAATTTTTCTAATGTTCCCCATTTTGACGTTCAAACAAAAGAAGATACGCAGCTTTATCACAAACAAATTAAGGATTTCGAACAATACTCAAAAAAAATTGCAAGGGCGTTTAGTTTATGCGCATTATTTGAATTGGATAATATTATGCACAAAAAAAATCCAAGGATTTCCCTGGATTAATGCTATAAAATCTGCATATGGAGGAAGGAGTGAAAAAGAGAACAACTTGTAATATTTTAATTCCACCATATAAAAAGTATATAACTTTTATATATTCATAATTAAGTTTTGTAACTTTTTAAAACATTCCCTTGCGATAGAAAAACACAGCCGCCAGAATCGCTGCGATTAAAGAAATTACACTAACAATTAAGAATCCGAATTGATTGGACGCAAAAGGAACGGCAACATTCATTCCCCAAAAGCTTGAGAACATTGTTGGAATTGCAAAAATAATCGCAATTGAAGTTAAGAATTTCATTACAATATTTAGATTATTGGAAATAATTGACGCAAACGCATCCATCATATTCTCTAAGATGTTTCTGTGCATTTCGACCATTTCAAGTGCCTGTTTGTTCTCAATAATAACATCTTCCAATAAATCGATATCGTCTTCCGTGAACTTTAAAAGCCCGTTTTGTTTGGAATTTTGAGTCAAGCGCATAATTTTTTGCAACACGACATAGTTGTCCTTAAGGGCAGTTGTAAAGTAAACAAGGGATTTTTGAACCTCGAAAAGCTGGAAAAGCGCTTTGTTTTTCATTGTTTTTCTAAGTTCTTCTTCGATTTGTTCCGATTGTTTGTAAATATTGTTTAAGTATCTTAAGTAATATTTTGTTGATCGAAAAAGAATATCCAACAAAAATTTTGTTTTGTTGTTGGTGTCGAATGATGACTTTGTTTCTTTGTTAAAGGAAGAAATTACGTTGTTGCGCTTAGATGAAACCGTAATAAACCCCCTGCTTGTAAAAATTATCCCCAAAGGCAAGGTATCATAAGCCCCTTCGTCTTCCATTACAGGAATATTTGTAATTATTAGAATGCAATCGTCTTCAAATTCAATACGAGAGCGCTCATCGACGTCCAGAGAGTTTCTTAGGAAACTTTCGTCCAAATTAAGAACAAGAGAAACTTTTTGAATTTCATCGTAACTAGGATTAATCAAATTGAACCAAGACCCGCTTTGCGCCTCGTTAATGCTCAATTCCAAAAGTTTGTTTTCTGTAGTTTTTAAAATTTCAATCATTTTTTTAATCCAAATCCAATGGGGGTCTTATTAATATTAAACTACACAATTAATAATATGTAAACACAAAAAAAACCTCTTTTATAAGAGGTTATTTAACACACACAAAACCATTTCGTCTTTTTTTTAAGCAATTGAAGGACGAGGTTCTTTAGCTAGTTTTTGAGCTAAAGCGTTCTTCTTTGCCACTTGCGCCGCAACGATTTTTCTTGCAGCTTCTTGCATACGTTCTTTTTTCGTTTTAACATTCTTCATTTTTGTATAATGAATATTCATTGAAATTGCTTTAGTGCAAATATCTCTTAAGGTTTGATGGATTCGAAACGCTTCCATATGAGCATTTGCATAATCGTTCATAGTTTCCAGCATTTTATTGGGATCAACCATTGAACTTTGAATAATCGCATTATCAACTTTTAAACTCTGATATTTTCTAACTAAAGCTTTATCTAAATTGTCTTGAGCACCAACTGCCATAATAGAAGAACTCCTGTAATATCTCTCGTAATATAATAAAGTATTATTGCTTTACTAAATTGACAAAAAAGGAATATTTTTTTAACAAAAATTTACAAATAAATTAAATATTGTGAAAAGACAAAAATTATTCTAGAATATAATAAAGATAAATTTAAGGAGAAATTTTGAAAGAAGATAAAGTAGTATCGTTTAACAAAAAACAGACAAAATCAAACGATAAAACCCCTGAAGTTGAATATTGCAGCTTTTGCAAACGCCCTAACACTCAAGTTCCTAAAATGGTTAAGGGTCCGGGGGTTAATATTTGTTCTGAGTGCACTTTAATTGCGGTTCAATACCTAATCTTGCAAGACGGATTAATGAGTAGTGAAGCACAAAAGATTCTTGATTTATTATGGGGTGTTCCTAAAAAATAATGGCTGAAATATCCCAAAAATTGCAACTTAGAGCACAATTGGTGTCAATTCTAAATAAATATCGAGAAACTAAACAAATTAAAAGTTCCGAATTTAAAGACGATTTGCAAACACTGCTTAACTTTAGCGATAAAGAAATAATTGCAAAGGTTTTATTTAAAGAACTCGAAGTTGGAAAAGACCAATTTGCAAATATTTGCGCTATTTTTGCTCTGGAAACCTTGACTGACGATATTTTCGAAAAATATTCGATTGATTTATTAAAAGACAAAAAAGTCAATGACGATAAAAAATTTTTTATCATTTCCTTACTTAAACAAAAAGGAATTGATTTTGATTCGAAGAATATCTCATTATATATTCAAAATCCGCAAAAATTAGCAAAAAAAGGGATTAGCGATTTTTTATGCAATGCAATTTTTGATCCTGAAGTGCAAATTGATCTTCTGGATTTTTACAACAATATTACAAGTAATGAAAAAATCCAGCTTTTAAATAATTTAATCGATGAATTCGATAAAGATGACCTTGGAAACGTTTTATCAATAGTAGCGCAGCTTGAAATTGATAAAGCGGAGCTAAAACTTGTTATTGAAGGGTTGATAAAATCAAATTCGCCTTATGCTCTTCAAGGATTAGAATATATTATTAACAATCAAAATCTTGATTTAAAAACGATTAATAAAATTAAAAAAACAATTGAGGAAATACAAAAAGACAATAAAAATTTTGTTAATGACGCAATAATTAAAGATTCAACAATTAGCGATTGTTATATTGGTTTTGTTGACGGAAGAAACGAATTCAGCATTGCTCTATCAAGAGAAAAAGCAGATAAAATTAATGATTTAGTGTTGTTTACAATTAATCTTAACAAAGGAATCGTTTCTTGTATGGGTTTTGGGGGGATTCTGGACGACAACAAAAAATCCATTATAAAAAGACTTTACAAAGACTCCCTTGCAGTTAGAATTAATCCGGTTGCGCTTAAAGGGTTGTTTTTGCACTATGAGCAAAAAAACAAAAAAACAAAAACCCTAATTCCTTATGAAACAATCGTCTGGAAAAAACTTCTGGTCGATATTAAAGATATTAACTACGATTTATCGGAATTTATTACTTCAAAGCTGGAATCAACGAATTTGACTTTAGGTAAAGCAAAAAAATTCATTTGCTCAAAAATGCTTGAAACCTGGTATTATTCCTACAAGCAGAATGAAAAAATTGATTCTTTAATTGATGAAATCGACAAGAAAAAAATTGTTGAGCTTGAAAAAATTAATGATTTAATTTCAAGTTTTATTGACAAAGAACTTTTATCCGACAAAAAATTCTTAAAAGAACTTGAGGATAAACTTCTAATTCAAAGTTATGTTGCGCACTTGGCAAATTTAAAAATGAGTTCTTCTTGTGCTTACAGTTTTTGTTTTAAAAACCCGTATTTAAAGCTTTTGATAACTTCAATTGTCGATAAAAGCCTTTATTATTATTTAAGCACAAGACTGCTTGAACAAGAAGAAAAGGACAAAAGCGTTTTTACAAAAGAATACAAAACTAACTTCGCAAAAGAAGAACTGGAACTTATTATGTCACAATTAGAGGAAAAATGGAGCTAAAAAAAAGAATTGTAGCACTTGATATCGGAACCAAAAGAATCGGAGTTGCCGTTTCAGACGCTCTATTTTTAGGCGCAACCCCCCTAAAAGTGATAAATCGAAAAAACGACAATGACGCACTTGTAGAAATCAAAAAAATTTGTGAAAGTTATAATACAAATAGAATTTTAATCGGAATTCCTTATAATATGGATGGATCCTTAGGTTTTCAAGCAAAAAATTGTCTTAATTTTATAAAACCCTTAAAAAAAGATTATGAAATTCTGCAACAAGACGAAAGATTGACAAGCGAAAAGGCTGAGGGTTTGTTAAGACAAAAAGGCAAAAAATATACAAAAGACAAAGGCTCGGTTGATATTGTCGCTGCTTGTGTTATATTGAATGAATATTTAGAGAACAATAAATAAAGGAAAAAAAATGGAAGAACAAAATACACCCCAAATTATTAAAACAATCGGAGAGCAAGGCGAGGAAGTTTTTATGAAACTTGTTGAAGTGGTTTCTGTTGAAGGAAACGACTACGCACTTTTATCCGTTGTTGAAAACGACACCCTTCCAACAGCTGATGACAACGAGGAAGAAGAAATTGTCATTATGAAAATGAACAAAACAGAATCCAGCTGTACATTCGAAATAATCGAAGACGACGAAGAATTCAATCTTGTAGTTGAGGCAATTAATGAAGGCGATGAAATTGAAGAAAACTAAATTTTAGCCAAATTTTCTTCAATTTGTTGTCTTTGTCTTAGGATTTTTGCTCGTTTATTTCGATACAACATATCGCAAAAAGCCTCAATTCTGGTGACAAATCCCGCCTCGCCCGTATGTTCGTCGATTGTTAAGTTAAGCAAGGGTTTTTTGTAATTTTTTGCTTTTCTTTTAATATCCTCAAGCATTAAACTATCAGGACCACAGCCAAATGCGGTAAGGGTAATAATTCCATCGATTTTATCTTCTTGGAAATAGTGTCCGGCACAACCCGTCATTTCGTGTTGATTTGCCCAATAAAGAGTAGAATTTAGCGTGTTCATTCCGCCTTTAAGCTGTTCGATTGTGAGTTGATAAGCGTTATAAACCCGAACATCCATTTTTTCCAGTTTTTTAAAGATGTCCATGCTTGCTCTTTTATCGTAAATGTTGTATCCGTGTCCGATTAGAGCAACACTAATCGTTGTTTGTTCTTTTTTGGGAGGAATTATAACTTTTCCTTCTTTAGCGTATTTTAAGGCAGAATCAAAGTCAAGCCCGTTCTGCATCATAACATTAAAGTTATTCTGCACAATAAAACCTGCGTTTTGAGCGGTTTTAATTTTATTTATATCATTAATTCCATATTGAGACGCAATTTCCACCAAAAAATCGATTAAGTTGTTATTTTTTTCAGATTTATCAAGCGTTGCCTCGATTATATTAAAATCGGCTTTGATAATGTTTCGAATCAAATCAGGAAGACCTCTAATTTTAGAGCAATTGTAAATTTTCGGAGCAATCGATTGAATCGAAGGAACGAAGATATTCTTAATTCCCTTGTCGATTAAATTAAGAACGTGTCCGACATAAACCTTGATAGGAAGACAAGTTTCCGTTACAACTAAAGAGGCTCCGTCTGATACGGTTTTTTTGGTTGTAGGATCAGATAACACGATTTTTAAACCCAAATTAACTAAAAACCCATACCAGAAAGGGAAATAGTTGTAATAAGACATTGCTCTAGGGATTCCGATTATTTTTTCTTTTTCCATTGTTTATCTTACCTTCCAGTTATCAATAATAAAATAATACAACAAAAATAGTTGGATTGCTTTAATTTTTGTTACTTTTAAATTGAATTTTAACAATTTTTTATATTTTTTTGTTTTAGAATAACTATAATAAAAAGGTTGTCTATGTCTTTTCAATATTTAAATCCGAATTGGCAAAATAAACCAATACCTTATAATTTTGACTTTAGAACCGGTCAGAATATAATCCCCTATGCGCAAAACCCGATTTTTAATCAAAATAATTTATACAACAATGTGGTTTATAATCCTTTGGTTAATCCGAAAATCACTCAAAATTATCAAAAAATGGGTGAAATTAAATCACAAACCGGGGAAACTGCTCATTTATACAAACTTTCAAACGGACATAGAATAATAATTATCCCGAGAAAAAATGCATCGTCTGTTGTTAAAACATTCGTTAATGCAGGTTCAATGAACGAAACAGACGCAAAAAGAGGAGTTCAACACTTAAAAGAACACGGACTGTTTAAGGGTTCTTCTAAACTTAAAGACGGAGATGTTTTTAAACTAACCGGTTTAATGGGGGCTAACACAAACGCCTCAACGGATTTTGCCGAAATTAAATATTACATAGCAGCTCCTGATATGGATGAAAAAGACCTCGAAAAAACACTTTCAATTCAAGGGGATATGATTTACAACCCAAAATTTGACAAAAACGCAATGGAAGCTGAAAAAGGACCTGTTTTTTCTGAAATTTCAATGATTAATGACGACCCTAAAACGATTGCGTATGACAAAACAATAAGAAACTTATTTCAAATTCAATCGGATTCAAAAAATCTTGTAGCAGGATCCATTGAAACGGTTAAAAACCTTTCAACGACCGATTTAAAGAATTATCACGAAACTTATTACACTCCCGATAATATGCATACAACAATAATTTGTGATGAGAATTTAGATGTTGAAAAAATTGCTGCAAACGCTGCTAAATACTATAAAGCACAAAAACCCTACACAAATCAAATTTATCAAAGAAGAGAAATCTTAACCCCAATTACAAATCCGATAAGAGAAGATATAAAATCCGATAAAACAAATAACACAAGTGTAATTTTGGGTTTTAGCGGTCCTAAACCAAATGAATCCAAAGATTTTATAATCGAACAAATGCTTAATTTCTACTTAAGGGAATGTTCAAGTTCAACTCTTAAAACAAATCTTGATAAAATAAACGCAGAATTTGATTCAACAACACAAAAAGTAGGTTTAAACGATTATGATCCTTATGCTTTAATAAGTTTTATTGAAACAAACCCAAATGACGAGCAAAAAGCATTGGATATTTTTTACGACGCTATAATCAAGCTTCAAAACACGCCTTTATCCGATGATGAAATGACGGCAATTAAGAATTTTATTAATAAAGCATATGTTTTTAATATCTGCGACAGCGAGAACCTGGCAGAACTTCTAGGGATGAGTTTTCTCAATAATTCCCTTGATTTATTTACAAACTACCAATCTTTAGTTAATTCAATTACTAAAGAAGATATTATGAACTACGCAAGGAAATATTATGATTTAAATAAAGTTTCAATTGTGGTTGTTCATCCTAATAATGTTTCGGATGAAAAAATTAATGAGAATTATAAAAGTTCTAAGTATTCAATGCAGAATTTCCCTAAAAAATCCGCTCCAATAAGTTTTGGTTCCAATAAAAAAATTACAACCGAATCAATTGAGGAAATTTATTTAAAAAATAATACTCATATTGCCCTTAACAACACGGATTACGATATTTGCGCTTTTAATTGGAGCATAAACACTCCGCCAATTAAGCCTAAGAATCCTAATATTCCATCCGTTCTTAAATATATGTTCAAAAAAGGAACAGATTATATGAACCAGGAGGAATTAGAGAATTATATGCAGCTAAACGGAATCGACAGCAGCGTTTATATTAACGGTAAAACAATTGAAATAAGCGCTAATTGTTTATCTAAGGATTGCACAAAAACGCTCAAATTAATGAATGATTTATTGTATAAACCAAAGTTAACCGAGAATGATTTTATAGAAGCCAAGAAAAAAATCAAAGAAAATCTTATTCTTGCTCAAAAAGACGCTAAATCAAACTTGTTGGATAATTTGTATCCGGGGTATTTCCCAACAAGCGCTAGCAGACTTAGAACCATTGATAAACTTCAATATCAAGATATCCTGGATTTTTATCAAGAACTACTAAAGAATGCGTCGTCTAATTTCTGCGCAACTGCTCCTTTTGAAAAAAATCCCGATTTAAAAGAACAAATTAAGAATTATCAGAATGATTCGAATAATATTACTTTTAAAACTTCCACCCCTAAAATTTATCCGATTTTTCAAGCAAATAAACAGCCAAATGTGGTTTATGATACGGATTCTTTGAATCAAGCACAAATTTTTAAATCCTATAAGTTTCCAATGTCAGAAAGTGTCGAACAAGAAGCAAAACTTGAAATGTTGAATATTATTTTAGGCGGAAGTCCGAATTCAAGGCTTTTTTCAGATTTAAGAGAAAAACAAAATCTAGCTTATCACGTTTCTTCTAACATTCAATCTTTTGAAAACACAGGGATTCTAACCCTTCGAATTCAAACCACAACAGACCATAAGGACCAAGGGGTTTTAAGTTATGATAATGTTCAAAAGTCCTTAGAAGGTTTTAATAAACACACTAAAGCGCTTTGCGAAACTTTAATAACGGACGAAGAACTATTGGCAGCTAAAAATCAGCTCAAACAAAATCTTATCGGACAAATTCAGCATCCTTTGTTAAAAACTAATTTATTAAGTCAGAATATGCTTAATTTATATGGAATTAAAAGAATTGACAAATACTTTGATTGCATTGATAAAATAACCAAAGAAGATATCCAAAAAACAGCTCAAACGGTTTTTTCTTATCATCCTACAATTTCAATTCTTGCAAGCAAAGATACAATTGATTCTCAAATGAATTATTTGCAAACCCAAGGGGTTGTGCAAAAAGCATCTTAAGATAATTAATCAATCGGGCAATTAATTTTTTCTCTGTAAAGTTGTACAAAATTTATATGAGTAAAAATTGTGTAAATTTATTATTAAACGCTTTTGGGGAAAGTGAAAAATTAAAACCCAACAATAATTTTAGAGACAAAACCTATCATTCCTTAGGTTGTTACAATTCAAAAAAATGGATTGCAAATATTACTCCAATTGAAGTTTTAAGTCTTGATATTAAAGAATCAATCGAACTTATTATGACTTTAAGTGAAAGTAATATTTTTTATGAATTCTTCCCTAATCATATTGAAACACCCAACTATGGCGACAATTGGGGAAGATTTGCCAACTATATTGAAATTAATAATCGAGCATTGGCGCAAATGCAGGACAATAAATGCTGCTGCGGGATTATTAATTCGATTAAAATCTTAAGCGCAATTCCACCAAGCGCCAGATGTTGGGCAAATTGTGTTATTCTATCACAAATTTTCCCTAATATCTATGGAGACGGCTACAACAAAGGACCAAACGAAGAAAACTCAATTTATGGGATGAAAATTAACTGCGGATACAGTGAGAATATTATTAATAACAGTATTAAAGAAAAAATATCCGCTGAGGATCAAATTCGAGCTTTTTGCGATTTAGCGCATTTTAGAGGAATTAAAGCAGGTTTTAGAACAATAATTTCAGCCGATCAAATAAAAGTCGTTTATCCTAATCACGAAGAAGG
>CANAIK010000051.1 GCA_947361225.1 uncultured bacterium
TCGTACTAAACCTTATTTGACAAAAATAACCAAACAATTTCAAGGTGACGAATTGTGGGGTATATTAAGTATGGTTTGGGTTGTATTAAAACAACTCCCAGTTCGCCAAGACGGGATTAGGGTTGGATTTTAGGCTTGAACCGCTTTTATTGCGCAGTTTTCCTCACCACCACTTCTCCCAACCCTTGCTGTAGTCTTTTTGTAGCATTCTTGCCTTTGAATTTCCCAGCCTAGTTTGGAATTGAGGTTGATGTCAGAAAAAATATCATTCATCAAAATGCGCAAAAAACCTTTCTTTAACTTCGTATGAGGAATTCTGTAATTCCTTTAAAAAAATAAAGATTAATAAGAAACCGGAGAATTTTTAAGGTTTGTTAAAGAAAAATTTTGTTAAATTTTATTACAGTTTTTTTTGTTTATGAAATTGGCTCCTTTTTTTATTTTTATATATATTATATATATAAAGGATATAAAAAAATGGAAATAATTAACAATTTTATTAAACAACAACTAATTCTAAGCTCAGCTGCTGCAAAAAATCTTATGGAAAACGAAGATATAGAACAAAACGAAGAATATTGCACAGAGGATACTTCCAATACTCTCGATGAAATTAGCGATGAAGAAATTGATAAACTTAATGAAGAAATAAACGATTTACAAGAAATTGTTACTGAAATCGAAGAAGAATTTATCGATAATTTAACAACCGAAGAAACCGAAGAAGAAAATACAGAGATTGAATCGGATAATGAGGAATCGGTTGTTGAAAAAACAACGACCGACGAAATTAATGACGAACAAACGGAAGAAACCGACGAAACTCAAGATATTAGCGAAACAGAAGAAATCGATGACGAAATACCGGGCGAACCACCGCAAATTGACGAGACTGAAGAAGTTGACAAGACTGAAGAAATTGATGAAATCGATGAAGTTGACGAAACAGAAGAAATAGAAGAAACCGAAATACCGGGTGAACCACCGCAAATTGAAGAAACTGACGAAATCGAAGAAACAGAAGAAATCGACGAAATTGAAGAAGTAGACGAAATCGATGAGATTGATGAAATCGAAGAAGTTGAAGAAATAGAAGAAACGGAAGAAACAGACGAAACTGAAGATGAAATTCTTACTAAAGAAGAAATTCAAGATGCAATCGAAGAAATCAAAGATAGAATATCCGAAATTGATGAGGAAATTGGATATTTGCAAGAACAAATTAATGATTACAATAATGAAATAAAAGAAGCTCAAAAAGAAATTAACGATGTTAAAGCCGAGCTCAAAAAAGCAATAGATGAAAACAAAAAAGAATACGATAAACTAAACAAGGAAAAAAAGAGACTTGAGAAAGAAATTAAGCAAAAACAAAAAGAATATGACAATTTAGAAAAAACTCAAGAACAAATCGAATCTAAGATTGAAGAAAAAGAATGTCAAATTGATGAAATCGAAGAAGAAGATTCTTATTCGGAAGACGAAGTTGAAAAATTAGAGAACGAAATTTCAATCCTGGAAGAAGAATTGGAATCAATCGAAACTCAAAAAGAAGAAATTGAGGATTTTATCAGCGAAAAAGAAGATGAAATCGACAATCTTGATTTTGATGACTCTATTAAAGATTTTTTGGATGAAATCGATTCTTTGGAAGACGGAATTAAAGATATCGAAGAATCAAAAAAAGAAGTTGTAGAGGAACAAAACGAGCTTAAAAAAGAACGAAAAGAACTTAAAAGTGAACTTGAAAAACTAAAGCATCAATTAAATCCAAACGAACCAATAGAAGAAGAAACAGAAGAAGATTCTTACACAGAGGACGAAGAAAGCTTAGCACAAGAAGATCCGATTAATTATGAAGAATTGGAAACTGAAGAAAGCGAAATTGTAGAATCATCCACTCAAGAAACTGAAATTGCAATTCCTGTTAATGAATTATTAGTCAATGAAATTTTAATTAATGAACCTGTGGTTAAAGAAGATGAAATTGAGCAAATATTTACAGAAGAAGATATTAAACCGAATGAAACACCTAAAACAAGTGATAAATTATTAGAATATGAAATTATCGAGGATGACGAACCAACAACAAATGAAATAGATTCTACAATAATAGAAGATGCAGTTTCAAGTCCTCAAAAAGATGATATTAGCGAAAAAATAATTCCCCAAAAAAGAGAATTCACCAATTTGCGAAATAAATTTATTAATTTTAGCAACAACGCAATAAAAACAAGCAGCAATTTAATTAAAAATCTTATAAAAGTTCTTGTTAGGGGAGTTGAAATTACACAAAAAACTCAAAATAAACAATCCCAAAAAAAATTAAGTTAAATTTTGAATGCTTTTTTGTAAAAAAGTATTCCTCCGACTAAAGAAATTATCAAAACCGGGGCCCACGCAGCAAAAAGAGGGTGGATAGCCCCTGTTTCACCAAGATTTAAAGACAGCGCTCTTATGACGTAATAAATAAAAATTATAATAATACTAAACAAAAATCCACGATTATATCGAACCCTTGGAGGCGTTATCGCTAAAGGAACCCCGATAATTGCAAGCGCCAGGGTCGTTAAGGGGAGTGCAAGTTTATCGAAAAGATTAATTTCATATTCAAGTTTAACTTTTTTCTCCAAATGCCCTTTTTGTTTTTTAATATGTTTCATTAATTTGAAAAAATTAAACTCACTTGTGTTTTCTTTAACCATTTCATTAACATCTCCGATTCCGAAAGTGACATCGGATTCTTCAAAAAAAGATGTGTTAAAAATTTTCCCGTTTTTTGAAATTGTATAAATTACCCCGTCGGTAAACTTCCATCCATAATCAGACGTTGTGCCTTTTTTGGCTTGAACTATTTGGATATTCTTAGGATTTGATATATCAATAACAGTAACATTATTTAAAGTCTTATCTTTGCACCATTGCGCATAAAAAAGCCTTTTTAAGTTATTATCCTTATCAATATCTTTAACCGTAAAATTCATTTTATTATCAGGAATATGTTTTTGTTCAAGTGAATAAATCGCTAAGGATTTAGATTGAGTTGACGCTGTTGGAACGACAAATTCATTAATACAAAAACTAACAATTGTCATTAGGAGCGCAAAACAAAAAATAGGTCGAGACACCCTTTCAACGCTAATTCCGCAGGCTTTAAAAATTGTTATTTCGGATTTTAAACTCAAATCATTAACAGTCATTACAGTTGCAAAAAGGGTTGAAATTGGAATTGTAAGGACAAAAACCTGAGGCAAATTGAGAATTATCATCATAAGAGCGATATGGAAAGGAATTCCATACAAAGAAATTTGTTTAATTAGCTGAGTGAATGTTTCTGAGGCAAAAATAATTGATGTAAAAATTATTACCCCCAAGATAAAAACATCGCTCAACTGTTTTAGGATATATCTATCCAGAATGCTCAATGATTCGTATTTTTGTTGAACAAAAGTTTTTATTTCTCTATATTTCGAAGATATTTTTTCCGTTTTTATCATACATTGCTTTTCTTTTGCGGGAGATTTCTTCAAATAATTTGATTTTCTCATTATCTGACAAATTTTGCAAGTAATTTAATTTATCCGTTAATTTTTGATAAGCGCTTAGAATATTCTCTTCATTTGTTTTGAGCATTGATAGAATTAAGTCGGAATTAGTCATTGCAAGTCTTGTTGTATCACGAAAACCGCTTGAAGCAATTTTTTTAGCATTATCCGAAGCGCAATCAAAAAGCAAAAAGGATAAAAGGGTTGGTAAATGAGAAATTTGGGCGCACAAACTGTCGTGTTCAGCCATAGAAATTTTTAGAGGAATTGCACCTAAATCTTTAATTACTTTTAACAAAACTTCATTATCTTGTTCGAATAACCATCGAGCACCTTTAAAAAGTTCTTTATCTTTTGCCTCAAAACCGGTTTTTTCACTCCCTGCCATTGGATGAGACAAAAGAAAAGTATAATTATAAGTTTTATTTAAAAGCTCTTTTTTACTTGATGCCACGTCGACAACAAGAGTGTTTTTATCTAAAAACTGATTCAATTTATCAAGCGTTTCAAGGGTTTGAGACAACTTTGTACAAACAAAAACAATATCGCAGCCCTTAACAGCTCGAATATCATTAGACGATTGTTTAACAAACTCTTTAACCTTATTAAAACCGGAATTAGAATGAATATAAAGCTCATAATCGTTGTTATCCTTGAGTGCGTCAAAAATTGACGCCCCGATTACAGATAAACCAACAATTCCAAGTTTTATTTTTTTCATAATTTATACATCAATATTAGTAGCATAAACTGCGTTTTGCTCAATGAAATCACGCCTTGGGGCAACGTTATCGCCCATTAAGATATCGAAAAGTTCATCGCACAACTGAGCGTCCTCTAAACTTACTCTTTTTAGGGTTCGATTAGCAGGATCCATTGTTGTTTCCCACAATTGCTGAGGCATCATTTCTCCTAAACCTTTGAATCTTTGAATTTGCATGCCTTTTTGTCCTCTATCTTCAATTAATTTTTGAAGTTGAGTAAAAGATGTAATATCCAAGGTTCCTTGTTCGGTTTCAAGTTTCAACAATTTTTCTTCCTCGATTAAAAATTCTCTTATTTTAGGATATGAATCTTTTAATCTTGTAAATTCTTGAGATTTTATAATATGTTGAGTAATGATAACCGGATCTAAATCACCCCCGAGTTCAATTTTTAAATTAAACTTAGTATTCTCAGGGTTCGAAATTAAAAATACTCTATAATCCTTAGCGTCCTCAATTCCGTAGTTTTGAGCGTGATCTTCGATATAATGAGACAAATAATTGTAAATTTCTTTCATTCTTTCTTCGTTTTCAAAATCCTCAACCTTAATTTGGGATCGAATTAATCCACGCACAATAACAGAAGGCATTTGATTAATAATCGGATTGTAGAAAGAACGGTAATATTTTCCCATTTCATACATAAACGGTTCTAAGTTTTCTTCTTTAATTGATTTGTCTTTTTTGCCGTTAAACAGCTGAACACCTTTAACACCACGTTCTCGAATCATTCTATCAAGGGCTCTGTCGTCATACAAGTAGTTTGTTTGTTTTCCTGTGGTAATTTTATACAAAGGAGGCTGTGCAATATAAACATAACCGTTGTCTAGTAAAGGACGGGCGTATCTAAAGAAAAATGTCAGCATTAGGGTTCTAATGTGCGCTCCGTCTACGTCAGCGTCTGTCATTATAACAATTTTATGATATCTTAACTTAGAAACGTCTACTTCCTCGTGATTTTTGGAAATATTTATTCCTAAAGCTTGAATCATTGTTTTAATTGAATCAGAATTATAAATTTTATCCAAACGGGCTTTTTCAACGTTTAGAATTTTTCCTCTTAAAGGTAGAATCGCTTGGAACATTCTGTTTCGACCCTGCTTAGCAGAACCTCCCGCAGAATCTCCCTCAACTATGTACAATTCGCATTTTTCCGCCTCACGACTTGAGCAATCCGCAAGTTTTCCGGGGAGCGAAGAACTTTCAAGAGCCGTTTTTCTTCTTGTAAGTTCACGGGCTTTTCTTGCAGCCTCTCGAGCTCTAGCTGCCTGCAAGGTTTTATCAATAATTGTCTTTGCAATTTTTGGATTAAACTCAAGCCATTCTTGGAATTTATCTCGAATAACGTCGTTAACTGCAGGAGTAACTTCTGCGTTACCCAGTTTTTCTTTTGTTTGTCCTTCGAATTCAGGATTTGAAATTTTAACACTAACAATAGCGGTTAAACCTTCTCGAACGTCTTCTCCCGCTAAATTGGAATCCTTTTCTTTTAGGATATTGTTTTTTCTGGCGTAATCATTAATAACCCTTGTTATCCCGTTTCTAAAACCGGTTAAGTGGGTCCCGCCCGAATGAGTGTTAATGTTATTAGCAAAAGAAAGCACATTCTCAGAATATGAATCAGTGTATTGCATTGCAATTTCAACATTAATTCCATCGATTAATTTTTCGATATATACGGGTTTATCAAAAAGAACATTTTTATTCTTATTTAAATGCTCAACATAACTTGCAATCCCGCCTTCGAAGTGATAAGTTGTTTCTTTCTCGTTTTTCTCATCGTGGAAAACGATTTTTAAACCTTTATTCAAAAACGCCATTTCTCGAAGTCTGTTTGCAATTACTTCGCAATCAATTTCCGTAGTTTCGGTGAATATTTCAGGATCTAGCCAAAAATGGGTTTTTGTACCTGTGGCACTTGTCGGTCTTATTTGTTCAACCCCTGTTGTGGGTTCCCCTCTTAAGTATTCTTGTCTGTGGACAAATCCATCACGAGAAACTTCAACGATATATTTTTCACTTAACGCATTAACTACACTGGCACCAACCCCGTGCAATCCCCCTGAAACTTTGTATCCGCCGTCTCCGAATTTTCCTCCTGCGTGAAGTACGGTATGAACAATTTCAAGAGCGGATTTACCGCTATCAGGTTTAATATCGCAAGGAATGCCACGACCATTATCCTCAACAGTAACAGAGTCGTCTTTATGGATTGTAACGTGGATTGTATCGCAATATCCTGCTAAACTTTCATCAATTGAATTATCAACAATTTCATAAATACAATGATGCAATCCTCTTTGACTGGTTGATCCGATATACATCCCGGGTCTAACCCTTACAGCCTCTAAACCTTCCAGTACTCTAATATTCGAGGCATCATAATGTTGAGTTGTTGTAGTATCCGCCATTTATTCCCCTTAAAATAAATTGTCTATAGAAATATTGTACTACAAAAACTTTTATTGGTCTAATAATGAAGAAAACAATTCGGAATTAAACAGAATATTAACGCTTGAAAAAACATCGTCACTTATAAAAGAGGCTTTGGTGTTAAACAATAGTTCGTCCAGCGTTGAAAAATTAGTGTTAAGATTTTTGTTAATAACACTTAAAAAATTCGGATTTTTGTCATATGCAAATTTTATTACCTCAGGAGGAATTTTATCACTCGTTAAAAATTCTTTAATGCATTCACTTGCCCCCTCGATTTCCTCCAGAAAACACTTAAAAAAGGTTTCAAGGAAAGGAATAATATAAAGCCCTCTTTTTTTATCAACAAACAATCCGATATCATAGGTTTCTTTATGGGAGGAAAACCCTGTAATTTCGTTTTTTAGGAGCGTTTGTTCATCGTAATCCAATTCTTCGATTTTTATATATCGATTTTTTTCAACCCTCTCAATTAAGCTTGAATAATCGGTTTTGGGGTTTCCGTCTTTATATCGATTAAAGAATTCTATTAAACTATCGGTTTTTTTATTTGTCGTTATTATATAGTCGTTGTTAAATAATTCAAGGAATTTTTGATAAAAACTTTGCGCTTGTATAATTAGTTCCTCTCTTTTTTTGTCGTTTTTAAAATAAGCGCTCTTTGGGGATTGCAGCATATATTTAATCGCCGAAACTTTAGCTTCATACAAATTATACTCAGAAATTACATTGTAAATTTCAAGAATATAAAGATTGTTGTTAAATTCAATAATCCTTGCTTCTATATAATCGTATCTTCCGATTTGTTTTAAATGATGCATTTTTACCATCGGAATTAAGGTAATTTCGGCGTTTGACGCTAAACAAAGAGCATTATAAGTATTAGAAGAAATTTTGTTAATTTGAAAAACCCCTACAAAAGAATTGAGCATTGAATCAACAATAGAAAAAGATGTTTCGTTTTTTCTTCTGTAATACTCCAGAACCCTTAATCCATTCTGCATTTTCATATCAAAAATATATTGGATTATTGTATTATTAAAATCTTTTTCCGTATTAATTTCAATTTTATTAATATTTAAATATTGCTCAAAATCCTTGGATAAAACTTCATCAGCCGCTACAAAATCCAAAATTTTTTCCAATGTTTCACTAATTAAACCCAAACTTTCAACTAAAGCCATATTAAACCCTTTGTAAATAAATTAAATATTCAATATTTTTGCTTTTTGCCCCCTTAATGGGACTTTCGATTAATCCAAGGACTGAAAAACCGATGCTTGTACAAAAATCCTTAATATCACAAATAATTTTCTCTCTTATTTTTTCGTTTCGCACAACCCCTTTTTTTTCGATATTTTCCCTATCAGCCTCGAATTGGGGTTTAATCAAAAGAACGCAACTTGCGTTTTTGGATATAAAATTTTTGCAGTTTATTAGCACTTTTTTTATTGAAATAAACGATAAATCCATTGATAAAAACTCGGGCAATTCAACTTCCGATTCATTATTGGTTGAAAAAACATCAAAAAAACTACAATTTTTAACGTTTATTTTCTCAATAGATTTTACCCTATTGTCGTTTTTTAACTTCCAAGCGAGTTGATTATAACCGCAATCAAGAGCATAAACATATTTCGCTCCGAAACTTAACATACAATCGGTAAATCCACCGGTACTAGCCCCCATATCAATGCAAATTTTATCCTTTAAATCGATATTAAAAGCTTTGAGCGCCGCCTCGAGTTTTAATCCGCCCCTTGAAACATAAGGCAAAAAATCAATTTCAATTAAAGCAGGATTTTTTTCATTAAATAAAAAATCCTCATCGAAAAGTTGTCCTGCTTTATCAATAATTTTATCGTTAATTTTCACTTTGCCCGCTAAAATCATTGCAGCAGCAGAACTTTTCGTTTCGAAATACTTGTGCTCAACTAAAATTGAATCTAATCTTTTTTTAGCCATTGTTTTCTTGGGTAAAGTATCTTTCTTCTTGAAGTGCAACTCCAACAATTTTATTCGACAATAAAGAAGCTTTTTTAATTGGTCCAACAGGTTCGAATTCAACCATTTTAACTTCGGTTGAATTGATTAAAGCTTTTAGGTCTTCATAAACTTTTTGAGCGTTGTCAAAATACAGAACAAGAGGGCTGTTGACATCAGCACAGAAAACTAAAACTGCCATTCTGGTTTTTATTGTTCCTTGTATTTCTTGTTGAGCCATTTTTATTCTCCTTCTAAACTAAAAAATTCTCGTGCGTTTTTATTTGTAATATTCTCAATACTATCATAGGGGATATTCTTAATTTTTGCAATTTCTTTAAGTGTAAAACCTAAGTATTTTGGTGAATTCTCTAAACCCCTAAAAGGATGGGGCGTTAAATAAGGACAATCGGTTTCAACCATTAAATCCGATAAATCAATTTCTTTTGCTACATCTTTAATATTTTTTGCATTCTTAAAAGTTACAACACCCCCGATTGCGATTTTATAACCTTCTTTAGTGCATTGTTTCATAAATTCAACACTGCCTGAAAAACAATGGAGCAAAACTTTTTTGCAACAATTATCTTTTAATATATTAAAAGTATCCAAATGTGCGTCCCTATCGTGCACAACTATCGGCAAATCAAGCAATTTCGCAATTTCAATCTGATTTATAAAACAATTTTTTTGAATTTCTTTATTATCCTTAGAATAATGATAATCCAGACCAATTTCACCAATCCCTACGACTTTTTTGTCTTTAGCCAGCTCAATTATTTTTTTAGCTGTTGCGTTATTAAATTCCTGACAATTCTCAGGATGAACCCCTAAAGTGCAGTAGACTTTATCGAATCTATGACATAAATCCAGGATTTGCTCAAAATCAGTTTCACAAGCCGCAGGAATGATAATTTCTTCCACTCCTGCGTTTCGTGATTCCATAATCCCCAATTCGGGGTTTTCAAGCATATTTATATGAGCGTGCGTATCAATCATAACTAGAATATCATAGAACTTGACGCATTATCCGGAGGAAGTCCGATTGAACGTCTAAATTCATCCGGTCTTTGAGATTTTGTAACAGCATCAAGCGGATCGACCAATTTCTTTTGAACCAATGATTTTAAGCACATATCAAGGGTTTGCATGCCGATTTGAGTCCCTGTTTGAATCGCAGAATAAATTTGAGCGGTTTTTTGCTCACGAATAAGGTTTGCAATCGCAGGATTAACAAGCATTATTTCCTGAGCCATTACTCTTCCTTTTTTCTGTCCGTCCGGTTGAAGTTTAGGCAGCAAGCATTGAGAAAATACCGCAACTAAACTTATTGAAAGCTGCAATCTTATTTGCTGCTGCTGCGCTTCAGGGAAAACATCCACGATTCTATCAATGGTTTGTGAGGCACTGGAGGTATGAAGTGTTCCTAAAACCAAGTGCCCTGTTTCTGCTGCAGTTAGCGCCAAACGAGTGGTTTCAAGGTCTCTCATTTCACCAACCAGAATAACGTCCGGATCTTCACGAAGTGCTGATTTAAGAGCATTAACAACCGATTTTGTATCCTGACCCAATTCACGTTGATGGATAACACATTTTTTACTTTGATGGATAAACTCGATAGGATCCTCAATTGTAAGAACGTGTTCAACTCTGGTTGAGTTAATGTAGTCAATCATTGCAGCTAATGTTGTTGATTTACCTGATCCGGTTGGTCCTGTAACTAAAATAAGACCACGGGGTCTATCCGCAACTTTTTTCATTACCGCAGGAAGTCCCAAATCATCGAAATTCGGAGGGGTTGAGTTAATTGTTCTAAAAGCGGCAGCATAGGAGCCTTTGTCTCGATAAATATTTACACGGAAACGTCCAACACCGTGCAACCCATATCCAAAGTCCAATTCCCAGTTTTGTTCCAATTCTCTTCTTTGATCGTTGGATAAAATCGGGAAAATGATTGTCTCAACATCGTCTGAGGATAGAACAGGAAGATTTGTTCGATAAAGTCTTCCATCGATTCTTAAAACCGGCGGCAAATTCGCCGAAATATGAATATCACTTGCTTTTTTTGAAACTGCAAGTTCTAAAACTTCTTCAATTAACATTAATTAAACTCCAATCTACTATCTTTATAATAATATACTATAACTAATAAAATTTTTTGAATCAATAATTTAAACTAATTTTAAATTTTTTTTAAATTTTGTTGTATATATTATCTTCCTTGGGGTATAATTAATTTATGGGTATTTTGGATTGGATATCTAAATCGGCTAAAAAATTAAAAGACGTTGAAAGTCAGATTAATGAAGAAACTAAAGACGTTTATGAAGTTTATCAAAGAAACGTCGTATTAGAGCGTGAAATCGCCCAAAGAACAGAAGAACTCCGACTTGCAAATCAAACCCTTTTAACCTTAGAACAAGTTTGGGATATGATGAACTCATCAAGACCCCTGTCTAATGTCTTAGAGACAATTGTTTCCAGTTTATACGGGGAATTTGGATATATCTATAGTTTTATAACCCAAAAACAATACGAAGAACACGATACCTATTATGCGCTTAAAACCTACCTTGAGAATGATTTTTCACTTCAAATGGCAGGATTAACCCAAAGCACGATTTATGATTTCAAGTTAAAACCCAAAAAAGACGGGGTTATTGAGAATGCAATCAAAAATAAAGAAGTTGCTTATTATGTTAGTTTAGAACAATTTATTGACGATAATATTGAGAATCCAAACGAAGAAAAAGTTGAGGAATTTATAAAAGACAACCCGACAAAGACAATTATTGTCTTTCCAATCACCGTTCAAAGTCAATTTAGCGGATTTTTGTCGGTATTCTCACCAAGAAAAGAATTAAAGGACGATGAAATTAGTTTCCTTAATCTTTTTGCAAGACAAATTGAATTGGCAATAACAATTGCAAATCTTTTCGAAACCGTTAAAAAACAAGCAGTTACAGATCATTTGACAAATCTTTTTAACAGAAGATTCTTCGAAGACGCACTTCATAGAGAAGCCACCCGCTCCCTTAGAACAAAACAGCCGTTTTGTCTTGTGGGACTTGATTTAGACCATTTAAAAAGAATTAACGATACATACGGACATTCAATGGGCGATAAAGCAATTTCCGCTATTGCCAATGTCATTACAAATACTTCAAGAAGTGTTGATATTCCCTCTCGATACGGCGGGGAAGAATTTTTCATAATTCTACCGGGGATTGACGCTAAAGGCGGACTTGCCGCAGCCGAAAGACTTAGAATTTCGGTTGAATCCTGTTTTGTGGACGGTTTAAAAGAAGGAATAACCGCCTCTTTGGGCGTTGCTGTTTTTATTGAACAAACAACAAATATTGATGAATTATTCGAAATGTGCGATAAAGCAATGTATTCATCAAAACAAAAAGGAAGAAATCAGGTAACTTTAGCCGATGTTGACAACATAACCTCCTGGCAAGACATTGCAATCGATGCTTTTGTTGACATTCTAACCAAACATAGAATTCCTTTTAACAAAAACTTAGCGGTTGATTTATCGGAAAAACTAAAAATTAAACAACAAAACTCATCCAACACCTCCACTCAAGAAATGCTCTACAGTATTGTTGATTCAATTTCTAAATCGTATTTTCCCTTGTATCAAGACGGGATTACAAAAAACAAAATTGCACTTGCAACTTTAATTGCAAAAAGAATGAATTTATCGAAAAACGAGGTCGATAAACTAAAAATCGCAATATTACTATATGATATCGGAAATACATTAATGCCCAAAGATATCATGAAAAAAGCGGCTCCCCTAAGCCCTGAGGAAAAAAACGAGATTCAAAAACATCCGATTGTAGGAGCGCAAGAAATTCTAAAACCAATAAGTTCTGTTTCAGATATTATTCCTATTATTGAACACCATCACGAAAATTGGGACGGATCGGGTTATCCGAATAATAAAAAAGGAAATGAAATTCCAACAACATCCCAAATAATTCTAATTGTAGACAGCTACTTTGCAATGATTTCATACAGACCCTATAGAAAACCCTACACAATCGATGAGGCAATCGAACAAATTAAGCTCAACACAAACATAAAATATTCGCCTGAATTAGTTGAAGCTTTTTCTTATGCAATCGATGAATTTAAAAAAATTTAACAAAAATTTTTTCCTTGAGCGGTTTTAATACAGAAGTATGAAAATAAATTTTCCTTTAGCTGGTTTTTATAGATATCAAAAATCGCAATATAAAACAAATAATCAAGAAAAAACTTCGCAATATCAAAATTATAATAACTTTTCAAGCAATATTGCTTTTAGAGCCGATTATCAATGTTCAACGAATTCTTTTGGGATTAAGACCTTAAAGAATATGCATTGTCCTGTTTGCGATAAACTAATGCTCACACAAAACCAAGTCAATGATTTTATTAATAACGCATCGAGTGCAACGGGTGATGACTTAATTAGAATCTTAGAAGAATTCGAGAATGAAAAAAATCTTATCGGAAAAAAAGGGAAAACCAAATCAATTTATCGAAAAAACGAGCAAGAAATTGTTAATATTATAAAAGATTTAGCAAAAAAATATCCAAATAAAAATTTGGCGGATTTAGTTAAAATCGAATCCATTCAACATTTGAGACCTTTAATTCAAAAATACGACAAAATAACAGGAGAAGCCAGCCATTTTGTAAGAATGAATATTGATTGCGAAGAAAAAAGGGATTTTATTCTAGATAGAATACATCAAGAATCAAAAAGGTTAAAAAGAGCGGCAAAAGGCAATGAAAAATGTGCAAAACCCTCTACTTACAGAATTTCCAGCTTAATACCCAACAGAAAATTAAGATTGGATTTCTATGAAATTTTATCAAAACTTCCAAACAGCATAAACGATTGTGATTGTTTTTTTGTTAAATATTCAAAACCCGCCAATAACGATTCAAAACAAATAGCGCAAGCACTTGTAAACGGTCATATTCCAACAGCGGAGCATATAAATCCTTATGGAGCGGGTGGTGGAAATACTCTTAAAAACTACATTTGCGATTGCGTTTATTGTAATAACGAAAGGGATTTTATGCCCTTCGACATTTGGTGTAAAACGGTTCCGAATTTTGAATCAAATCTTAATAATTACTTAATCAATGTCCAAAACGCAGTCGAACAAGGCAAACTTGATAAAAAATACTCAGAATACATCGATGAAGTTATAGGACAAATTAGAAAACTATCATACGGGAAACTAAAGCTCCAAAATCCTAAAAGTGTTTAAAAAAATTTGATTTGTGGAATATTTAACTTAAGAAGTGGAAATTATATATTGTAACGATATGTAACAAAAAAAGTATATATTGAAATCATAACTAATATATATTTTTTATTCCTAGCTGTTTCACTGAAGCTGTTTCCTGAG
>CANAIK010000052.1 GCA_947361225.1 uncultured bacterium
AGTTAAGGTTTTTTCAATTTCCAAAGCTTGTTTAGCTGAAATTATAGTTTTAGTTTCATCTCCTTGTGGTTTATAATGGATTTGCGATATCGGGTTAATATTAGGATTAGAAAAGGAATAAATCCACTTACAGCTAAGACAATCGCAATTTTTATCCCCTTTTTTTTGACAACTTAGAATCCGTGCTAACTCAAGAGCAAATAAATACTGAATTTTTGTGTCGTTGCCTTCAAAAATCAACCCTTGGGGGAATTTTCTCTCGTTTTTCACTACCAACTCTATAAGAGTTGAAAAATAATTATAAGCAAACGGAAATTTTTTTAAAAAAATATTATTAAGCACTTTTCTCTCCTAAAAACGCCAGCTGATAAGCCGTTATCGGGTCTTTTATTGTCCCTGTTTTTAAATTATATTCAGCCTTAATTAAATCAATCCTTAATCTTATAAGTTCCTCTAAGTCAACTCCCCTAACCTTTTCAATGTTCTTTTTAACCACAAATTCATTCTGATTAAGCATTTGCGCTAATTCATAACTTGATAAGGATTGAGAAAAAAGTTTTATTTGAACTAAAGACGAAAAAGTGGATTGAATAAAAGCTAAAGAAGGCAAATAATGCTCTTTTTGCAAGATTTGAGAAATTAAATCAAGTGCGTCTATATAATTTTTAGCTAAAATTAAATCAACCAAAGCAAAAATATCCGAATTAGAGGAGGAAAGCTCTATAATCATTGGAGCGGTTATTGTATCAAGAGGATAAGCATAAAGTTTTAGCTTTTCCAGCTGATTGGATAAATCCCTTAAAGACGCCCCTGTAACTTGAACCAGTAAAGACGCCTCTTTAGGATTTATTTTAAGATTAATTTCAGCTGCCATTTTTTTAATTATCGGAATAAGTTTATAATCCTCATAATTTTTATAGCTTGGAAATTCTTGGGGTTTAGTTAGTTTTAGAATTTCTTTGTATAGTTTTTTTCTTGAATCGGGTTTCTTTTTTTCTCCCCTTGGAGTCGGACAAACAAGGATAAAATGAACTCTTGGGGATAAATTATTTAGTGCGTTAATTAATTGTTGGGTTTGTTTATCGTCCAGTTTTTCTTTTTGTTTTGATTCAAGAAAATACTTAGGACACTTAATTACAACCAAACTTTCACCAAACATTGTCCCGTTTGACATTAAAAGCTCTAAAAACAAGGCATAATTAGGGTTATCAACGCTTTTGCAGTTAAACTCGTTGATATTGTCCCCTAAAGTTTCTTGTTTAATTTTATTAATAGCTTTTTCGATTAAAAAATCTTCATCGCCGAAAAAAAAGTTCAATGTCATAATTTAGCTGTTAATAAGCAAACTTGCCCCGATAACACCTGCAGTATTAGCCAGTTGCGCAGGCACCACCTTAACTGTTTGTCCTTGAATTGGCATAGATCTATCAAGAATTGTTTCTTTAATAGGATTTAAAAGAATTTCACCTGCGTCAGCTATACCGCCGCCTATTATTATTTTTTCAGGATTTAATAAATTAACAACACTGGATAAACCCACCCCTATAATTTTTCCGATTTGTTTAAAAATTTGAATTGAAACAGCATCCCCCAAAAGTGCTGCTTGAGCTACCAAATAAGGAGTAATTAATCCGTCTTGCGCTGCCATTTCTTTATATTTTGCGGATTTTCCGCCCGAAATATATTCTTTTGCCATTGTAACAATCGCTGGACCTGACGCATAAGCTTCAAAACAGCCATAATCACCGCAGCCGCACAAAGGTCCCCCGTTTAAAGACATTTTAATATGACCGATTTCACCTGCTGCGTTGCTTGCTCCTCGAACGAGTTTTCCGTTTAGGACAATCCCTGAACCGATTCCTGTTCCTACTGTAATACAAATAAGATTCTCGCAACCTTTTCCCGCTCCGAAGTTAAGCTCCCCTAAAGCAGCACAGCGAACATCGTTATCAAGTCTTGTAGGAATTGAGAATTCGTCTTCTATAATTTTTGCTAAAGGAATATTAACCCACCCCGGAATATTAGGAAGATTCTTTACAACTCCTTCTTTATAGTCAATTTGTCCGGGTAATCCAAATCCGATTGCCTCAATTGTTTTAGAATCCTGGTTTGTTTCGGTGATTAAATCTTTAATTGCTTGTTTAATATTATTAACACCTGCCTCAAAACCCATTTCAGCCCTTGTTGGAGTGGTATTTGAATAAACAATTTTGCCCTCTGTATCCACAAGAGCAATTTTTATATTAGTTCCTCCGATATCTATTCCAATTCTATATTTTTTCATTTCCTTCTCCTTTTTTCCATATAAAAATTGTAACATAAAAAGATTTTAGGCAAAAAAATACTTTTTTAGTTTTTATAGAATTACTATGAAAGTTTCTTTTAACAATATTAATTTTTGTTCCAGAAACCAATACACAAGAAAAGCGGACGATTGTTTAAGGGATTCTAAAGGATATAAAGAAGTTAAGCCAATCGCCCTATGCTACAAGGTTGAATTAATAGATTCAACAATAAAAAAACAATTATTGACCCCTGGCTTGATTTTTGCGGAGGGGTTGAAAGAGCAAACGAAGAATTTAAAAGGTTTTTTAAAAATAAATTGGATATGATTGAAACAATTACAAAAACAAAAAAACTTAAATACGATAATGTTCAAATAAAACAAGGATTTTTCTACAGTGAACTTGCATTTAAAAACGAAAAAGATTTGGAGGAACTAAAAAACTACCTTCGCACAAAATCCTCTAAATAAGGGGAAATATCAATTATTCTATCAATTTTTTCGTCTTTTTTAATTGTGTAGTTTTTATTATAGGAAATAAGAATCAAATTAGTAATATCTAAAACGATTTTATCAATATCAAAAAAAGTTTTGTAAAAAACACGATTGGAAGTTTCGCCATTATAAATATCAACATTATTAAAATAATTTTTGTAATTATTAATTAAATTAAGAATAAATTTATTTTTTTTGTTAAAAATATCCCTGCTTGAGGGCAAATTCGATACAAAAATCCCTGTTTTTTTAAGATGACTGTTAATTAAACTTAAATAATCATTATTGCAGAATCTTTCGTCAATTCCAAAGTTATTAGCAACATCAACCACAACTAAATCGTACTTTTTCTTTGTTGTTTTTAAAAAAATTAAGCCGTCTTGAAGATAGAAATTCATTTTATCGGTTTTATTATAATTAAAATACTTTTTTGCAATATCAAGGATATTCTCCTCAATATCAACAACATCAATCCTTTTAAGGTTTTGAAAAAGAGTTTCGTATTGGTTTATAAGAACTCCTGAACCAAATCCGATAAGAAGAATATCTTTAATATTTTTATTCATTAAATAAGGGATTAAAAAATAGTTAATATAAGGCAAATTCCCGCTATAACAAGGCGTTTTAATGATTCCCGCCTGATAAGTTTCAAGATACTTTAAAAAAACACCAACTTTATTCCGAACAACTCGAATCGAATGAAAACAAGATTCAACCTCGAATAAAGTTTTCTCAAAAAGCTCGGTTTTATCCATTTTTTCTTTTAATTTTTTATCGGGTTTATAAATTTCCAATTCTTCAGGCGTAATAATCATAATATTATTAATAGCACAAACATTTTTTATTTGACATAAATTCGTATTTAGTATATTATTTAAATATATTTTTTAAAAAATATATAAATAGAATTTGTATCTTAAAAACCAAATTGGGGCGCAACTTGTGCCCCTTTCTTTTTGATTAAAAATTTGATATAATCGAATAACAAAAAAAGGGGCAAGAAATTGCCCCGTATCAAAACACAAAATAAATATTTAATCAGGAATTATTGTTTTAGTAAGAACACAACGAACAGAATAAGCATAATCCTTTTTTGGAATAAAGAATGTATTTCCTGTGTGTCCACCATCAAAACTATAATAAGTTTTAACTGTTGTAGCTCCGGGATCAAGTCCTGGGACGAAATTTATATCATCTTTATCGTTAGAACCCCAAACTGCATATGGGTAACATTTATTGCCGTATGCTCCAAAGCATCTGCTGCTGTCATTACATTTGGGTAATCCTGCGGTATTACTTACAGTTCCGTGTTGACAAAGCTGTAAACCACTTGCTCCGGAAAATCTACCTATTCTTGATCTGTTAGTAACTTCTGTATCTGTTTTACCTGTAGGACTTGCTTTCATACCAAGATTTATTGCACCGACTTCAGAACCCCCAGGAAGTACCCAGTCTCCCATTGAGGTTTTTCCGGGTGCATATATTTTGCAAATTTCTTCAGCAGCAGGAGCATTACAAACAGTTCTGTTACAACCTCCGTAGTTAAAAGCGGAAGTATCAGTCGTATGATGCATTTTAGTTGCATTTGCATCGGTAATACAACCATTTTCTTCCGTATTTGCAGTCTTAACGGCACCGGCTAACCCGTTTCCACCTGTCCAGCAGCAGTTTTTCGAACTTGCATCACAATTTTGACCAGATTGTCCTGCTCTTTTTGTTTCAACTGTACTTGATGGGATTGCAGGTCCGTTTGCATCTCCTGCGTTAAATTTTGTTATACAAAAACCACCCAAGCTCTCGTCTATTTCAACAAAAGTAATAGCGATTGTTGCAAATCCGGTTATATGGGAAAGAGTCGGCACAGTTGATGCATAGCTAAGTTGAACAAAATCGCCGCCCACTTTTTTCTCTTTATAATATGGTACATAAATAGATTTGGAATCCGTCCAAGCATCACAATCAGCCTGACTTTTGGGTCTTGAATAAGCTTTACAAGTTGTTCCGACTAATTTATAATCCTCATCATTTGTACATTCAGAACAATTTGTGCTGCTTGAACAAGTTTTACAACCCGTAGGACAATCGTGACAGCTGCCATTCTCTAAATATTTTCCTGATTCACAGGTTGTTATTGTGGGCTCCTGCGGAGCTGTTGGAATTGCATCACAAGCGGTTTTATCAGCATTCGGTTGTGTTCCAGCGCCGCAAGGTTCGCATTTACATCCGTTGTATTTTTCTTGCGCACCACAAGTCGACTTGTTAACACAAGTTGAACTACAGCCTGAATGATCCGCTTTTGCTATTTCATTTACCCCGCAAGAACTACAGGTTGTCCCTGAATAACTATTGTTTGATTGATAGGTATTTCCCGCACAGGGCGTACAGCTGTTCCCTTCTCTTCTATATCCCACGGTACAGGTTTTTTGCGTGCATCCTTTTCTATCACTGTTAGGAAAGTATCCGTTTGCCGTATCGCATTCTTTACATTGTGTTTTTAAGTTTTCATTTTGGTACTTATACCCGCTGTCACACTTTATACAAGCTGAATTACCTCCATTTGAAATATATGGAGCATTACAAGCGCTGCAGGTTCCGTTTGATTGCAACCCGTATCCGTCTGAACATTTATCGCATCTGCTTGCGCCTGATGAGCAATTAACACAATTACTTTGAGTGCAACTTTCGCATTTGCAGGTAATTGAATTCTTAAATTCGTTTCCGCAGCTTATAGGACAAGCAATACATTGATTCCCAAGACACAGAGTGCAATCAGACCCAACTGTGTTAGGACAAGTCATAGATAGCTTCTTTGTCCCGATTGAAACACCGCCGTGTTTTAATTTGTGCGTCACCATCGGCGCCAAAGAGGCGAGAATGACTGAAATTGTGATTAAGCTTATTAACAGCTCAATCAATGAGAAAGCTTTTTTCATACTTTTTTCCTTATATTTTTGTGTGAATGAATGGTATTTTGAATTTTATTATTTTGATATTTTTTTGAATGCGCAAGAAATATTCCCATGTCCTTAATGCACATTTTTAGCAATATTATAACAAATTTAATTTGGTGCGTCAACAATTTAAGTTTGTTTATTTCGTTTTTAAAGACATTTAACATAAGGAAAAGAGTAATAAATTATGCTGGATATTAAAAAATTATTAGGAGCTAAAATTAGCAGGCTGAGAAAAGAAAAAGGAATTTCTCAAATGCAATTTGCAGAAATGGTTGGTTTATCAACAAATGCTTTAAGTGTAATTGAAACGGGAAACGGATTTTTAACAGCCGAAACACTAGAAAAAATTATCAAAACACTGGAAATTGAGCCCGATGAGCTTTTTTGCTTTGGGGGTTTAAAAAGTAATGAGAATATTCTAAAAAATATCTTAAAAAATCTTGATATTATAAAAAATAATAGAAACAAACTCACAACAATTGATGAAATATTAAAAACTTTGATATAATAAATTTTATGAAAAAATTAATCATTGTAATTTGTTTTTTTATTCTTATTAGCCCAAGTTATGCTAAAAAACTCAAAGGAAACGTTATTTTTACACAAGAAACCATTGAGACAAAAAGACTTGAGGATTTATCGACTTACCAATATAGAAATTTGCAAAAAGAAATAGATTTCGATAAAACCTTGACTATTCAAGAATTTAATGCTAATTTATTTAAATTTGTCAATATAAAAACACTGGGGGTTATATATAAAACCGAACCTAATGTAATGTATTTTTACTATAAAACCTCAAAAGGTTACAAATGTTTGTTTATTGGAATTTTGTCAATTGAAGAGGACTGCAAAAAAGCAATTATTTACGATTCACAAACCGGAGAGATTATAAGCGTTGTTATTAATGTTTCGAATAAAAACTATATTTACAATAAAAAAGGGAAACTAATAGGTCATTGGATAGGCGAACAAGCTAAGATTTTTAATAAAAATTTAAAAATGGAAAGGGTAATCATTGAGTAATAAATACAAAAGATTGTTTATAGCACTGCAAGGCTTTGAGAATAGCGGGAAAACTTCGACCCTTGTTGAAGTTTGCAATAAATTGATTAACGAATTTAAAAATGCAAAAATTGAGCAGTTTTATTATTATAATAAGTCTTTCAATCCTATGAATAATCAAATTCCTGTTGTAAGTGATATTGCAGTTGTAATTGAATCAAAAAATTTAACAATCGGGATTTGTTGTTGCGGGGATTTAGCGGATATTGTGCAATCATACTTAACTTTATTCGATAATAAAAATTGTGATATTGTTATTTGTCCGACAAGATCGCAAAGGTCAACAGTAGATACATTCTACAATTATATTTACAATAATCAAGATATTTACTTAATTCCTCTTTATAAACATTGCGCTTATAATTATCAAAGTATTCAGCAGAATCTTAACTCAAAAATGGCAGAAGAAATTATCGATTTAGCAAAATTGCGCTGGAAAACCCTTAATCAGCCTGTTACATTCTAAAAAACAGAATTGCGTCTTAAAAAAAATCAATTTATTTTCTATCCAATTCCTGATGACAGTTAATCGACAACTTTAAACGTAAAATCCTTAGGCAGTTCTTGTTTAAGCAGGATAATAAAATCATTATAAGATAAATCAAGCGCATCGATTATTTTTAATACACTATGAAAATAAGACGCACGGCGGGCTTTTTCAATGTAGTCCATAGTAGAAGTCGGAATGTCGTTTTCATAACAAAAAACATTAAACCCCTTCCCCAGAGCCTCTCGTCTTTTTCTAATTACAGAACCGATTGCGTTGTATAGAATTTTTTCTTTTTCTTGCATTAAAATTATTTTAATTGCAACAACAACTACAGTACGCCACAATGCGGGCATATTAAAAAATTATCCTTGCATTAAGTCATCATAGTTTAGATTGTGACTGCGAGCATAATTTAAAAACATCTTTTCTTTTTCCGTAACTCTTACTTGAAATTTAAGAACATTATTTGAATCTTTCTTTTTTCGACCGGCTCCTGCTCGAGCGCCCCCACGGATGCTCTTAACTTCTTTTTCAATTTCACAATAGAGTTTATTTTGCTCATCGACCGATAAAAGTTCTTTTATCAAATCGTCGTTTGTCTTGATTTTTTTTTCATTATTTTTCATCATCAAAATTCCTTATAAAATTTTCAATATTAATTATTGCCCGGGTTTTATATCTATCCGGTGCCATTTGAGTTTTATTTAAAACAATAAGAACAATTATTATAATTTTATTTTTGTAATACATAAAATAAATTCTTATTTTATCACATTTTAATTCAAACAGCCCTTGATTATTTAGCGGTCTTGAATTGACACTCTCTTTACCAAGACATTCAAATATACCAACAGTACGAAAAACTTTTTTAATGTTTTGTTTATCTAAAATTTTTAAGTCTTTTTCAGCTTCAGGGGTATATAAGGCTATAAACTGTTTTTCCATAATTTTATTATAACTCTTTTTTGAATTTTGTCAACAATATTCAAAAATTAATATTTTTTTACAACATTTTCATTTTAAATAAAATCAATAGGTTTTTTCTACAAAATGTGAGAATTTTGTGAGAATAAAAAAATCACCACCAAATAAAAAATTATCCACTTCCGAAAAAAGCCGTGGATTCTTCGATTTAAATGGTGGGCGTTGATGCTTTAGTCGTAGGCGAATTTATGAGCCGTACGAATAAAGTATGCGCAGGCTTTTGTAAAACTCAAGGCGACAAGCCGTAGAATTTAAAAAGACCAGCTGAGGCGGAGCCTCGAAACGCAATAAAAAAGACCCTTTTTAGGGTCTTAATGGTGGGCGTTGAGAGGCTCGAACTCCCGACATCCTCCTTGTAAGGGAGGCGCTCTACCAACTGAGCTAAACGCCCGAAACGTCTTACATATATATAATATTATATCAATTTATATTGTCAAGTACTTTTTCTTGATTTTTGAATTGCAAATTATATAAATTTCTGTATTTGCCGTCTTCAAGCTTGATTAACTCCTCGTGAGTCCCTGATTCAATGATTCTTCCGTTATCAATAACAAAAATCTTATCGGCATTAAAAATCGTCGATAATCTATGAGCAATAACAAAAACGGTTTTATCCTTGGTTAAGTTATCAAGCGCTTTTTGGACAACTTTTTCCGATTTGGAATCAAGAGCGCTTGTTGCTTCGTCTAAAACAACAACCGGTGCGTTTTTAATCATAGCACGAGCAATTGCAATTCTTTGTCTTTGTCCTCCTGATAGCGAGGATCCGCCTTCCGTAATTAAACTATCCAAGCCCTGTTCTTGATTAAATACAAAATCAGATAAACAAGAGGCCTCAATAACAGTGTTAATTTCCTCATTTGTTGCGCTGTTATTACCAATTAAGATATTTTCTCTTATTGTTCCATTAAACAAAAAATTATCCTGGAAAACTTGTGAAATTGAGTTTCTAAGAGATTTTAAGGTAAAGTCTCTTATATCAACTCCATCGAATAATATTTGTCCTTTTGTTATATCATAGAATCTTGGCAAAAGATTAACCAAACTGGATTTTCCACAACCGGACGACCCGACAAGAGCTATTGTTTCGCCTTTTTTAACGTTAAAGGAAATATTATGCAATATTTCTTTATTCTCATCATATGAAAAACAAACATCCCTAAATTCAATATCAGAAGGGATAAAATCCAGTTCTTTTTTGCCGTTGTCTTTAATTCTTGATTTGAAATCAAATAATTCAAAAACTCGATTTATTGCAACAAAAATTCCTTGAATATTTGTTAAATCTTGTCCCAGCGTCTTAACAGGCTTGTATAGGAGCAACAAAGACGTAATAAAACTTGCAAAACTTCCCGTAGTTAATCTTGAAGTTTCGATTAAGTGGTTTCCTACAAGCATTACAAAGGCAATTCCCAAACTTGCGATAATATACATTATAGGGGACAACCAGCCGGTTCTTTTGGTTAAGGAAATTTGAAGATCGAATGTTTCTCTTATTAATTTTCTAACTTTCTCAAACTCGTTTTGTTGCAAGTTGTATCCTGTAACAACTTTATTACCTTTATAGGTTTCATTAAAAGAAGTTGCAATATTACCTCCTACAACCGTAGTTTTATTTGAAACTTCTTTAATTTTTTTCCTCAAAAAAGTCATTGGCAAAAAAGCACAAACCAAAACCACAACCCCTACAACCGCAAGTTCCCAGGAATTATAAATAAGGACAAAAACAAGTCCCAAAGCACTTACGAATGATGTAATCAAAGTTTTGATGCTGTTAATTAACTGTTTGCTTGCAATATCAGGATCGCTTAAAAATCTTGAAATTACAAGTCCTGAGGAGTTGTCATCAAAAAATTTAGAATCCAAATTAACGAGTTTTTTAAATAAATCAATTTTGACATTATTTGCAATATTCAAACTTACCCAATCGGATAAATATGTGTTTAAATACCTTAAAACCCCTTGAGTTGTAGCAAAAACAACAATTCCCGGCGGGATTATTACGGATAAAACATCCCTTGTTAAGGTGTAGTTAAAATAAACCAAAGTATCCCCGTTAACCACAACATCGATATAGGGTTTAAGAACAAAAGCGGTAGCGCCGTCTAAAAGCCCCAAGGGAATTGCAAGTAAAAATGCAATTATAATTCGAAACATTACAGGTTTAATGTAAGGGTAAATTCTTTTAAGCAAATACTTGTAATCAAACGCATTTGTAGTTTTAATATCATCCAGCTTCATCATAAATACATTATTACATAAAAAAATTATTTTTGGCATTTGAATTTTTTTGAAAATATAGTAAAATTATCTTAAATTCAAACAAGACTTGAGGAGTTAACAATGGCACAAATAAAAGCAAACGTATTATCCTTTTTAGAGAATAAAACCAACGATTATAAGGATATTATCGCTCTTGGAATGAGAAATACTTATGGCTGGAGTGAGTTTACTTATCAAGGTTTAAGCATTATGAGTCGAAAAATCGCCTCTTATTTAATTAATGATTTAGGTGTTAAAAAAGAAGAACACGTTGCAATACTATCCGAATCAAGAGTGGAATTCGGCGCCGCTTTTTTCGCCTCGGTTATTGCGGGAACAACTTTTGTACCTTTGGATATTAAACTTACGGTCCACGAACTAAGTTCAATTTTATCCAGCTGTAATCCAACAACAGTCTTTGTTTCGAATAATTATTTAAATACAATTCTAAAAATTAAAGAAGAAATTACGTCTATAAAAAATATAATCCTGCTTGATGATATGAGTTCGGATTCAAAATTCCAGAGTATTTACAATCTTAACAATGCCCCAACTATAAAATTTCGCCATAGAAGTTTAAATTCAAACGCCCTTATTGTCTACACTTCAGGTACAACAGGGAAACCAAAAGGCGTTCAAACTACGTTTAAAAATTTGTTCTCACAAGTTGAGGATATTAAAAAAGAACTTGATAAGCTATTTAAAAAAGGCAAAAAGATAAATACTTTATCAATTCTTCCAATGAACCATTTATTTGAGTTCACTGTTGGTTTTGCAACGTTTTTAAGCATGGGATATTCCGTTTACTACACAAAATCCCTCCGTCCTAAAGACGTTCTTACCGTAATGAAGGATAAAAAAATAAGTTTTATGTGCACTGTTCCTTCGTTCTTTAAAATGCTTAAAATGCAGTTCGAACAGGACATGTCCAAAGAATCAAAACTAAAACAGCTGATTTTTAATTTTAATTATCACTATATGGCAAAATTTATTCCTGCAAGATGCATTAAAAAGTATCTTTTTAAAGATATTCACAATAAATTCGGAAATAATTTTTTCGGTTTTATTTCAGGAGGCGCTCCCTTAGATCTTGATATGGCAAAATATTTTAAAAGAATCGGAATTAATGTTTATCAAGCTTACGGACTATCTGAAGCAAGTCCTATTGTAACGCTTAATTTAAATTTTAATCAAGATATCGAATCCGTGGGTAAACTGTTAGAAAGCTACGAGGCAAAAATCGACCCAGCGACAAACGAACTTTTGGTTAAGGGTCCCGCTGTTATGAAAGGGTACTATAAACAAGAGGAAATGACTAAAGAAGTAATTGACGAGGACGGTTGGTTACACACAGGGGATATTGCAAAAATCGACAAAAAAGGTCAGGTTTTTATAACCGGAAGAATTAAGAATATTATTGTCTTACCCGGCGGGAAAAAAGTTTTCCCCGAAGAAGTCGAAGCAATTTTAGATGACTCCGATTATATTAAAGAGGCTTGCGCCCTTAGTTTAGAGAGAAAAACGGGTGAAAAAAAAGGAACCGAAGAAGTGGCGCTTATTGTTCGAGCAAAAGACGAACTTTGGGAAAAATATGATAAAGAAACTCTTGAAAAATTATTAATTGACGAAGTCAAGAAAAAATCCTTAAAACTTTGTCAATATAAAAGACCAACAAATATTATAGTTTACAAAGACGAGTTTCCAAAAACCGCAACGAAAAAAATCAAAAGAAAGGAAATAAAAGAACTAATTAATGCTCAATAAGACAACACAGTTGATTGCAGATTATATTTCATACATTGAAATTGAAAAAGGGCTTTCAAAAAACACTGTTCTGGCTTATCAAAATGATTTAGTTGCGTTTTTTGATTTTTTGGATTCTAAAAATATAGAGGAAATTACAAGAAAAGATTTTTCCGCCTACACAAAATTCCTAGCAAGAAAAAACTTAAATCCGACAACAATTACAAGAAAAAACGCCTCGATTAAAGGTTTTTTTAAATTTTTGTGTTACAGACGTGATATTAAAACCAACCCTGCAATATCCATAATTTCACCAAAAACCCCAAAAAAACTCCCAAGGGTCTTAAGTATAGCAGAAATTGAAAAAATCCTAAAAAACCATTTAAATCCCTTAGAATTAGCGATTATTGAACTTTTATACTCCTCAGGGATAAGGGTTAGTGAATTGGTTAATTTGGAGCTTAAAAATCTTGATTTAAACTCTCGAGTAATAAAGGTTTTTGGAAAAGGCTCAAAAGAAAGAATTGTTCCGATTAATAAAAAATGCATTGATAGATTAAAATCTTATCTTAAAAAAAGAGAACTTACAGAACTAAAATTTTCTTTCAATAAGAGTCTGTTTTTAGATGATAAAGGGAAAAAAATAACAAGACAAAAAGTTTATCGAATAATAAGAGCTCAAGGGGAGTTGATTGATAAAAAAATTTCCCCCCACACAATAAGACACAGTTTTGCAACTCATTTGCTTGAATGCGGGGCTGATTTAAGGGTTGTTCAAGAGCTTTTGGGACATTCGAGCATCGTAACAACGCAACTTTACACCCATATCAGCAAAAAAACCCTGCGAGACGCTTATTTTAAATATATTAGTTAATCAACCCCTCGTCTTTTAACAATTGTTTAACATCAACCATTATTTTGTCTTTAATTTGTTGATATTGGTCCTCTTCTAAGAACATTTCCCCACGTCCTGAAATAAACCAATTCAAATTGACATTGATTTTATTGTGCAATTGCAAAAATAAATTAGCAGAGGGCGTCCTTTCCCCTCGTTCATAACAAGTTAGAGTCGGAGCCGGGATTTCAAGTTTCTGGGCAAATTTTGCCATTGATAATCCCATCTTCTGTCGAATTTTTTTTAAATTTTGAAGATACATTTTACACCAAGAGTATGAACTTTTGTAAATTATATGCAAATGCATTTGACTTTTTTATACAATCGCATATAATTACAATTAGAACTACTTAATAACTAATTTTCTACAATATATCATAAAAACGACAAAAAAATAGTCGTTTAGTTCGATTACAAAAAATTTATACACAAAAATTATAAGGAAATTTTTTATGAAAAAGAAAGCTTTCTCTTTGATTGAGCTACTTATAAGCTTAATCACAATTTCAGTCATTATGGCTGCTATGGCGCCTATGGTTACACATAAGTTAAAACACGGTGGGGTTTCGATTGGAACTAAGAAGTTAAGTATGAAATGCCCTGATACGGTTGGGAGTAGTTGCACACTTTGTT
>CANAIK010000053.1 GCA_947361225.1 uncultured bacterium
ATAAAACCCGCTCTGATTAAGAGTTTATGACTCATTGCTTCGGCGTCATTCGGGAATTCCCTAAGGGTTTCAACAAAAAGTTTCGACATTTTCATAACTATTTTTTTCTCCAATTTATTTTTTTAATATAATAATTTTATTGCAAAAATTTTACAAAATAAACTTTTTGTAAAAAATGTTTGCGTTTATTGTAAAATATATATAAGATATTATTATGGATACGAGTATTACTTTAGCAATCATTTCAATATTTTTACCTTTTGGTTATTTTCTATTCCTAACGGCTAAAAGGATGTTGTTGTCCCCTGTTTCTAAGTGGACTTTGAATCACGGTTTTAGTGTTATTAGTGTTCTTGGATGTATTTTATTTATCGTTCAAAAAATTCTTAATAATCCTTATGAATTTGATTTTGACTTTTTTATCATGGACAAAATCAACTTAAAAGCAGGTTTTTTGGTTGATGAATCAAATGTCGATTATCTTATTTATTCAATGCTTGCTTTTCTTGTAGTATCAATTTTTTGCAGTTTTTACTTTAAGAATAAAAAGCAATTTATCTTTACAAGACAAAGATTCTACGCTTTTTTGTCTTTAATTTGTTTTAATACTATTCTGTTTTTTACAAGCGCAACAATTATTCAAAGTTTTGTTTTCTTTGCGCTCCAGGGGTTAATAATTTATATTTTTTCATATTTTGATATTTATAAATCAACAACAAACTATAACCTTAATCGATTCTACAGAATTTATCTGCTTGGCGATTTTGCGTTCTTAGGAGCGATTTTGGTCTTTTGTAAGTACGCTTCAATATCTAACGGATATATAGATATTGCAGAACTCAACTATTCCAATCTTGATTCTTTAATAAGTTACAGCTACGGGCTCAATAATTACGCTGAATTTGCCCTTGGTGCGTTTTGTTTCTTTTTAGCTGCTTTTTCAAGGCTTTTTATCTTTCCTTTAAATTGTTTCTACAGTTTTTCGATAAATTCCTCAAATCCTTTATATATGACTTTAATTTCAGCCTCCAATTGCGCTTTAGGATATTTTTTATTCCTAAAAACCATTCCTTATTTAGAAATTATGGGTGATAACAGAATTTATTTTGAAATTTTTATAGTTTCAACAATAATAATAACTTTAATTCTAATGTTATTCGAAAAAAACTTAAAAATTATTTTCGGACAAGTTTTTTCAATTATAAACGCACTTTTTATCCTAAGTGTTTGTTATTTTGATTCTCAGGTTTGTTTATATATTTTCTTTATATTAACAATAATTCTAACTTTAGCTGTGCAAAAATTATTTTTATTAGACGTAATAAGTTTGAAAAAACGCCCTGTTGAACTTAGGAAGGGATTTTTCGTTGAAAAAATTCATATATATACATTCGAAAAATTCCCAACGTTTTTCTCGGATATTTTCAACATTCTAACCAAAAAAGTCAATTTCAGCGTGATTCCTTTTATTTTTAGGGGTTTTGATATAATTGCGTCGTTTTTGATTAAAAAATTTACAAAAAATTCAAGAATCATGACCTTAAGAAATATTCTCATTATTTTTGCGTCAGTTATACTATTTGCAATATTTATAACACTATTTGGTAATTTTCAGGAGATTTAACATTGGAATTTATAAACAATAATATTTTGAATATATTTATCTTAACTCCTTTAGTGTTTGTTTTATTAAATAGTGCGTTTATTTATATAAAAAATCCTATTTATGTAAAGAATGTTAATCGATTTTTCTTTTTGTTGCAGCTTTTATTTATAGTTGTCTTAATGGTGTTTTTTAAAGACACAAAAACAACTTTTTTGAATTTTGATTTTAGTTTTGATTCTATAGGATCAATTCTTGTATTTATTAACGGATTAATATTTTTCTTATTCTCGGTTATTTCAAAAACCTTTTTTGTTAAGTTAATAAGAACAAAATACGTTGCACTACTGGCTTTAAGCGCAATTAGTAACGTTTTTCTTTTGGCTGACAACATTTTTATTAATCTGGTTTCTTTATTCTGGATTTTTATAATCCAGCATTACTTATTTCAAATTTCAACCGATGATAAAAAACCCACAAAACATTTGGCTGTTGATTTGTTTTGGTTTTTGGGCGCTTGTTTTTTAATTAGTGTTCATTTCTATAGATATTTTTCAATTAACAACATTCCTTTTAATTATTCCAGAATCGTTTCTAATCTTTATCATATTAATGATTTTTACGTATTTTTGGCATTCTTAGGATTTTTAATTATAATTTTTAGACTTTTTAAATTTATTCCTTTCTATACAGATAGAAAAACCTGTCCTTTTGTTCAGGGGCTTAATACAACAATAAGTTTAATTTTGGGCAGTTTTTTGTTAATTAAAACTTATGTTATTTTTGATTATCTTTATTATCAATATCAAAACTACATTGGACTTTATTTGCTTTTTAATTTTATTTATTTTGTTATTACAAATATTTATCAAAAAAAACTTATCGATTTTGTAAACAGTTCCTTAAGTGCAAATCTTATATTATTTTTGTTTTTGTTGTTCTCTTTTGAAGATACCGGATTTGCAATGCTTATTTATTCTTTGGTTGTGTTAATTCTATCGTATAGTTTTGTTTATTTTATTATATCGATTATATCCAACAGGTTTAATATTGAAACTTTTGATGAAATGAAAAAAATTGACAACAAAGATAAACCGGGCAAGTTTTTTATTGCGTTTTCATTGTTAAATATTTCCAAAGTTCCTGTTTTTCCAATGTTTGTTGCTATGGTTAACGGATTTTTGGTTATTTTTTCCTATGACTTTGAAAGTCCGGTTTTGAATCTTGGGGTTTGGCTGGTTGTTTTAGGAGCGTTTATCCTTAGTTTGAGTTCTTTATTTGCGTTGTTAAAAACTCTTGTCCAACCAATTAAGAAGGGCAAAAAGAGTCTTTTTTGTTTCCATCAAATTGCGGTTTTTTGGATTCTAACATTGATATTGCTATTTTTAGGATTATTTCCTAATTTTAGTTTTGATTATATTGTTTCGACATTTGGCAATGGGATTTTCTAATAATGAATTTTTTAAATACAACTTCATATTTCTTAATTGAAATAATTACTTTAATGGCAATTGCTATTGTGGGTTTGTGTCTTAAAAAACCCAGAAGATGGGCTGATTTTATAACGGTAGGGGCTCTGTCAATTAATTCTCTTGTGCTTGCCCTTGGGTTTTTAAAGCCTGATTTTGAAACAATGTTCTTTAAGAATATCTTTGTATTTGGTTTAAACGAACTTGTGTTAAGTTTTATTATTAATATTTTTATTCTAAGTTTTATTCTAATTACATATAAAATAATTAGAAAAGCTACCTTTAGAACCCCGATTCTTAATTTAATCCTTCTTTCAATGACTTTTTTTTCAATGCTTTTAATAAAATCGCAAAATTTTATTTTTACTTACCTATTGCTTAGTGTTTGTTCTTATTTAATTTATGCTTATGTTATTAACTATAAAATTGAAAAAGGAACAATTTACAATTTTGGATTTTTTGTTGTATCTTCACTTGCGGATTTTTTGTTCCTGTGTTTTTTGACAATGACTGTTTTAGCGCAAGATGTCGTTCAAATGGATATTATTCAGGTTTGTATAACTTTAGCGTTTTTACTTAAAATTGGAATATTTCCAATTTACAATTACTCCTTGAATGGAAACTATCGGGTTAATATTCCTTATTCTGCCCTGGTTTTTTCTTATTTGCCGTTTTTGGGCGTAATTACTTTTAATAAATTAAGCGAGATTATATCTCCCAATACAAATGAAATCTATCAAATTACTTTGGTTGTATTTTTGTTAATAACCGCTTTTGTTTTTGCGATTAATTCCTATAAAGCAAAGGATTTGATTAAATTCTTATCCAATTCAACCCTTGTGTTGTATTCGATATCTTTAATTTCGGTTCTAATCCTATCGGTTAACTACGAAAGTGTTAAATTAGGAGCTTGCGCTCTTCTTGGATCTTTGGCGATTTATTCTTTAATTTGTATTCTTAAAAGCAATTTAAAAGTTTATAAAATCAATATTTCAATGCTTAAGAATACGTTTTTTAACAACAGATTTTTTGCTTTCTGTCTTGGTTTAATGCTCTTAACTTTTTGTGGGGTTGTTCCAAGTGCGTTGTCTAAGAATGTTGTTGATATTTTTTCAAAAATATACATTTTTGATAAATCAGGAGTCTATCTTGTTTTTATGATGCTCGGATTTTTGGTTTTAATTCTTTTCAATTCATTGAAAATTATTGAAAAATGTTATGAATTTGATAGAAATATTCTTCCAAAAAAGATGACAAAAAGAACACCGCTTAACTACGCTGTTCTTTTTGAAATAATCATTTTTTTAATATTGGGTCTGTTTTTATAGATCCTCTATTTTTTCTTTCTCAACTATTTGAGATGAGTATTTAGTGTTATCACCTTGCCAAGTGTTGGTGAAGTTGATTTGATGTTCACCAAATGCTCCGTCATCTTGACTTGGATCCAGGTAAATTTTCAAGTTAGTGTAAGCTTTTCCTAATTTACCTTTTGGTTGTTTTTTTGCAAATCTTCTAACATAAGTACTTTCTTGACCTTTGTTTGTTGCGTTTGCCCAATCTACAACCTGCAAGGTGCTTTCGCTGTAACCTTGAGCTCTTAGAATGTCAATATCGCTTGTTTTTGTAGATTCAAAATAAGCAAAAGACAAACTTGTACTTAATGTCATTAACCCGCATAATACTATTAACTTTTTCATTGGTTATCCCCTGTATTTACTTTTCTTAATTTTTAATAACATTATATAATATATTCTAAAAAATTACAAAGAATTTAATTGTAAATCCTGCTTTATTATGAGTTCGAGTTCGGATAATAAATTTTCCTGAGGAACTTTTTTTATCATTACCCCTTTTTTAAAGATATAACCTTCGTTAATTGCGCCTGCTATCCCATAATCGGCTCCGGCTGCTTCTTTTGGTCCGTTTACGGGACAACCCATTGTAGCAATTGTTATCGGGAGATCTAAATTGGAGAATTTTTCTTCAACAGCCTTAGCAAGGCTTATAAGGTCAATTTGAGTCCTCCCGCAAGTGGGGCAGGAAATAAAATTTACTCCTTGTTTTTTTAAATTGAGGGCCCTTAATATTTCTTTTGCGAGTTTAACTTCCTCAATCGGATTCTCTGTTAAAGATACTCTTATTGTGTCTCCAATTCCTTGTGACAATAGCGTCCCAAGCGCAATTGAAGATTTTACAATCCCTCCCCTTTTGGTTCCTGCTTCGGTTAAACCTAAATGGAGCGGGTATTTGGTTTTTTGATACATTCTTTGATAAGCTTTAATCGTTGTTATAATATCTGAGGATTTTAGTGAAATTTTAATAAGATTAAAATCCAAATCTTCCAGAATTTTAATATGACGCTCAGCTGAAATTATCATTTTTTCATCTAAGCTTAAAGTTTTGTTCTCGTATAAATCTTTTTCTAAAGATCCTGCGTTAACCCCGATTCGAATAGGGGTGTTTGTTTGTTTGGCTGCTTCAACTACAAGTTTTGTGTGTTTTTCATTACCAATGTTGCCCGGATTAATTCTTAAAGCATTAATTCCACATTCAATTGCACTTAAAGCTAACCTGTAGTCAAAGTGGATATCTGCCACAACCGGTATTGGAGAATTTTTAACAATTTCTTTCAATGCTTGAGCGCATTTTTTATTGAGAACCGCAACCCTTATAATTTCACAACCCTCTTTAGTCAGTTCTTCAATTTGTTTAAGGGTTGATAGAACGTCATCTGTTTTTGTATTTGTCATTGATTGAATTGAAATAGGAGCTCCGCCTCCGATTTCAACATTTCCGATTTTAATTTTAATTTTTTCCATTTATTTTCTACTTTTTATATGATTATGATAGAATTATAACATAACAATAGAAAAGAAAGCTTGGGGAGGAAAAGTTTTGAAAAAAAATAAAGCTGTTGTAATTTGTTCTTTTTGGGCTTTAATTATTTTTGCAATTTATTCAATATTTAACATCCTGCACACTTACAGCTACAGATTCACAATTAAGAATCTTAATCAAACCTTAAAACCGATATCAATTAACCTAATTCCTATACAAAGGTTCGATGAGGATATTTTTGTTTGTTTTAATAGCTATTGCAGGTCTTTTGACAAAGATAATTTTAACAATATTTATTCTTATAAATTCGATGACAATGACCAAGCTTTTTATAAGACAAAAGTTAAGAATATTTTTATTCTTTATCCTCGTGAGTTTAAGAATTTTAATAAAAATATTGAAACAATTTGGCTTAATGTTGGAAATAATGATTATTATTACAATCAAAAGGATATTTTTAAATTCACAAGAAAAGATTTAAAAATGGCGCTTGATAAAGACCAAACAGAACAGGTTTATAGTGCAATTAAACTCCCGATTGTAAATAACTACAAAGGATTCTTGAATCATTTAAGTGTTTTATTCCTAAGTCTTTTTTACAACTGGAATTTCTTTATAATTCCCTATTTTTGGCTTTTTGTAGCTTATTTAATTTATTTTTTCAACAAAGACAAGTTTAACTTTCGATTCTCATCTAAGTTTGTTTATTGCGCTTTAGGGGGGATTATTTTAATAAGTATATTCTTGAGAATTGTGAATATTTCTTATTATCCTTTATGGACGGACGAAGTTTACACAAAAGCAATAGCTATCGAGAACTTAAAATCTTGTTTTAGTGACCCCGGGAACCCTCCTTTGTTTTTTGTTCTTGAATATTTAATATCGAAATTTGCTCCTTTAACAAATTTCAATCTTCGAATCCTGCCTTGTTGTTTGGGAGTTTTATTTGTCATTTTTTCTTATTTGTTATTTAAAAACCTAAGCAAAAAACAGGCGTTATTTGTTGCATTCCTTGCTTGTGTTAATTCAATCAATATTTATCATTCTCAAGAGGCAAGAGGATACAGCTTATCAATGTTCTTAAGTGTTTTTGCGATTTATTTGTTGTTTAACTACCTTAAAAAAACAAATTTTATAAATTTATTCTTATATGGAATTGTGACAATACTTTTGGTTAATACAAACTACTATTTAGTCTTATTTGCACTAACCAATTTTATTTGGGGAATTTTTTCTTTGATTGACGATAAAAAATGGAAGGAAATAATAAAATTTACAACCATTAATTTCCTATCAGCCCTAACTTTTGCTCCATATTTTCTCATTTCAAGTTCTAATGCACTATCAAGCGGGTTTAACGGCTGGATTGGGGAATTGTCCAAAGAAACTTTTCTTTATACAATAAATGCTTATTTTATTAATAAATATGTCTTTATAACCCTTTGTTTTGTGCTTTTAGCTAATCTTATTTATTGTTTTGCAACTAAAACTTCTAATCGAAAAAATCTTTTTATGTATTTAGTTTACACGCTCACTTTTATTCTAATTCTAGCCAGCGCAATTTCAATTTTTGTTAAACCAATTATCCACAAACGAGTTCTTTTAAGTTTATATGGAATTTTCTTTATAATGGAAGCTTTTGTAATAATAGGTGCGTTCCATTTAAAAAAACTTAAACCCTTATCGATAATTTATTCAATAATTCTAACTTTTGTGTATTTTTCAATTACCACTCCAATGCCTTTAAGAGAAATATGCAATTTGAATGATTTTATCAATTTAATTAAAAACGATGCTCCAAGATATGCTCAAGAATATGAAATCCACGCAATAACCTGTGATAACAAGGATTATTTAAGAGCATATCCTGAAGTTTTAGAACTCGATTATATTAAATGGCATTTTATTGACACAAACAACGGAAATCATTTGGAGGAAATTAAAAAATCCGATTATGTTGAGGGGAATAAAAAAGCGATAATTTACTTTAATTCAATCGGTGTTGATACGGAAAGGATTGGATTTTTAGATCCAAGGGTTTTTGTTTTTAGGTCTAACTTAACAACTGCATCAAAAATTATTTATAGATAAGGAGAAAAATTTGAAAATAGCTGTATTATCTGATATTCACGCAAATCCACTGGCGCTTACTGAGGTTCTTCGGGATATTAACGAATTTAATCCCGATAAAATTTTTATCCTGGGGGATTTAATTCTGGCGGGGTATAATCCCAATAAAACTTGTCAAATGATTTTTGAACTTAAAGACAAATACAAAGATAATTTCTATATTATTCAAGGAAACACGGATAAAATGGTTTCTTGTTGTACTGCTGGTTTAATTGAAAAAACAAAAGAGGCTTTTCCTTGTATGGGCTACAGTTTAGAGGACGATATTAAAATAACCGATAAAAAGTATCTTGATTATGTTAAGAATTTACCCGAAAAACTTTTTTTGGAGCTTAATGGGCTAAAAATCGAGTTGGTTCACGGGTCCCCAAGGAATCAAAGTGAGAATATCTATCCTAATTTAAGTGAGGACGAAGTTATAAAAATGACCGAGAACTCAGACGCTGATTTGATTTTGTGCGGACATACCCATATTCCTTGCGGCTATAGTTTAAAAAATAACAAAACCGTGGTCAATGTTGGATCTGTGGGTCGATCTGCTCTTGATAACAAAAAAAGCTGTTATTTAAGACTTGTTGTTGATAAAGACGCAAAATTCTACACAGAACACAGATTAATAAGTTATGACAATATCCAAGCCTCAAGACACGTTCAAGCAAGGGGATTTAAACATTGTGAAGACTTAGTTAGAATGTATCTTGAATAAGAAGAATTTATGATAGAATAATTAAAAAAAGGAATTATTAATGACAAACTTAGAATCATTACATCAAAAAGCAGCTAATTTATACGAAGAAAAAAAATTAGACGATGCTTTAAATATTTATCAAGAAATTATAAAACTCAATCCAATGGACGAAGTTGCGCTTTCTTGTTCAATGGATATTTATTTAGAACTTGACGATAAATTTAATTATTATTTATCAAGAGCAAATGTTAATATCGCCCAAAATAAGCTTGAATATGCAATTTCGGATACAAAAAAAGCTCTTGAATTGGATCAGGAAAATATTGACGCAAGAAGAAAATTAGCTCGCTTGTATAGAATCGATAATAAAACGCTAAAATCTATTGATGAATTCTTGAGAATTTTAGAACTTGATCCTAAGCAAATCGATGCTTATTTTGAACTCGTTGATTTATATATGAAAGAACAAAGTGTTGATAGTGCAATAACAACAGCTAAACAGGGACTTGAAATATATCCTACGGATGCAAATTTAAAGAATTTATTAGCGCAGCTTTATTTTAGAATTAATGATTTTGATAATGCGCTTAAAGTTGTTGAAGACGAGTTTTTAAGAATTAAAATTCTTCTTCAGGACGATAAAAACGAGGAGGCGAAAAATTTAATCGAAAAAATCGATTATAATAAACTTGAGCCTATTCAAAAAAGAAGTTTTCATATTCTTCGTGCTCAATATTTGTATAATACAAAAGATTTCGCTGAATCACTTATAGAAATTGATAAATATATAAAGCTTGGAAGTCCTGACGCTGTTTCTTTCCAAATGAAAGCTTTAATTTATGAGGAACTTAACGACAATTTTAATGCCCATTTAAATTGGGGTTTTTGCTATAAATTTCAAAATAAATTGGACGAAGCAATTGTTGAATTTGATAATGCTTATAAAGAGAATAAAAACGACAAAACCGTTTTGGTTGAACTTGCAAAGTTATACGAACACAACAAAGAACGTTTTGTTGCAATGGAATACTGGCAAAAAGTTTATGAAATTGACAAAGACGAACAAGCAAGGGAGATTTTAGCTGAATTTTATTATTCTGAAGGCAATTTTGACAAAGCAGAACAATTTGGTAAAAAAATAGAAAGAAAAGAAGAAAACTACACAGGATTAATTGATAAAATTATGAATTTCTTCTCGAAATCAAAATAAAAAAAGGGTTTTTAATGGAAAAAAATTTTAATAACAACCACAATCAAACTACAAATGAAAAACTCGAAAAAATGAGAAAAATATTGCTTGATAAGGATAAATGCAAAGAAATTGCGCATAAACTAAGTCAATATATTGTGGATAGCAAATAATAGGATGTATTTAATTATTCCGGAATTAATAAACCCCGAAAACTTGTTTTCGGGGTGACAATTATGAATATATAATTTTTATTTCAAGCCTGCTAATGTTTGGATTAAATTCTTCGAAACCACATTGAGCTCATAAGTATGTTCTTGTTGTGAACCGAATGTTGCGTATTCCCCTATCGGAACCCCTGCGTATTTGTTTTGATTCATATGTTTATATTTTTTAGAAAAAGCAGCGGTTGTAAGAGCTCTATTCTGGAAATTGAAACTTTGAATTTCCTTGTGTCGATTTTTAATGTTCTGCGGTCTTGGATTGATTGTTGTAGCGTCTGTTGTAACACTTGGAATCATTTCCAGGTCATATTTTTTATCAACCGTATCTTTAATTTTTGCCAGCAATTTTAACATCGAACCATAAATAAAATCGTAGTTATTAAAATCATTTGACATTAAGATAAAAACTTCATCTGAAATTATCGATAAATTCGGAATTAAACCGCTTAGGGTTGTATCCAGTTTTTTGTAGATAATTTTATTCATTGCTTGTTTTGCGCTGTCGGTAATTTCTCTTTTTGATGCATAATCTAAAGAAAGACAAATTGAAAAATTCTTAATTGCGTCAAATTGTTTTGCGTCATTTAAATATTGCATTGTGCGGGCTTTTCTTTCTGCAATATCTTCCATCATTGCGTGGTGGTTGAGAATTGTTTCTTCGATTTTATCAGACCAAACGTGAGATAGAATTAAAGGAATAATTGCGCAAGCCAGAACAAATGAAGCGTGTCTGTAAATTTCGGGTGAAACTTCGCCAAAACTCAATAAATTTGCCAAGGGGTAAAAATATTGCTGGGTGTAACTTAGAATCATATTATCTGTCATAACTGCCGCCCAATAAAGAAAATAAATAATACTTAAGGCTGCACAAAATACAATCGTTGTTGAAATAAGACCTTTAATTTTTCTAAACTTACATTTTAGTCTTGCGTTAAATTCGTTGTTCATATTTATCATAATCTATTCTCCTCGCTATATTAATAAAAAAAATTCTCTAAAAAAAATTGCTATAAATTTAGAGAATTTTTTAACTTTTATTAACAATTTAAATTGAAGGTCGATTTTGATAAACGCCAAGTTCTTGCTCTAGAGCATATGCTGATTGCAACAAGGTTGTTTCATCAAGTCTTTTAGCAATTATTTGCAGCCCTATCGGCATTGAATCTTTGTCGAATCCAACGGGCATTGAAAGCGCCGGAGTCCCTGCTAAGTTGGATGAAATCGTTGCAATATCCGTTAAATACATTTCAAGCGGATTATTTGCCTTAGAATTCAAATCAAATGCAGTTGTAGGACAAGTTGGAGAAACAAGAATATCAACCTTTTTGAATGCCTCTGTAAAATCTTGTGAAATTAGTCTTCTTAGCTGCTGTGCTTTTTTATAATAAGCGTCGTAATATCCGCTTGAAAGAGCGTATGTTCCAAGCATTATTCTTCTTTTAACTTCAGGACCGAAACCTTGCGCTCTTGTTTTTGTGTACATTTCAAGAAGATTTTCGCAATCAGGAGCTCTAAATCCGTATTTTACTCCGTCAAATCTGGCAAGATTAGAACTTGCTTCAGCTGTTGCAACGATATAATACACCCCTATTGAATGTTTTAATAAAGGAAGGGATATTTCGACAATTTGCGCTCCTAATTTTTCATAAGTTTTAATTGCATTCTCAACCGCACTTTTAACGTCGTCTGATGTGCCTTCAGCCATTAATTCCTTAATTACGCCGACTTTTAATCCCTTAATATCTTTTTTTAGATTCCCTGAGATATCCCCGACTTCAAGATTAAGAGAAGTTGAATCCTTGGGGTCATAACCCGCAATAGCTTCGTATAATCTTGTTGTATCTTCAATTGATTTGGAGAAAGGTCCGATTTGATCTAAAGAAGAGGCAAAAGCAACAAGACCATATCTTGAAACACGCCCATAAGTGGGTTTAAACCCTACAATCCCGCAAAAAGAGGCAGGTAAACGGATTGATCCGCCTGTATCAGACCCTAAGGACAAAGTAACCAAAGACGCACTAACGCTAGCTGCTGATCCGCCTGAGGATCCGCCGGGAACTTTGTTTAAATTATACGGATTCTTAACAATCCTAAAAGCTGAGTTTTCGTTACTTGAACCCATTGCAAATTCATCCAGGTTTGTTTTTCCTAGAATTGGGATTAAGTTCTCCTCCAGTTTTTCTGTAATTGTAGCGTTATAGGGAGAAGTGAAATTCTCAAGAATTTTAGATGAACAAGTGGTTTTAGACCCTTTGTAGTTCATATTATCTTTTAGCGCTGTTGGAATTCCCGCCAAATAAGGAATTTGTTCTTTTTTAGCGATTTTTTCATCAACTTTTTTTGCCGTTTCAAGCGCTTTTTCTATAGTTAAGGAATTAAAGGTTCCAAGGGTATTATCCAGTTTCTCAATCCTTTCAATCGACGCTTTAGTAAGTTCAACAGCGCTGATTTCCTTGTTTTTGAGTGCTTCGTGAAGTTCCACTGCCGTCTTTTTTAATAATTCCATATTTTACTCCATATAATAATTTTGTCTTATAATTATTGTATGACAAATAAAACAATTGGTAAATACGGAGAAAATTTAGCTAAAGAATTCTTAATTAAAAAAGGTTATAAGATTCTTGAGCTTAACTATCACTATTCCAAGGTGGCGGAGGTTGATATTATTGCAAAAAAAGATAATACAATCCATTTTGTCGAGGTTAAAACCAGAACCCAAAGGCTTTTTGGCGCTCCAATGGAAGCGATTAACGCTAAAAAAATTAAATCAATTTACAGCTGCGCTCAATTCTATATTAATAATTCTAAAAATCATTTCGAAAAAATGCAAATTGATGCTATTGCAATTATTCTAGACAAAAACAAAGAACCTCAAATTGATTTTTTGGAGAATATTTCCCTAAATTAAATTTAGTCTTTTTGTTGAGCTTTTTTTGCTTGTTTAAAATTTTTAACACTGTCTTTTTGAATATCCAAGGAAATATCTTTAACAAGTTTAAACTGAGCCAATGATTGTCCTATAATTGTGGAGGCAATTGTAGCAAATTTAGCCAAAGTAAACGCTTTTTTGTGTTTTTGTCTTATAGGTTCGAAGGAATTTTCAATAAATTTGCCAAAACGAGTTGAATCAATTTCTTTAGCTAGTTTTTGACCTTCTTTTTTTATAAATCCTCCAATTTTAGTTGAATCCCCGGCTTTTTTTGCAAGCGCAGCAACTCCTGTTGCACTTGTTAGGAGAATTCCTAAGGATAGAAGTGTTGTTTTAATAAAAGAATCTTCTTTTTTGTTATCCTGTTTTTTTGCTTTATTGGAATTAACAAAAACTTCATCCAGTTTTTTAGATGCCTCAAAAATCGCTAAAAAACCCAACCCTGTTGCTATTTTGCTTGACAATTTCCCGGGTTGGGTTAATCCTATACTTGTTGTTATAATTGCTGCGCCTATTGTTGGTAGTGCGTGCAGAAGTTTTGTTTTTGGGCTGTTTTGCGCTTTATCGTGCGCTTTTATAATGCTTTTTGCCAG
>CANAIK010000054.1 GCA_947361225.1 uncultured bacterium
CAGATCCAACGGACGAGGGGCATTTCATCGATAATTTCTTCGTCCCAATCGAAACACCGCCGTGCTTTAGTTTGTGGGTGATAATCGGCGCCATTGAGGCTAGGATTACTGAAATTGTGATTAAGCTTATTAATAGCTCAATCAAAGAGAAAGCTTTTTTCATACTTTTTTCCTTATATTTTATGTGTTTCAATTTTTAAATATAATTAATAAGTTATATATTATAATTTATAGCACTATTAAATTTATAAGTCAATATTTATATACTTATAAATATGGATAAAAAAACTTTACTTAAAAAATTCGGGAAAAATGTCAAAATCGAAAGAATAAAAAAGGATTTAACGCAGGAAAAATTAGCAGAAATTATGGATGTTTCACAAAACTACATTGCAAACATAGAACGAGGCAAGGCTAATATGTCGTTAGGGAAAATCCTTGAGTTGTCGGGTTTTTTAAATGTAAAAATTGAAAAACTTCTGGTTTTTGATGATTAAATCCTGTTTAAGGCTAGATAAACCCCTGAAATGGTTGCAGTTGCAACGGAGAATTCTTTTGTATTTAAATCGGATAAATATTTTCTTATAGATTGAGCTTTAACAAAAAATCTATCAACAATTATTCCGCCGTCCGATAAAGGTTCGCATAAAACCTTGTAATCGTTGACAATTGCCGTTACAAAAGACAAAGTTTCACTTGATAATCCATTAGAAGTCGAACAATTGCTAAGTTCTACAAATAATTCCTGAGCCTTTAAACCGGTTTCTTCCAAAAGCTCTTTTTTAGCACATTCAAGTAAATTTTCTTTTTTATTAATATCTCCAATCAACCCCGCCGGAGATTCAAGACAAAAATTTGCCTTATTTTCAGCATAAATCGGCGGTCTTTTGGTTTTGAGGAACAAAAAATTGTATTCATTATTAATTCTAACCAAAGTTGTTATTACAACCGCACTATCCGTATCGGGTTTATCATTGGTCCTTTTAACATAATACCAATCGTGATTTTGGGGTGATTTTGCACATTTAAAGTCTAGATATTTGGTTTTGTTAATAGTTTCCATTGAGAATTCCTTTGTATTTGTTAATTTTATCGTCAATTTGAGATGTTTTTAAAAATGAATCGTCTAAGATAATTTTATTTATTCCAACGGTCGAAAAAACTTTGACATTGTTAAAATTAATGTTGTTATAAACATAAAAAGTTACAGGAAGTGTTTTTGCAACCCATTTAACAAATTTTAACCCGCTGTATTTTTCTTTTTTATTATCCAAATCAAGATAAACACCAAGGTAATCCGCCCCTTTTTTATAAGCGTTAAGCGCTTCGGTCGGTTTTTTAACTGACGAACCGATAAATTTATCCTTGCCCAATAATTTTCTTGCAATTCTTATATCAATGTCATTCTCGTTTAAATAAACACCCTGTGCATTAAGCGCAAGGGCTAAATCGACCCTTGAATTGACTACAAAAAAAGCATCGTAAACACTGCAAAGCTGTTGTAAAGTTTTTCCAATTTCAAAAGCCTCTTTATCGGGAATATTGCTTGAATCAAACTGGAGAATATTAATTCCCGATTTAATTGCAAAAGCTGTTTTTTCAAGCAATTTTTTCCTTGATTTAAATGAATCAACCTTTACGTTTAAGCAAACATTCTTTTTATTAAGAATTAATTTTTTAAAATCTTCTTTTAGCATAATTACCTTAATGATTATATATCTTTGATTATAGCTAAATTCTAAAAAATTTAATAGTCTTTTATTATGGATAAAGTTAAATATGAATTAATAGAACGTGCGAGAAAAAACGACAAAAAAGCCCTTGTACAGCTAATAAAAGAGGAACAGAATAATATTTATACAACGCTTTTTTACCTAAAAAAAGACAGCTATGAAATAAACGATATTGCGCAAGATATTCTTTTAAAATTAAGTAAAAATATTACAAAACTTAAAAATACCAATAATTTTAAAACCTGGCTTAATCAAATAATTATTAATTCATATTATGATTATTTAAGGAAATACAAAAAAAACTCGGCTTTAAATATTGTTAAAAACGAAGATGAATCAGTGCTTGAAGTGCCCGATTACAGAGATAATCCGCAAAAAAAGATTCTTAATTCGGAACTTGATTTTATAATTAAGACTTCAATTGAGAATTTGCCTGTTCACTATAAAATCCCTATTGCATTAAGAGAAATTCAAGGGTTAAGTTATGATGAAATATCAAATGTAACTAAAACTTCCTTAGGGACGGTAAAATCTCGAATTGCAAGGGCTCGGGCTATGATTAAAGATGAAATCGATAAATATTCAAAGGAGTAGAATGTTAAGCATTGAAAAACTTGATAATACAATTAGTCAATATTACGACGAGGAAATGAATTTATCGGAACTCCTTGCTTTTGAGGCTCGAATCGCAGTTTCTAAAGGAATTCGAGATTATACCAACGCTCAATGCTTTGAGTTTTTTAAAATATCGAATTCAATAAAAATCGTTAGAAAAAGAGCGAATAATTTGTCGTATAATATGTTAAAAACTTTAAAAAAAGAAGATCGAAAAAAGCTAATCCTCAAGAATAATCCCGTTTTCTTTGAGCGCATCAATAAAATTTTTCGCAACTTGTTTTTGAATATCAACAGGAACGACCCGCAATAATTCCACTGTTCTTGAAATTACAGGATCTTTATCATACCATCTCAATCCGCCGTTTAAGGGTCTTGAAAGCTTGTAGAACCTTTCAATCGCCTCTTTTGAGACCTTTTTTTCAACATTCTCTAAAAAAAGCGCTGCTTGTTCTCTTAGTTCGTCTTGATAATCTTTTAATAAATTAATTACTTTTAATAAAAGTGGATCAAAATCATACCATCTTTTAAATTCTTCACTCATTCTAACTCCTTAAATTTTCGGTTTGAATCGAATCATCGATTCTTGAGGCGTCAATATTTAATCCACGTAATTTTTCGACAAATTTTTCATATCCTCTGTCAATATGATTTAAAGCCCCGATTTCAGTCTCGCCACGGGCAGCAACTGCGGCTGTAACCAACGCAGCGCCCGCTCTTAAGTCGGTTGATTCTACGGATGTACCGACCAAATAGTCAACACCTTTAATTATAGCGTGTTTTTTGTTAACAATAATATTAGCACCCATTTTCCATAATTCCGGGATATGCATAAAGCGGTTTTCATACAAACTTTCAGTTACAACAGAAATTCCGTCAGCGCAACACAAAAGCGCCATTGCAAGAGCCTGTAAATCTGTTGGAAACCCGGGGTAGGGTTGAGTTATAAAATTCATTGCTTTAATTTTTTTATCATTTTTAACTTCAAGAGTATTAGGGTCAACAAGTTTAATACTAGCGCCCATTTCAAGTAATTTTCCCGTAAAAAGCGTAAGGTGATTGGGGAATATATTCTTAATTATTCCTGATCCTTGGGAGGCAATGATTATACTCATATAAGTTCCTGCCTCGATTCTATCGGGTAAAGTTGTATACTCGCAGCCCCTTAATTCCTTTTTATCAACCCCGGTTACAATAATTTGACTTGTTCCGGCGCCGTCAATTATAGCTCCCATTGATTTTAGAAAATTCGCCAAATCAACAATTTCAGGTTCTTGAGCGGCATTTTGAATTATTGTAGTGCCGGAGGCTAAAACGGCCGCCATCATTACGTTTTCTGTTGCGCCGACAGAGGGAATATCAAAACAAATCGTGTTTCCTTTAAGATTTTTTGTCTTAGCTACAACATATCCATCAACAATTTCGCATTCGCAACCCAGCGCCTCAAGACCTCGAACGTGGAAATTAACTCTTCTTTCTCCAATCTTGCACCCGCCCGGGAGTGCTACTCTTGCTTCGTTTAATCTTCCAACCAATGATCCTAAGACGCAAAAACTTGCCCTCATTTTAGAAACGTGTTCTTTAGAAGCAGTGCAACCCGTCAAGTTTGTTGAATCAATTTCAACTTTTTTTTGTTCTTTATTATAAACGGTTTTAGCTCCAAGTTCAGACAAAACTTCAAGCATAATTTCAACATCAGACAGTTGGGGTACGTTATAAATAATACACTTATCACGACACAATAATGAAGCCGCCATAAGCTTTAATACCGAATTTTTGGCACCGCTTATAGAAACTTCACCTTTTGTAGGATTTAATCCTTTAATTAATAATTTTTCACTCAAAATAATATCCCTCTAACTGATTCTATTATAAATTTCATTATTATGAAAGTTTTGGAGCTAAAAATAAAATTTTTGTAGGATATTATTTTTCTTTTTGGTCTAAAGTTTGTGATTCTATAACTTTTACATCAACAATCCCGTTTTTAGCGTTTTTTTCTTCTTCTTTTTTCTTGTCTTCCTGCTCCAGTTGTTTGTTAATGATAATAGTTTGGAAAATTTGGAAAGTATTGCTTGTAACAAGATACAAAAGTGCTCCTGCGGGGATTGGAATAAAGACAAATGTTAGAATTATCATAACAGGCATTATTGTTCCCATTGATTTTTGAATCGCAGCCTGGGTCGGGTCTTGATTGTTTGTTTTTGTAGTTGCCATCATAACTTTTTGAGATAACCAAATAGTTAAACCAAAAAGCGCAACCAGGATTATAACGTCGTAATGAATTCTATCCTGAACGGGCGTTGTTGGAACATTTGCCATTAGGATATTGTTTTTGCTGTAAAAATCAACATTCTCGGTTTCTTTGGTTAGAACATTCATAACAGAAACTTCAACTTTTGTAACTTGCGTTAGTTGTTCGAATTTAAGATTTAAACTATCAAGCTGCATTTTAAGTTCAATTGGCTCGTTTTGTTCAATTTCACCTTGAATTGCAATTGCTTTTTGAGGTTTTTCAATTTTTACATTCTCTAAAACCTTATCCCCCAAATAAACCTTAGCGGACTTTCCTGCTTGAAATTGAGCGGATTTTCCAACCGAGAATTTACCGTCCAAGGAAACCCCTGCGTTAGATTTAATTGTTGAATCCAAGCGGTTTATAAATAAAAAGTTGGTATTTCCGGCATTCTGAATAAATTGAGGACTCATAAGAGCACTGTAGAGCATAATAAAAATAGGAATCTGTATTAACATAGGCAAACACCCAGCAGTCGGGTTAAAGTTGTGTTCTTTGTAGAATTCCATCATTTTTTGCTGCATTAATTGAGGATTATTTTTGTATTTCTCCTGAATCATTTTCATTTTAGGGCTCAAAGACTGCATATTCTTCATTGAGCGTTGTTGAGACACACTAACGGGCCATAAACAAGCTCTCATTATTATTGTAAAAATTATAATCGCCATTCCATAAGAACCCGCAATCTGCGCCAGTTTTCCAAGTATTTCTATAGTTATTGAAACAAAATCCATTGTTTTCTCCTCTTAATTCGAAAGTTATATGTATAAATTCTACTATAAACATGGTAAAATTGACCTATGGAAAATAATTTTGATACAATTTGCGCAATAATTACTCCCCTCGCCCTTGGAGCCGTTGGTATTATTAGAATTTCGGGTGAGGAAAGTTTTAATATTGCAAGAAAAATCTTCTCCAACGATTTTGAAATAAGAAAAATTAATTACGGTTTTATCGTTGATAAAGATAACAATAAAATCGACGAAGTGATTCTATTGCCTTTTAAGGGTCCAAAAAGCTACAGCGGTGAGGATGTTGTTGAAATTCAAACCCACGGGTCCCCTGTTATTATTAATTCAATTCTTGAACTCATAATAGAGCATGGCGCTCGAATCGCACAACGAGGCGAGTTTACGAAAAGGGCTTTTTTGAACCATAGAATTGATTTATCTCAAGCAGAGGCGGTTTTGGATTTAATTCAATCAAAAAGTAAAAAATCCGCTCAAAGCGCTCTATCTAACCTTGGGGGGTATTTAAAAAATGAAATTAATAACTTAAAAAACGATTTAGTTCAAATTTATTCTCGTGTTATTGCATCAATCGATTTTCCCGAGGATGTTCTAGAAGTTGATAAAAAAGATATCGTTTCGATATGTAGTGATAAAATTCTTGAAATTGATAAAATTCTAAATAATGCAAAAAGTTCCGATTTTATTAAAGACGGGATTAATTTATCTTTAATAGGAGCGCCCAATGTGGGCAAAAGCTCTTTATTTAATTGTCTTTTAAATTATAATCGATCAATTGTAACGCCAATCGCAGGAACAACAAGGGACACAATTAAAGAAACAATTAATTTAGACGGATATTTAATAAATTTTATCGATACCGCAGGAATAAGAGACAAATCAAAAGCAGATTTAGTAGAACAAATCGGAATCGAGAATTCAATTCGTGCTATTAATAATTCGGATATAATTTTATTTTTATTCGAGCACGGTAAAAATGAAATCGATAAAAAACTTATTAATCAAATTAATGATAAAAAATATCTTTTTGTTAGAACAAAAACCGACATAAATCCCGTTAACAATTGCGATGATGTCATTGAAATCAGCTCTAAAACGGGTTTTGGGATTGATAAATTAAAAAATGCAATCGTTGATTTAACTAAAAGTTTTATTCCTGACGACACAAACTACGTTTCTAATAAACGTCAACAAGTTTGTTTAAAAAAAGCCAAGGATTCGCTTATCAATGTAATTGAAACCTCAAAAAGCAACGATATTGCCGATTTTTACGCAATGGATTTAAAGAGTGCAATTTTAGCTTTAGATGAAATAACGGGCGAAGTTTTAACGGATTCGATTCTTAATAATATCTTCGATAATTTTTGTATTGGAAAATAATTAAGAATTTTCTTTAATAAATTTTGCAACCCCCTCACCCATTGACATACAGCTTTTTTGAACCCTGAGCGCACTGTGGGACAAAAAATCAGCGCCCAGAATTTTTCCTATTACAAAAAGGTTTTCATAGTTATAACTCATTAAAGATTCGATTGGGAGTTCGTAATCTGCGGTTTTTTGCAGAATTGACCCGTTTTTTTTATCACTGTGCACATCAATTGAGTAATTCGCCCTTAAAACAGGGGTTTTAAATTTTTTTGAATTCAATAAATCGTCTTTTGTGTAGATATATCTTGTTTTTATCCTGTTTTGTTCTCGAACGCCCGTAATAGAGGCGATATTTGTTATAATTGCGCCTTCGAATCCGGGGAAATATTTTTTTGTAAAGTTAAAAATCCGATAAATCGCTTTTCTTGCGTTTATTAGCTCGTTTGATGACTTATAAGGCTCATATTTGTAGTTATTAATCCTAGGACAATTAAACGCAACTTGATTATCGCCTTTAGCGACAGAAAAAATTTGAAAATAGGATCTATCGGATTCAATTAAAATTTTTTCTTGAACAGCTTTTTTAAGATAATAATCCAGAGCCCACTTTTTTGTTGAATCCCAAGTTGACGCAGTTGTAAAATGCAATTCGAGTGATTCGTTGTTATTTATATCGTTTCGATTGGTATTGGTAATATCCCTGTCTTTATCGACCTCCAGAATAAAATCACAAAACCTGTTAATATCAACATTTCCTAAAATAAACCTTAAGGAATTCTGTTGATTTGTATTTGTATCACAAATTAAATCGCAATTGGCTAAAATTGAGAATTCTCCACTTCCTGTTGCGTCAACAAAATATTTAGATTCGACACAAAGACTTATAAGATTTGAGTTTATTATTATTTTTTTAATATTTCTATTATCGTGTTGCACTTGTTCAATATTGGATTCAAAAAGAATATCCAGATTCTTTCTAATTTCATTTGTCGATAGAATATCGTCAAGAACAATTTTTAGAAGCTCGGGATTAAACCAGCCGTCGTTCCCGTCTTGATAAGTTATTTGAGCGTTGTATTTTTTTGCGGTTTCAATTAATTTTTTATAATAATCGCAATTAAGATTACTAACGGACGATTTCATAACAGGAACAACCAGTCCTCCTGTCATTAGCCCTCCTAAAAAATTGTTTTTTTCGACCAATAAAGTTTTAAATCCCAATTTTGCGCTCATATAAGCGCAAGCACAACCCGAAGTTCCCCCTCCGACAATTACAATATCATATTTATTTTCCATATTAAAATTATAGAGGAAGTTTTTGTTAAGGGCAACAAATTTATAGAAAATATTATTTTAAGTCTATTTTTGTTATAGTTGAGTTTTAAACTCATTTTAAACCTATTCGATTGGTTGTGATAATGTATATTATGTACAAATTAAAATTTTCTACCATTTAAGATAAAACTATCTATTAAATTAAACTACAAATGATATTTCAAGTTTAAATGGCTACAATAATTAGACATTATTAAAAATACAACTCCAATGAAAAAACATTTTTGAGCTGATAATCTTGAATGCATAATCAAGGAGAATAAAAATGGAAAATTCAATATTAAATAAAAATTCAGGAAAAATTAGACTAATTTTAGTCGACGACCACAAGCTTTTTCGCTGCGGAATAAAAAGTCTTTTTGAAAGTTCGGATAGAATTTGCGTTGTAGCTGAAGCTTCTAACGGCAAAGAAGGAATTAGCAAAATTTTAGCTCAAAACCCCGATGTTGTTTTGCTTGATTTAGAATTGGGCGATATCAACGGACTAGACTTAATTGAAAAGGTTATGAATCAAAAACCAAATGTGAAATTTGTCATTCTAACGTCTCATTTAAATGAACACGTTATCAATAAAGCAATGAAAATGGGAATTTATGGATATATTCTAAAAGATATCAACGCTGAATTTTTGGATATGATTGTAAAATCTGTTTCAGCAGGAGCTATGTGGATTGATAAAAAAGTTGTTCAAATTCTAAGGGAACTAAATCCAAATGTTGTTCCGACAACTCAAGTTAGCAGATCGAATTTTAAATCAACCCACGCAAACCTGACTGCTCGAGAATACGAGGTTCTAAAACTCGTTGTTGACGGAAAATCGAATCAACAAATTGCAATGGAGCTAAATATCTCGGAGCACACCTCAAAAGCCCACGTTTGTAATATTATTCAAAAATTAGTAGTGGACGATAGAACTCAAGCTGCGGTTAAAGCAATTCGAGAAGGAATTGTTTAGATAATATTATCATTATCAGTCGAATAGACTTAAATTAATCTAAATCAAGTGGATATTATAATTACCAATCGAATAGATATGTTTTTATAGGAGAAAAAACAATGAAAGAAAAAATTACAAAAGATACTAAAAAAGCTCGTGATTATTTTTTAGAAAAAATTTCATATCTTACAGGACCTTTTGAATTAAAAGAAAAAATTCAAAACGAAATTGAGGAAATCAATATTATTGACGTAAGACGTTATGACGATTACATTGACGGACATATTCCTTATGCAATCCACGTGCCGTTTGACAGTTTAGACGAGCATTTGGTTATGTTTGAAAAGGATAAAATTAATATTGTTTATTGTTACAATCAATATTGTAAATTGGGCGCTAAAGCCGCTTATATGATTGCAGATAAAGGATATCCCGTTATGCTTTTAGAAGGCGGGTTTAGAACCTGGCAAAAACTGGGATACGATTGCGTTAGAACTTCAAGCAAAGAAGACAATTAAAAAAAAGCCCTAAAAAGGGCTAAGATTTACTAACGATACAAGATTTTTTTAAAACCGAGTTGGGAAATTTTTCTTAATTCGGTTTTTAGCGCTTTTTAAGGCGCATTTATTATATTATTACAAAAATAGCATTTTACAACGGTTTATATAGAAATATTAAGCAAATAATGCTATTTTACAGAAATTGCGCAGAATTGTAAAAAACTTCCGATTAAATTTTCGTGCCAAACTTTAACACTATCATCAACAGATAAAATTGTCGGCGCAAAATTCCAGATATATTTGATTCCACATTGAGTTATATAGCTTGCAACTTCTTGCGCTACTTTGTTGGGAGTTGTTAGAATTGCAATTTCAACCCCTGATTCTTTAATTTTATCCCCAAGGGTTTTTAGGTCGAAAATATCCTTCCCGTCAATTTTTTGACCAATTTTATTTTTATCGACATCAAAAAGACCAATAATTTCCAATCCAAACTCGGAAAATTTAGAATATTTTGACAGCGCAATCCCTAAATTTCCCGCCCCGATTACAAAAGCACGTTTTTTAACTTTGTAGTCCAAAACTTCCTCAATTATGTTTTTAAGCTCCAAAACGTTGTATCCAACTTTGCATTTCCCTTTGCAATTAATACTTTTAACGTCTTTTCTAACTTGTGTTTCATCAATTTTTAAAAGCAGTGAAATTTGTGAGGAAGTAATGTTCTCAACATCTTTTTTAGCGTAATCACGAAGAATTGTGTGATACTGGGTCAATCTATTTATAGTTCTTTGAGTTAGGGAGTTTTTCATAATTAAACCTTTAAAAAAACAAGGCTTAATAACTTATTAAGCCTTGTTTCACTTTTTAATTCAAACTACACAACACCGTTAAAGGCATCGATATATAGTTGTTTCATATCTTCCATTATCGGATAAACAGGGTTTGCGCCTGTGCATTGGTCGTCAAATGCCAATTCAACCATTTCATCAAGTTTTGCATAGAAATCTTCTTCAGATACTCCAAAATCTTTGATTGAATTAGGAAGATCGATATCTTTCATTAGTTTATCAACTGCATTAATTAAAAGTTGGGTTTTTTCTTCGTTTGTTGAACCGCCAAGTTTTAATTCATCTGCAATTTGAGCGTATCTTTCAATAGCGCAAGGATATTTGTATTGCGGGAAAGTTGCTTGTTTTTTAGGACAATCAGTTGCGTTGTATTTGATAATTTGTCTAATTAACAGCGCATTTGCAACCCCGTGTGGCACGTGGAACATTGCACCCAATTTATGAGCCATTGAATGGCATAATCCTAAGAAAGAGTTAGCAAAAGCCATACCTGCAATAGTTGCAGCATAGTGCATTTTTTCTCTTGCAATCGGATCATTAGCGCCTTCAGTATATGAACGTTTTAAGTATTTAAATACTAATTTACAAGCTTCAAGAGCATTGGAGTTAGTAAAGTTAGTTGCCATACAAGAAACATAAGCTTCAATTGCGTGAACCAAAGCATCGATTCCGGACGCACTTGTTAATCCTTTGGGCATTCCATCAACAAAATTAGGATCAACAATTGCCATTGAAGGAGTTAGTGCGTAATCTGCAATTGCGTATTTAACTCCGCAAGTGTCGTCTGTAATAATTGCAAAAGGAGTTACTTCAGACCCTGTTCCGGATGTTGTCGGAATTGCAACCATAAGAGCTTTTTTACCCAATTCAGGCAATTGACAAATTCTTTTTCTAATATCCATAAAACGCATTGAAATATCGGAAAAATCAGTGTCAGGCTGTTCATATCTCAACCAAAGAATTTTCGCAGCATCCATTGGAGATCCGCCGCCAAGCGCAATGATTACATCGGGTTCGAATGGTTTCATAATTGCATAAGCTTCGTTAATTGTAGTTAAAGTCGGATCGGGTTTAACATCGAAGAATACTTCGTGATCGATTCCGATTTCATCCAAAACTTTGATAATATTATCAGCTGCACCTGAGTTGAATAAATATCTATCAGTAACGATAAACGCTTTTTTTCTACCTTCTAATTCACGTAAAGCTAAATCAGTAGCACCACGTTTAAAATAAACTTTTTGAGGAACCTTAAACCAAAGCATGTTTTCTCTCCTTTCAGCAACTCTTTTGTAGTTTAACAGGTGTTTTACAGTAACATTTTCAGAAACCGAATTTTTACCCCAAGAACCGCATCCCAAGGTTAAAGACGGATCTAATTTGAAGTTATATAAATCACCAATACCGCCTTGGCTGGAAGGTTGGTTGATTAATACTCTGCAAGAAGGCATTTTCTTAGCATATTCTTCGATTCTGTCAGTTTTTCTATCATCCGTATAAAGAACGGAAGTATGACCCGCACCGCCTCTTGAAACAAGATAATAAGCTTTGTCGGCGCCGTCTTCGAAACTTTCAGCTTTATACATTGCAAGAATTGGAGATAATTTTTCTCTTGAGAACGGATCAGCCCAATCAACAACACTTCTTTGAGCGATTAGAACTTTTGTATTCTCAGGAACTTCAAAACCTGCCAGTTTTGCAATTGTATAAGCGCTCTGACCAACGATTTGAGGATGAGCAGTTCCTCTTTGAGGATCGATAAAAGGAAGATCCACAAGTTTTTGCATTTGTGCGTCGTTTAATAAGTATGCACCTCTATATTCAAATTCTTTTTTAACTTCTTCATAAACACTATCAACAATGATAACCGATTGTTCAGAAGCGCAAATCATGCCATTATCGAATGTTTTAGACATTAAAACAGACGATACAGCCATTTTAATATCAGCAGTTTCATCAATAACTACAGCAGTATTTCCGGGTCCAACACCAAGAGCGGGGTTTCCTGAAGAATATGCAGCTCCAACCATTCCGGGTCCGCCTGTTGCCAGGATACAAGAAATTTTCTTGTGTTTCATAAGTTGACCTGAAAGCTCGATTGAAGGAACATCAATCCATCCTATAATATCCTTAGGAGCTCCTGCTTTAATTGCAGCCTCTAGAACGATTTTTGCCGCTTCGATTGTGCATTTTTTAGCTCTTGGGTGGGGCGAAAAAATTATACCGTTTCTGGTTTTTAGTGCGATTAATGATTTGAAAATCGCTGTTGAAGTAGGATTAGTTGTAGGAACAATACCTGCCAGGATTCCCAAAGGTTCTGCTACTACTCTAATTCCGTTTGGTTTATCTTCTTCAATTACACCACAAGTTTTAACATTTTTATGTTTATTATAAACATATTCAGCCGCATAGTGGTTTTTCATAATTTTATCTTCAATTACACCCATTCCGGTCTCTTCGTGAGCCATTCTTGCTAATGGGATACGTGCCTTATCAGCGGCAGTTGCAGCAGCTTTAAAAATTTTATCTACTTGTTCTTGAGTAAAAGTAGCAAATTCTTTTTGAGCACTAGCAACTCTGTCGATAAGATTTTCCAACTGTTCGGCAGTTTCAACCAAACCTGTTGTTTTCATTTCTTCGGTAGTTGTCATTTTTTATTCTCCTTTTCGTGAAAAAAATCTCTATTTAAATTTTACTACACACAAAAACTGATGTCAAGAATACACTTAATATTCTAAAAAATTTTAGCAAAAAATTTTATTTTCTTGTTTTATAATATATATAAAAAAGGACGTCTAGAATGAATGAAATTACTCAACAACAAAATTTAAACAAAAGAAATAACATACCCTCATATGCTGCTATGGGTATTGCAACAGCTGCAACAGGGACTGCTTTTGGGATTGGAAAAACTTTATCAACAAGAGGAAAGTATACAAAAATATCCCAAATGTCTTCCGATGCTTTCCAGAATGCAAAACTTCCAAGGGCGTTAAAAAGTTATAAAGACTACACACAAGTAACTGCCGTTGCTGATTATATAACAAAATCCCAGTTTAAAAAGCTGCCCGCAAGAATCCTGGGGTTTAGCGCAATTTTTGGCGCCGCAATTATCGGTGCGAAGGTTGTTTACAATCAAAACAAAGA
>CANAIK010000055.1 GCA_947361225.1 uncultured bacterium
TTAGAATTAATTTATGGATTTAAACTATATTATAAGGACAAAAAAATTTAGAACTAAAAAATCATTGGGTCAAAATTTTCTAGTTGATTCTAATATTATCGATTTTATTGTACAAAACGTTGACTCTGAGGATGAAATATTAGAAATCGGACCGGGAATCGGTTTTGTTACGGAAAAACTGGTTGAAACCGCAAAAAAAGTTGTGGGAGTCGAAGTTGATAATGACGCAATTGTAGAACTCAAAAAAAACTTATCCAACTACAATAATTTTTATTTGTTCGAACAAGATATCCTAAAAACAGATATTAAAGACCTTCCTTTTAACAATAAAAAAATAAAAGTTATTGCAAATATTCCTTATTATATTACAAGTCCGATTCTAGTGCATCTTCTTGGGGAAATGGATGAGCTAACCCATAAAAATCGAGAATTAATCGAGGAAATTATTCTTATGGTTCAACTTGAAGTAGCAAAAAGAATTTGCGCTAATGAAAGATCGAAGAATAAAGAATATGGACAACTTTCGATTCTTTGTCAAATGTTTTGCGATTGCGAAATTATAAAAATCGTTCCAAAAACCTGTTTTTCGCCGATTCCTAAGGTTGATAGCGCTTTAGTCAAGTTTCGAATCAATAAAAACCCCAAAGTTAAGATTACAAGATTATTCAAAAAAACCGTGAGTGCGCTTTTTAATCAAAGAAGAAAAAACATTAAAAATTCACTTCAGAATGCCGGATTTTTAGAAGTTGAGGGAGTTTTAGAAAAAATTGGTTTTGATAAAAACAAAAGAGGCGAGAATTTATCGATTGAAGAAATTCAAAAACTATCTTTAGCTCTTGAGGAGTATAATTAAATGAAAGAAATAAAAATTAAATGCCCTGCTAAAATTAATCTTGATTTAAGGGTTTTCCCGCTTGATAAAAAAACGGGTTTTCATCCGATTAAAAGTATTATGCAAACGATTAATCTTTTCGATTATTTGACAATTAAAACCCAGGAAGGTTCTTCTATAAACCTCCTTGGGTCAAGCAATGAAATCCCTTATAACGAAAAAAATATTTGCTATCGGGCAATTGAACTTTTTTTGGACAAAATTCAAAAAAAAGCGGCTGTTGAAGTTTATATTGAAAAAAATATTCCCGTATGCGCAGGACTTGCAGGTGGTTCAACAGACGGCGCCGGGGTTTTGTATGGTTTAAATAAACTTTTTGATTATCCTTTAAGTTTAGCTGAACTAAACGAACTTGCGCTCGTTTTGGGGTCTGATTTAAATTTTTGTTTAGTCGGGGGTACAAAACTTTGTCAGGGCAGGGGTGAAAAAATTACTGAAATGCCCTATTTTGACTTTAACTTAACTTTAATTAAACCAAAAAACCTTACTATTAGCGCAAAAGAGGCCTATCAAGCATTTGATAATTTAAAAAGTGAATCAAACTTAAGAAACGATCTTGAATTTGCACTTTTGGATAAATACGAAGAATTAAGATACCTTAATTCTAAAGGTTTTCAAATGTCAGGGTCGGGACCGACTTTTTTTGCTCGAACAAAAGAGCTTAATTGCACAATCGACAGAGAAAAATATTTAGTTATTGAAAACTTAAAATCAATTAACCACGGGGTTGTAGAATTATAGAAGTTCTTGTTCGATTAAATATCTTGGACGTTTTTTAACTTCTCTAAAAATTTGACCCAAATATTCTGCTACAATTCCAATACAAAAAACTTCAAAACCCCCGAAAAACGATGTTATAATCATTGCCTCAGTCCACCCGTCAGGAGAGCTGTGCCATACGAATTTTGCAACAATCGCCCAAATTCCCGTTAAGAATCCAAAAAGCATTGTTAAAAATCCCATAATACAAATCATTTTTAAAGGAACTACGCTGTATGAAGTTATTCCGTGGGCAGCGAGAGCAAACAAAGAAAAGAAATTAAATTTTGATTTCCCGATTTTTCTTGGTTTAACATCAAAGTAAACAATTGCTTTTCTAAATCCAATTTCGTGGAAAAAGCCTCTTAAAAATAATTCCGATTCACAAAATTTTTCTAAGACATCTAAAACTTCACTTGAAACTAGTCTATAATCAGAATGGTTCTTAGGAATCTTAACCCCGTTTAAATCCATAACTTTATAGAAAGCAAGCGCTGAGGTTTTTTTAAAAAAATCATCAGTTTTTCTGTCTTTTCTAATTCCAAAAACAATTTTATTTCCTTCGTCATATTTCTCGATAAATTCTTCGATTTTATTCTCGTCTTGCTGTAAATCAGCATCAATTGTAACAACAGCGTCGCAACCAATTTTTTTAGCCTCTAAAAGTCCCGCTAAAAGTGCTTTTTGATTGCCAAAATTGGTGCTAAATTTGCAGGCTTTAATTTTATTTGGATTTCTTGCAACGCTATATCCGATTTCTAACCACGTGTTGTCTTTAGATCCGTCGTCCACCAAATAAATATAGCTTTTATCCGAAATTTTTTCTTTTTTTTCTAAATCATATAGAACTTGAAGTAATCTATCGGTTGTAGATTTAATAAGTTCCGCCTCGTTGTAACAAGGAACTGCAATAGCTAAAACCGTATCTTTTGCCATTTTTTTCTCCTTCTTGAAAAATTTTATCATAATTTTATGGTAAAATAAACTAATGAAAAAGTTTATTTTAAATGCCGATGATTTAGGCAAGTCAAAAGCCCACAATGATGCGGTTTTAAAAGGTTTTGAGAGTGGTTTATTAAAAAGCGCTTCAATTCTTGTTAACGGAGATTTTTTCCTTGATGCGATTAATCGGGTTGTTCTTCCCAATAAAAATTTAGGAATCGGAGTTCATTTAAATATTATCGAAGGCAGGGCGCTTAATCAAAATTCAAAATTTTTGATTAACAAAAAAGGATATTTTAATAACAACTATTTATCTTTAATTCTAAAATCCAATTCCAAAGCTTTTTTAAGTGAAGTTGAACAAGAATTCGAAGTGCAAATCGAAAAAGCGTTCTCCCTCTTTACCCCGACACACATTGATTCCCACGTTCACACCCACGCTATTCCTGAAATTTTTAGAATTAGCGCTAAACTTGCCGATAAATATAAAATTAAACAAATTAGAACCCAGAGGGAAAAACTTTATTTTATTAAGAAAAACTATAACCCTATAAACCTTATAAAAGTTATGTTGTTAAACTATTATACCTATTTAAATCAAAAAACCCTAAAAAAATACAACTTAAACTCAAACGATTATATCCTGGGAGTTAACTACACAGGTTCAATGGATAAAAACACAATTCTTAAAGGATTAGAAAAAATTAACAAAGATTCAACCGTTGAAGCTTTGATTCATCCTTGTTGTTATAAAAATTGTACAAAAAATGGTCATTCAACCGAGTTTGAGCTCACTTTGGATAAAAATTTGCAAGAAGGAATTGAAAAAATGGGCTATTTTATTACAAACTACAAATTATAAAGGAAGTTTCGGTCCTTTTATACTGTTGTATAAATTAAGAACCATATCGTCCAATTCTATGCCGGATAAGTTGTTTTTATAAACCTCAGCGATAAATTCCCCCGGTCCATAGCCGCTGTATGCTGAAACCGAGTTTGCAATTTGGTTGTCAATGTTACTTTCCTCCAACCACTTTTTAAGCTCAAGAGGATATTTACTTTTGTCATAATCAAACATATCAACAGAAGGAGCCCTTGAAACTTTATCTTCTAAATGTCCCAGTTCGTGGAAAATATCAGCATAAGGAGATTGTTTATTAAGCTCGAATTTATAATTATATTTTTTAATAATATCATTACATAATTCTATTTGTTTACTTCTTGGTTTATCTTTTAAATTATCCAGAACTCTGTTAATTTCATCCCCTGTTATCAATCCTTTTTCTTTTTGTAAATTTAGGATTTTATTTGTCAAAACATAAGGGGAAGAAAACGGCATTGCAGATAAATTATTAATTTCAACAAGATTTGAGACTATAGTTTGTTTTTCTTTTATACTTAAGCTGTTTTTATCCTTGCAATACTTATTTAACATTGCAATAAAATCCGAAGACGCCTTGTTGTTCTTAAATTTATCACCCAAAACAAGGTTTTCGTTTAAAACATTTAAATACTTTTCTTTTTTAGATATTTCCATAAATTCATCAATCATTTTATTAATTGATTTAAAATATTCCGTGTTAATAATTAAAGTATTATTTGAGAACTTAAGCAACACAAATGATTTTAACTTTGATAACAAACCGGATCCAAAAGGCGGAATTTTATTAGTTTTTATAACGGCACAAGATGAGTTACTAGGGAAAATATCGGCAAAATCAGGAAAAATCATTTTGGGTTTTTTAATTTTTCCCTTAGTCAAGTTATACGATTCAACAAGACTTTCCGATACAAAATTCAAAGCATCAAGGTCTTTTTCTTCAAATAAAAAACAGGGGATTTTGAGTTTTTTTGCAATAAAATCCATACAAGAATTAATATCGTTTTGTTTTTCGAATTGTATAGGAATAAATTTAGAAATTTTACTAAAACAAACACTGTCTTTTCCTAATGGTCTTGTTCGATTACAGGTTTTAATATTAGATTGAATTTTATTAACAACAGAAGTAATCTTCATAAATATATAAAGTAGAAATAAAAAAAATAATTGCTTTTTGCAAAAATAATATATTATAATAAACGAAGTAATATAAAAGGAATTGTTTATGCTTCAATCAGTGCCATCGGTTATTAAAAACGCTTTTCGAGGAAGTTTTGTAAAAAAAATCTGCAACTATTTGCACGATTGTGTTCGAGAAGAAGTAAAATCCTCAACTTTTAGAAACTTAAAAGCCGATAAAGACAATAAATGGGTGTTTTTAAAGGGTTCTGAATCATTATTTACAAATTTTGACACTCCCTTGCTGCTTGAGGGATCAGATTCTACTATAACAGAACTTATGGTTCAATCTCAAATGAGTCAAAAGGATAAGTATTTAATTTACGGGTATTTATTTCTAACGGGGAAAAACGGCGCAAGCAAGAAAAACAGCGAATTTTTAACCCCTCTTTTATACACAAACGCAAAACTTGATAGACAAGGGACAAAAATTAAACTAACGCTTGAAGAAGACGTCTTATCCCTAAATACAGGGGCAATTTCCCAATTGATTCAAAAAGAAGACGAGGCGGAAATTGACGCAATGCTTGAAGGGTTATTAAAAGTTGTTCCAAGTTTACCCATTCAAGCTGAGGAAATGGAAATATTCCTAACAACACTAAAATCCTTAGTTCCCAATGTCGATTATTCGAGCGCTGACGAATCCGACTTCTATCAAACACAAGACGTGCTTGATGAAATTGAGAATAATAATTTTGATTTTGATAATATCGAACAAATAAACACAACATCTAAAGTTAAGGTTGAGGGTTTAAAGTTAAAATTCTCCCAAGCGGTAATTCTAACCTCAAGACCAACAGTTACAGCAGGAGTATTGCACGAATTAATGCAAATTTCGCAAAAACCCCAGGGAACAATAAGAGAAACTGTCCTGGATGTAATTAATCAAGAATTTTTAGAAACAACAGGACAATCGGAAATAAAAATCGAACAAATCGATAAAATTCCTTTTTTTCCTATAACCCCTTTAAGTTTATCAGATTCTCAACAAGACGTTATTCAAAAAATTGAACAAAACGATTTGTTATCAGTTTACGGTCCTCCGGGGACGGGAAAAAGCCAAACGATTGTTAATGTTGCCGCTCATTTAATCGCTAAAGGCAAAACGGTTTTAATTGCAAGTCGTATGGATAAAGCAGTCGATGTTGTAGCTCAAAGACTAAATGAACTTAACGCTCCTTATCTTGCACTTCGAGCAGGAAGAATAAGTTATCAAAGACAACTTAACAATGAATTAAACGAACTTTTATCAAACAAAGTTGACTTAAACTGTTCCTATGACGATAATTTGACGGCTGACGTTGATGATATGAAAAATCTTTTAAAGGATATTAAAAGATTAGAGGATTCAAGTTTAGAAATACTGGCTTTAGAGAAAAAATACACAGAAGCTTATGACGAGCTTGATTTATACAAAGATTCGATTGAGAATTTGAGTTTAATTGCAAAAAAAATCAAATTCGATCAACTTGAACTTTCAAAAAAGATTTTATCAATAATTGAGGATATCGAGGATAAATACAACAAAAATTTATTCGATAACATAAAATTATTCTTTAGTTATCGAAGAATTAAAAAATTATTGAACTTAAAAAAAGCTAAAAACAAAGATATTCTAAAAAAACTTCCCTACGAACTCAATTTAGCGCTCATTGAGGCAAAACTTGAAAAAATTGAGCAAGAAATTAATTCCAAGGGAAATTTACATCAAATATTAAGAAGAATTAAGAATTTAAAATCCAAACAGAAAAAATTGGCTGTTGATATATTAAAAAACAAAAGAAGAACAGCGCTAAAAAACATTCTTTGCGACGCACAAAAACGAAGAAGATTAATGATTCACGCTAAATCGCTGGTTTCAAGAAAAGTTTCACTGCAATCAAGAGTATTGGAACAAGAAGACTTTAAACCGCTTTTAGCGGCGTTTCCCTGCTGGTGTACAACAACTTATGCAATTTCTAACAGCATTCCCTTAAAACCCGCAATGTTTGACGTTGTAATAATAGACGAAGCCTCCCAATGCGACATTGCCTCTTGCATTCCGGTTCTTTTTAGGGCAAAAAAAGCGATTATTGTCGGAGACGATAAACAACTCGCTCATTTATCGTTTTTAGAAAAAGCAAAAGAACAAAGTTTCTTATCCCAATACAATATTGACGATAGATATCAGCTTATGTGGCGTTATCGGGAAAACTCAATGTTCGATTTAGCAAATTATTACTCAATGAATCCCGTAATGCTTGACGAACACTTTAGATCGCCCGAGGCAATTATCGGTTTTTCAAACAAAGCTTTCTATGGCGGGAAAATTAAAGTTATGAGTCCTAATTTAGATGGTTCAAAAACAGTTGAATTAAGGGTTGTTAAAGAAGGACGTGTTGATAACAACGCAACCGCCAATAAGGCTGAATGCGAGGAAATTATAAAAACCGTCCAACAAATAATATCTAATAACGATTCAATAACAATTGGAATAATTTCTCCTTTTAGAGCGCAGGTCGATTTAATCAAAAAAGCACTCTACAGCGTTTTTGACACAGATACAATTGAAAAACATTCTATTGAAACAGGCACAGCTCATACTTTCCAAGGCGACGAACGAGATATAATGCTGCTTTCTTGGACGGTTGCGCCTAATTCTCATTCTCAGAGTGTTATGTTTGCTCAAAAACCGAATCTTTTTAACGTTGCCCTAACAAGAGCTCGAAAAAAACTGATTAATTTCATTTCAAAAGACGTAAATGAACTGCCTATGGGACTTTTGAGAGATTATTTAGAATTTGTTCAAAAAATTAATAAAACCAAATTTGAAGATAACTTTAAAAACGATTTTGAAAAAATCGTATTCGAATCAATTAAAGAAGAATTCCCAACCCTTAATTCCAAAGGAAAAATCAAAGCGGGAGTTGAAATGGCGTCTATAAGCGCCGATATTTTGATTGATAATCTTGTTGTTGAAATAGATGGGGTCGAGGATGAAAACCCTCCTAAATACAACGATATGAAAAAACAGGCACTAATTGAAAGATGCGGATTCAATGTAGCAAGAATTACAAAAAGAGAATGGATTATCTCAAAACAGGCTTGTTTAGATAGAATAAGGCAAATGATATGTTAGATCATTACAAAGCTTTAGAATTCGATAAAGTTTTAGAGAATTTGTCGAAATTTGCAAACAGTTCGATTGCAAAAAAAATTATTCAAGATTTAGAGGTTTATACAGAACAATCAAAAATCCAATATGAGCTTGATTTAGTCGAAACTGCAAAAAAAATTATCGATAACACGCAAAACTCTCTTTCAATCGATGAAATCGTTGACGTTGATTCGATTTTTAAAGAGAATTACTTAGCAATAGATGAAATTATTGATTTAACAAAAAATTTGCGCTGCGCAAGATTATCTAAAAATTTTATCCAAAATGAAGAAAAAAACGACAATTTATCTGAAATTGTAAAAAATTTATACACTAATAAAGAGCTGGAGGATGAAATCTTTAGCACTTTTGACTCCGAACTCAATGTTGTAGACAATGCTACAAGTGAGCTTAAAGCACTTAAGAATTCCTATAAAGACAATAAAGATAACTTAAACTCTGCAATTAACTCTTTATTAAACAACCCTTCGTTTTCAAGTTATCTTCAAGATAACATTGTTACAACAAGGGATAATCGTCCGGTTTTTCAAGTTAAAGCATCGGATAAAAACAAAGTCCAGGGGATTGTCCACGATATTTCCTCGACCAATCAAACTTATTACATTGAACCAAGCGCACTTGTTCCTTTGTCTAACAAATTAAGACAAATTGAAATTGAAATAAGAGCTGAAATTGATAGAATCTTAGCGCTTTTAAGTTCTAAATTAAAAGAAATAAGACTTGAGCTTAAAAAAAACCAAAAATTATTAACAAAACTGGATATTATTTTTGCCAAAGCAAAATATTCAATTCACCTAAAAGCAGTCAAACCCGAGTTATCGAATGAAAAAATTATTGATATTCAAGGAATGTATCATCCGATTTTGACTGAAATTAAAAAAGATGTTGTAAAAAATGACTTTGTTTTAGGCAAAACCTACAATTGTCTTTTAATTACAGGGTCTAACACGGGTGGAAAAACAATTGCCCTAAAAACCGCAGGGCTTTTAACTTTAATGACAAAAGCGGGACTTTTTATTCCTTGTTTGGGAGCAAAGATTCATCCTTTCGAAAAAATTTATTGCGATATTTCAAAAGAACAAAGCTTAGAACAAGGTTTTTCAACATTCTCAGCTCATATTAAGAATATTAAAGAAATATTGGATAATATTGATAACAATTCTTTGGTTCTATTGGACGAACTTGGTTCAGGAACCGACCCAATTGAAGGAGCAAGTTTATCAAGAGCTATTTTAAACTATATTAAAGAAAAAGACACAAAAGCAATAATTACAACACATTTAGGGGAATTAAAAACCTTAAAATACCAAGATTCATATTATGAGAACGCAACTGTATTATTCGATATTAAAACCCTAAAACCAAAGTATAATCTTATAATTGGAATGAGCGGATCATCAAATGCTATTGATATTTCCTTAGAGCTTGGATTAAACAAATCGATAATAGAAAAAGCCCGCAACTATCTTAATAATTCCAACAACAACTCTAAACTCTTTATTGAAATTGAAAAAACGAATCAAAATTTGCTTAGACAAGAAGAAAAAACAAAAGAAATTCTACAAGAAACAAAAACCACAAACGAAGAATATAAAGAAAAATTAAAAGAACTAAAAAAGAATAAGAAAAAATCTTTGGATAATTTTAAGAAAAAATTCCAAAACCAGCTTGAACTGGCAAGGAATGAAATTAAAGAAACAGTAGAAGAAATAAGAAAAGAAAAAAGCCTCAAAGTTGCACTTAGAGCCTATGACAAGCTAAATAAAATTGAGAATAAAATAAGACAGGAATTCTCAATCGAAGACGATAATTTAAGCGAAAAATATCCAAAAATTAACCCTTTAGAACTAAAAATCGGACAGAATGTTCTTATTAAAAGGCTCAATCAAGTTGTAATTCTTGATTCCCTGCCCGATAAAAAGGGGAATGTTTTTGTTCGAATAGGAAATATTCAATCGAAAATAAATATTAAAGATTTAGCTAAAACCGATAAAAAAATTGAACCGCACTTAAAAAAAGTTCAAGTTAACTTCGATAACACCCAAGAACTCTTATCAAGGCTGGATTTAAGAGGAATGAGAGTATTGGATGCCATTGAATATCTGGATGAAAAACTGGATAAAGCAAGTTTAAGGGGCTTAAACCAAATTACAATAATCCACGGATTTGGAACAGGGGCACTAAAGAGCGCAATCAATGATTATTTAAAGAATTCTCCTTATGTTGCTAAATATCGATACGGAAATGAAACCGAAGGGCGTGAGGGGGTTACAATTGTTGATTTATTATGATAGAATTAGAAAAAGGAGTTTTATATGTGGGAAATAATTCTAGGTGTTGGAATCGTGTTTTTACTTCTTGAAATTTTTCTTCCAACGCTTTTTTGTATAAACTTTGCAATTGCTGCGTTTATTGTTGCGATAATTTCTTTATTTGTAGGGGATATTGCTATTCTTACAATAATTTTTTGCGTCTTATCCGTAATTCTTATTTATTCTCTTCGTCCAACGTTATTAAAGTTGTCGAAAAACGAAAAATTAAAAACAGGAATTGAAGATAAATATATTAATAAAATTGCGATAGCAACCGAAGAAATTACAAAAGACAAAGGCGCAATTTCGATTTACGACGAAAGATGGCAGGCAAGAAATTTAGAAGACGGAATTATTAATAAAGGGTCAAATGTTAGAATTATTAAGAACGAAAGCATTGTAATGTTTGTTCAAAAAATTGATTAGTTTATAAGGAGAGAAAATGAGCATTTTTTTAATTTTATTGTTGATTGTTGTAATAGTTTTTGCAATTAAAGGCGTAATTATTGTTCAACAAGCAGAAGTTGTTATTGTGGAGCGTTTGGGGAAATATTCCAAAACTCTTGAATCAGGATTAAATTTTATCGTTCCTATTATTGAGGCTCCAAGAGGGGTTGCTTGGAAAGTTACCCACAAAGGACTTGACGGTGGTAGTTATTCCTATATTAAAGAGAAAACAAAAATAGATTTAAGAGAATCCGTATATGATTTTCCTCGTCAAACCGTAATTACCAAAGACAATGTTTCAATTAGTATTAATGCTCTTTTGTATTTCCAAATAGTAGACGCTAAAAGTGCGGTTTATGAAATTCAGAATTTACCCGAGGCGATTGAAAAATTAACTCAAACTACCCTAAGAAACCTTGTCGGACAGCTCGATTTAGATGAAACTCTTGTATCAAGGGATAAAATTAACGTTGAATTGCGCTCGATTCTAGACGAAGCAACAAATAAATGGGGCGTTAAGGTTAACAGGGTTGAATTGCAAGATATTATCCCGCCTCAAGACATTCAATCCGCAATGGAAAAACAAATGAAAGCCGAACGTGATCGTCGTGCAGCGATTCTTGAGGCTGAAGGGTTAAAAAAATCCGCAATTCTAAAGGCTGAGGGTGAAAAAGAATCCCAGGTTAATAGAGCGCAAGGTCAAAAAGAGGCTGAAATTCTAAAAGCGCAAGGTTTTGCACAAGCTCGTCTAATTGAAGCTGAGGCTGAAAAAGAGGCGATAAGAAGAATAACAGAGGCATTCGACAACAAAGGTCAACCGGATAAATACTTAATTGCAATGAAATATCTTGAATCATTGCAGGATATTTCAAGGGGTCAGAATAATAAAATTGTTTATATGCCTTATGAGGCAACGGGAATTCTTTCTTCAATCGATGGAATTAAGGAAATGTTAAACAATAAATAAAATTTTAATCAAATTTCTACATTAAGGGTTCTATTTTTTATAGAATCCTTTTTTATTTACAAATTTTAGCGCAAATTTTTTTATTTTTGTGTATTATATATATGGTGAATTTTTAAGATTAATGGTTTTTAGATAAAAAGGAGGATTAATGATAAAACCTATAGGATTAGACTGCTCAAAACCAGGAAGAAAAGCGGTTTCTAATAATATATCTTTTAAACAAAACAACAGAAAAAATAAAAAATACTCAAATGCAGCAACTTTAATAGCAGCTCTTGGTTCATTAGCGCTTTTAGGAGCAGGAATGGTTAAAAAACCCAAAAATACTGCAGCTAGCGTTAATGCAATGCAAGATAAAATAAGTGCAAATGCGCAAAATTATCATTTTGAAGAAACTTTCCCAATAATAAATCTCTTAGGATTAAAATTGAAACAAAACGGTCAAGAATTTAGCGGGAAAATAACAAAACCTTCAAAAGCATTCCTAAACTCTCACAAAACCCTGGTTTCAACAAATTGGGATAATGGAAAATTATCGTCTTTTGAAATTAGAGATAAAAAAACCAATTCCTTATTAGCTAAGTCAACCGAAACTAAAGGGGTTGTGTTGTATAAAAATGGTTCAAAAAACTACACAATAGAACTTGATTCAATAACAAAACACGATAGTGAAAACTTTGGTTATAAGAAATTTTTTACCAATAACCACGATTTTAACTATAATTCAAAGCTTTTTGAACTTTCCGATGCCAACGGCACAATATCAAGACACGTTGATTCCAAAGGGGCAGTAAACGAGTCCTTAGCCAGTAAAAATTATTACTTTACAAACGATAGCAATGTTTTAATCAAAAACCTTAGTCAAGAAAACGAAGACATACTTATGATGGGTTTACCTTTAGATATTCTTCAAGGTTCAGATGGGGATAATATTCAAAAAGCGGTGAAAGAATTAGAACCATTGCAAAAACGCTTGGATTTTTATAATACAGAATCCGGCAATACACAACTAAAGAATGATTTAACTCATTTTATGTCAGATATTAAAGAAAAAATTCTACCCGACGAACAAGTCGAATCCGACGGTATAATTTTTGCCATTTACGATAAATTTAAACAAATTGTAAAAGAAAGCATTGTCGCTTAAAAACAAGCCCTTCAATTGAAGGGCTTTAATTTAGAAACTTAAAAGCCCCTTCTTTTTTAAGAAGGGGTAAAATTTGATTTTTAGCTATTGTAGAGAGTTTCGAATGTTCTTAAACTTCTTGGGCTCGTTTTTGTTCGATATATTCGTTGAGTTCTTCTTCAAACCCATCCAAAGTTTCGTCTTGAGAATACATTAAAGCAGCATCTTTAATGGAAATTTGAGTATTTTTTGAGCAGTTAGTGCGTTATTGCTAAAATCTGTATCAAAGGATTCTCTTTAATTCTGCAGTTCGTCTGGTTCTTGTTGTTTTTTCCAATTCTTCTACATTAGAGGATATTTTCTTATACGCACGTTCTTGAGCCTCATTTTTTTTGTTTGCGCTCTTTCTAGAATACTTGAGTTGTCATCATCTTTAATAGAATCAATTTGTTCTTGAATCTTCTCGGGTAATACTTTGTTTTGTTGCTGCGTTTGTAAATTTGCGGTAAAAAAGGCTGAAACTCTTTAGTTTTCAGCCTTTTTGTATAATTTATATTTTATTCTATTTTGTCATAGCATTCTGAACTGCAACCGCAACTGCAACAGTAGCCCCAACCATTGGGTTGTTACCCATTCCGATTACGCCCATCATTTCAACGTGCGCAGGAACTGAAGACGAACCCGCAAATTGAGCATCTCCGTGCATACGACCCATTGTATCTGTCATACCATAAGACGCAGGACCCGCAGCAACATTATCAGGATGCAATGTTCTGCCTGTTCCACCGCCTGATGCAACTGAGAAATATTTTCTGTCGTTTTCATAACACCATTTTTTATAAGTGCCCG
>CANAIK010000056.1 GCA_947361225.1 uncultured bacterium
AAAACCACAGGGGGAAGAATTCCGACAGTTCAAGAGGCGATAAAATGTATTGATTTTTGGCTCAATTATCACAATTCCAAACCTTGTCCGCATGATAAAACTAAAAGCATAAGAGAAATATTGAACGAAATTGAACGAGAAAAAATCGACGTTTCAAAATTAAACCATTTGATGATGAAAACTGAAACAAAAGTCATCCACAGAAACGGAATAAGATTCTTGGATCAAAATTATTACAATGAAGCATTATTCGGACTTAGAGAACAGGTTTACATTCGATATTCGCTTTTTGATTTGTCAAAAGTATTTGTTTATTCGATAAAAGGTGAATTTATCTGTGCCGCAAAACAGGTCGAAAAGATTCACCCAATGGCAAATTATCTTGGAACTGTTAAAGATATGGAAGATTTTAAACAAAAGATTCAAAAACACAAACGACTTAAAAACAAAGCCATAAAAGATTTTAAAAAGTATTTTGACATTGAGACAACGGGAATTTTAGAGATTCCAAAAGAAGTTTCTCAAATTGAAGAATTTAAAGAAGAAAAGCGGAAACGAGCAGAGGGTGAAAGCGATAGCGATACCCGTTTAATGCGAGTTTCCAAGACACCAAAACGTGAACGAAAGAAAACACCTCGTGAACAGCAAATGAACAAACCTATTTTCAATCACGATTATGAAAAATATGAGTGGTTAATGGCACATGGAACAACAAATTCTGAGGACAGGAAATGGCTTGAAAACTATATCAAAAGCGAAGAATACGAAAATTTATATGGGGGATAACTATGAAAAACACATTCGTGAGAACCAAAAACGTTAAAAAATTCATTTCGTTGATGTCTGAAATCCAGAATTTACCGCCAAATATCCCGAAAATCGCACTTGTTTATGGAGAACACGGATTGGGCAAAACCAACACAATTATTTGGTGGGCAACGAGAAACAACGCAATTTACATCAGGGCAAACAACGAAATGACACAAGGGGCGTTGTTGAAAGAAATCGCAATCGAGCTTGGCGAAAGACCGTATTTCTTGATGCAGGACAATTTGAACGTGATTTTAAAACATTTGAGAACGGAGCCGCAGATAATTATTGTGGATGAAGTCGATTATTTAATCGGGAACAAAAATGTCATTGAGATTTTGAGAGATATTCAAGATATGACAGGTGTTGCGATTGTTTTGGTCGGGATGGGGCTGATTGATAAAAAGATTTCGAGGTTTAAGCATTTTGAAGACAGGATTTATAAAAAACTGAAATTTGAACACTTCGACAATTCAGATATTGAGATGATTTTAGGCGAATTAACGGAGCTGAAATTTAGCAAGGAGGCGGTTTTCTACCTTTCAACAAGAACGAATCAGTTTAGGCAACTTGTGAAAATTATCAATAAGTTAGAGAAATTGAGCGAAACGAACGAAATAAAAGAGATTGACGAACCGATGATTAGGAGGTTGTTGAATGCAAGAGAAGATATTGAAACTCTGCCGAAGATTGAAAAAATGCACGCTTGATGAAGTTGTTCAGTTCTCGGAATTTGAGCAAAACGAGACGCAAAAGAATTTGGATAACTTTGTTTCAAATGGCGATTTGGTTTTTAGCGAGGGCGTTTATTTGTATTGTTTTGAGCCGGATTTAAAGGAAAACGGACAAAAAATATCAGCCTTATGCAACAATTTCATTCTGATTTTGATCTAGAAATTATTTTAAAAGGGTTTTGTTTGGAGATCCCGACAGGGAAATTAAAACATTTGGTAAAATGCCAAGAAAACTGTATTTGTAAGTTTCACCAATTATTCAGACAAAAAATATACGAAAGACAACACAAAATTTTATTAGAAAATTATTCCGAAAATCCAAAAATTGCAAGAATGGGAACATTTTTTGAAAAACAAGCTTTTTTCTACTTCTATGACGGACAGGTTTTTGTATCGGAGGAACCATTAAGAGCCGACAAAGAAAAACCTTTAACAAAACAAGAAAGTGCAGAATACAAAAAAGTCTATTCCTTCCTCAAACGAGTAGAAAACCATAATATCAACGAAAGCTATATGTTCTATCGCTTAGCTGAAATGATTTGGAGAAGGAATAAAGGATTTGAGGAAATGTACTCCGATTTGCAAAGTTTCATTTTTTGAACACATTAAAACAACGTTTGAAAGGGGGTTGAATAATGTTTCAAAAAATGTATTAAAATGTTTATGCTACATTATTATAAACATTATCTTCGCCATTATTGTAATAATCATAAAAGTGTTCATAAAGTGAATTGCACTTGTCTTGAAATAAATTCTTATCATATATTTCAGGTAAGGTTTCGTCGCAGATAATTTCAATAGCTTCCTTAACCTTTGCTCTGGTTGATTGCTTTTTACGCCAATCAAGAACGAGTTTTTCTTTTTTAATAACTGCAACAAGTTTTTGAGCAGCAGCCTTAACTGTTTCAAATTCTTTTTTTGAAAGTTTTGGCTCAGGTTTAGTAAGAATATCTAAAATAGCAAGTTCTTCTTCTGATAAATTTTCATCTAAATGTCGTTTTTCTTCTGCAGTTAATTCATTAGAGATTGCAACTAATCTTAAATAATATTCTTCCATTGTAAGTTTGCCATTATTGTATTCTTCTATTAATTGTTCAAATTTTTTCTTTAATTGTTTTCTCATTGAGTTAAGTTTTAGCAAAGTCGATAACTTCGAATCAATAGAATTTTTTAGTTTTTCTAATAATGACATTCTTCTTTCTTTTAGGATTCTTCTTTGTAACTCTTCAAAATCAATTTTACTCAAATCTAAAAGTTCACCGGATTTAATTTCATATGATTTCAGTTTTATAGAATCATTTAATAATTTTTCAACTTCGGCAGCTAATTCTTTAATTTCTTCATTATTTTTAAATTCAGAAGTAGATTCTTTTATTTTTGCATATAAAATTGTGCTAACAAATACTATTTTTGCGTACTCTCTTGCTTTTAAATCCGGCAAAATAGCTTTAAATAAAGCACGGATATTTTGGGTTAATTTTATAAAATCATTTTTAGTTTTTTCATTTTCTAAAATAATGTCGGCTGCTTTTTGCGTGGCTTTTATACATTCTAAAGCTCGAGTATTAAAAATAGCATCTTCATTGATTCCTTTTGAGGTAAGCAATTTTTTCATTTTACTTGCTTCATTATCCAACAATTGGATCAATTTTTCTTTTGTTTCAGCAGGATCATCTTCTGAAGTTGTTTCACCTGGTTCTCCATAGATAGCCAATGCCTTTTGTAGAGCTTTAAAAATACCTATATAATCAACAATCAATCCATTATATTTATCTTGTGAAACCCTGTTTGCTCTTGCGATTGTTTGCATTAAGGTATGTTCTTTTAATATTTTATCGATATATAGAGTTGAGATTGTAGGACAATCAAAACCTGTAACCCACATTGCACAAACAAAAACTAATCTTAGAGGGTGTTTTTCGTTTTTAAAATCAGTTGCTAAATCCTCATTTTTCATGCGTTTTCTATGAGGTCTTATATCGACACCCTTTTTCTTTAATTGTTCTTCTTCGTTTTGTGTCGGAGAAACAACAACAGCCATATCCGTTTCTTCCATAAATGTAATATCTTTTAAGATAATCTCTTTTGTATCTTCATTAGCTGTTTTTATTTGTTGTTCTAATTTTTCAATATATTTTTTCCACTCTATTTGAACTTTATCATACATTTTTACAGCAGTAGCTTTATCAACAGCAACATACATTGCTTTTCCCATAAAACCACGATTCATAAAATGTTCTACAACATCACGAGCAATAACATCAAGTCTGTCTTCTCTTGTTATTACTTGATACATATTAATGTATTCTTTTTCAAATCGTTCTTCTTGTTCTTCCGTAAAATCAGCAGAATCAATAATATTTTTGAGTTGTTCTTCTAACTTATCATTAGTTATTTGCATTTCAGGGATTCTGGCTTCGTAATACAAAGGAACAGTGGCTCTGTCTTCAATAGATTGTTTAAAAGTATATTTACTGATGTAATCACCGAATACAACTTTTGTTTTTTCATCACCTTTCATTAAAGGTGTTCCTGTGAAAGCAATAAATGAGGCATTTGGCAAAGCTTCTCTCATATTCATTGCTAATGTGCCGTATTGAGTTCTATGTGCTTCATCAGTAATTACAATAATGTCATTTCTATCAGAAATTTGACCAAAGGACTGTCCTTTTTCTTCTGTTCCAAATTTTTGAATCATAGAAAATATTGTTCGATGGTCTTCTTTTAAAAGTTGCTTCAAATGCTCTCTACTTTGAGCTTGTATATTTTTCTCAGTAACAGCTCCGGTAGAAACAAAATTTTTATATATTTGATCATCTAAATCTGTTCTATCCGTCAATATTAAAAAAGTCCAATTGCCTTTGATTTTCCTTAATATTTTTTGAACAAAAAATATCATAGAAAAACTTTTCCCGCTGCCTTGAGTGTGCCAGAAAACACCAAGTTTTCCGTCATTTTGGTCTTTATTTTTAAATGCGGTTACAGCTTTATTAACACCTAAAAATTGGTGATTTTTACCACAAATTTTAATTAAACCACCTTTGGTTTCTTGATAAAGAGTAAAGTTTTCAATTATATCCAATAAATTCTTGGGAGAACACATAACTTTCATTAAAGTATCGGCAGAAATTATTCCCTTTGAATTTTCATTATCAATCTTTTTCCAATCAGAAAAATGTTCCCATTTAGAACTTATCGTTCCAAATTTGGCATCTGTTCCGTTTGATACAACGATAAATGCATTATACCAAAATATTTGAGGAATTTCTTTTTTATAGTGTGTTATGTTATCATAAAAAGCATTTTCAATATGCTTATGACTAGCTTTTAATTCAATAAAGACAAGAGGCAATCCATTAACAAATAGTATTAAATCAGCTCTACAATTATATCTTTCCCCTGAAATTTTAAATTGCCTTACTAAAAGGTATTCATTGTTTTCGGGTTTTTGAAAATCTATAACCTTAACAATATCTTCTGTATCAATACCATTATTGTCTTTAAATTGAACCTTTACCCCGTCTTTTATTAATTTATAAATAAATTGATTTGCACCAATATCTGTTTTTGTTGATAAATCCTGTGTTAATTCATAATAAGCATTATCTAAAGCTTCCTGCGGTAGATTTGGATTATGTTTCAAAAATGCACAACGCAAATTTTTAGATAAAATAACTTCATCAGATGTTTGGCGACCAAATGTTGAACTATCGCCACCAATAACTTCAAAAACTGCATCAAAAAGCTGATAACCTAATTGGTCTTCACATTCTTTCATTAAATCTTTTTCAAATGCTTCTTCTGATAGTTTGTGCATAAAATTCCTTTGAATAACTAATATTATACTATAAAATGTTAATTATTTATTTTTGTATAATGCTTATCTAATTCTTTAAATATGTTGCTGCTATAATAATCTTTCTTTATACCTTTATTTTTATTGTGATCTAGATACTTAATGCCTTTAAAATCATTTTCTGAACATATTTTATTTTTAATTTCATGGAATTGTATATTTGTCTTAAAGTTGGAATAACGAGTTCGGCATTGTTCTATCATGGAATTATAATCTAACGGATATTTGTTTTTAAAAACTTCTTCCGAATCTATCATTACTGGAATTCCATTTTTATCAAATTTAACACTCAATCCATTTTTATTTCTTTCAACCTTTAAATCAATTACAACATTTATACTATATTGACTTTCTTTGTCTATATTTTGCTTTTGAGTAGAAATATATTCTAATAATCTTTTATGGCTGACTGTTTCATTTTTTAAATTATCAATATTAAAGGTTTTAGGTAAATTGAAAGCAAGAGGAATTAAAAACAAATCAAATTCATCCAATGAACGATTAAACCATTCTTTTATTAAAAGGCTATAATTTTTCAAGCTTGCAATAGCTATTTCAAGCATATATTTTTCAAATAATTTTGAACTATTTACAAAATGTATAGAGTTATCTCTTATTTCCATTAAAATCTCCAAGCTTTTTTTAAGGTTGGAATCTATTATTAATTTATTTGTTAAAGTAATTAAATCAACTGTTAAATAATTTTTTGCTCGATTCTTTTTGTATATAATTTTTTTAGATTTAGAACCATCTTTTTTATTTTGTCTAATAGGAACATACAAAGAAGATATTTTGCCATTATTATCTTTTAAAATTTTAGCCTTTAATAATAATTCCCAAGCATTCAGCATTAATATTGCAAAACTTTCTTCCCTGTATCCAAAATTTGGTTTATTGTATAGTTCTATTGCAGAAAGAGATGCTTCTATGGATTTATCAATAAGTATACTATATTTTGATTTTGACATTACATAATCTCCATATTTTCAACATCAATTTCGCCAGAGATGAGGCGAGGAAGAAGTATGTCACGTGTTTGTTTTAAATTCTCATTTTTAATTGATAAATTCTTAATCTGTTCAAAAATCGGTTTAACAATTTGTTCAAATTCTATAATTATATTTTTATCAATATCTTTTATTTTTAATCTTATTAAGTCTCGTGGATATACAGGAGGTTGTGCTGCACCAAGTTGCATATTGGTAATCTCAATTTGATTTGTTTTCAAAAGTAAATAGCAATAATAAATGCAGTTTGTCATTGCAGAATCAATATATGAACAATCTGATGCCCAGATATTTTGATAATATAGTTTTACAAAGCCTGCATTTGCTCCAGAAGCACTAATTGTTATTGTTGGTGAAATAGTATTTGCAATATTATGGTAATATGCAGGCTCAATTCCTCCGGCAACAACAGGGGTTTTACCTGCTTTTACACTTGCCTTTGTTATGTTTTTTCCTTTTACCGGAACGATAAAATTCCCCAATTCAGTATCTTTAAAAGTTGTGGTTTTGTGACCCGGAAATTTGAAATCTACAAACCATTCTTTATAAATTTTTTGAGCCATTTCCTCTAAGATTTTTATGCGTTTGTTGTTGTTTTCTATTAAATCATCATAGTTTGATAAAATAGAAGCAATATTTTTCTGAACATCAATTGATATATTTGGTACTTCAATTTGTTTTATCTTGTCAATGTTTGCTCTTTGTCTTCCACAGGCACCAGTCATACTCTTTATAGCTGAATCCTTAACAATTGAAGAGCTCACAAGATAGTATAAATAGTCAGGATTGGAAATATCTTCTTTTGCCCTAAAAATATTAAATTCAGTAGAACCAAATGCTTTGCCAGAACCTATAAACTGTGAAATTTTTCCATTTTCAAGACAAGGTGTTATTTTTGCCATTAAAGTATCTTTATTTGTGAATTTTGAGTAACTTCCATTAAATACTTTATTTTTTGTTGCTTTTACATATCTGTTATCTGGAATTAAATCTGCCATTTCTACAAATTCATATTCTTTACTTTTTTCTAAAGTTTCTTGTGGATTAATATAACAAAATTCATCTAATTTCATACTACACACCCAACAATTGTTTTATATTATGTGCAATTCTTTCTTCAAGCTCTTTAGATTCAGAATTTAGTTTTTCAAGTTCAGAATTTAATTCTTGAAGCTTTTCTTCAAAGACATAATCCTCTTCCTCTTGCTCCTTAACACCGACATAACGTCCGGCATTTAAGCTCCAACCCTGTTTTTCAATTTCTTCAATTGTTGCAACTTTACACAAGCCTTTAACGTCTTGGTACTTTTCATCAGGGAAATGTTCAAGAGTCAATTTTTTACTACCCCATTTGTATTCAGGCTTTTCGTCTCTATAGAGTTTTACAATATTTGTAATAAATTCAATTTGTTCATCTGCGAATTCCCTGTGCGCTCTATCAATTTGAGTATAAATTTCTCGAACATCAAGAAACAAAACTTTATCACATCTTTCTGTCTTTTTCTTACCTTTATCCAAAAACCATAAAGTACAAGGCAAAGTTACGTTATGGAACATATTTGATCCAACTGAAACCATAACATCAACTGCATTATCTTTTATTATCTTTTCTCTTATAGTTTGTTCTGTTTGTCTTGCATCACTTGCTGAATTTGGCATAACAAATCCGGCTCTTGAGTTTTCACCTTCTTGAGGATTTTTTAGTGCAGAATAAAACATTTGAATCCATAAGTAATTTGCATTATCAGCTTTTGGCAGACCGAACGGAAATCTTTTATCGCCTTTTAATCTTTCTTTATCAACTCCATCAACATTGAACGGTGGATTTGCTAGAACAAAATTATATTTGCCAACTGAGTTAAAAACATCTTCATAAAAGCTATTTGCTTGTTTAACATCACCTTCTAGTCCGTGAACTGCCAAATTCATTTTGCACCAACGAACAGTTTCTTCTGTTTTTTCTTGTCCTTCAACAGTTATTAAATCGTTAACTGATTTGTCTGTATCTTTATTTTCCCTTTTTGCAAATTCAGCCGTTTGAACAAACATACCACCTGAACCACACGCAGGGTCATACGCATTTCCCTTAAACGGTTTCATTATTTCAACAAGAAGTTTAACCAAACAAGTAGGAGTATAGAATTCTCCGCCCTTTTGACCTTCTGAGCTTGCAAATTTGCCTAAGAAAAATTCATAAACTTTACCAAATACATCGCCGTTATCTCTGTCAAATTCTACATCATTAAAAACTTTCATCGTAGAAATTAACAATTCATCAGGAATCCTTAAATATCCTTTTGGTAAAACTCCCTTTAAAATAGGGTTTTCTTCTTCAATTAATGACATTGCATTATTTAAGGCTTTGGCGATGCTTTCACCTTCAGGTAAATGCATGAGGTATTCAAATGAAGCTTTTTCTGGCACATACAAAATTCCTCGTGCTTGGTATGCATTCTTTTCATCAAATGCACGGCGAGACGAACCCTTTAGTTTCTCAATTTCCGGTTTTGCTTTTTGAAATCTGTAATCAGCAAATCTTAAAAAGATTAACCCTAAAACCGGTGTTGAAAATTCATTATACTTTAAGCTTGAATTAGCACGCAAGTCATCAGCCGTCTTCCACAGCTTATTCTCAAATTCCTTGATATCAAAAGCCATACTCTACCTCACTCTATATTAAATATATTAAGAAATGTTAAGAGTGTAAATCCTATGAACGGCTGAGATTCTTGTGCTACAATGAATATAAGATGACAGCAATATATTCAATTGAAGCTCGTGATAGCTTCTTATTAAAAACAATACATGAGTACTTTGATTTAACGGCAAATGAATTGCAAAACGAAATCATTGCCGAACACAAAGCCCTTATTCAAGCCTTAAGTGCAACCAATGTAAAATATAATGAGTTTAGATGTGTATTAACACCATCCAATGGCAAGGAACGTTTTGAACAGTTGTTCGTTTTTAGATTAACTCCAAATGATAATGAAGTATATGAAGATGTTCAAAAAAATATTGTTAAATTATTAGATTTAGATAGTAAGCATAATATTCTTATGGGGGATCTAATAGCATTTTATTCAAATCCGTATTCGGTTATTTCATTAATGTATGATGCTTTAGGTAAAAAGATTGATGAAAATTGGGCTGCGGATTATTTTCTTATATACATAAACAATATTTCAAGGGCTTCAATAGATAAAATAGATAATTTTTTCAAAAATAAATATTATTATATGGGAACTTGTGATTTAAGTTTTGATTCAAAATTTAAATCATTTATCTCAAATGTATCAGTAGCAACAACATACGTTAAGATCGGTAAAAAAGTATTTAATGCAGATCCAGATATTGAATTAACAAAATGTAGCAATGTAAATAATGGACTTTTAAATTGGGAAAAGCATGGATATCAAGTATTTGGAATTAATCAAGATTTGTTTGATGTTTTTCTAAGATATAAAATTGATACAACAATTGGAACTATTGCTAGCGATGACGATAGAAGAATAAATTCAATGTTCATAACCTCAGATGAAACAGAACAATTACCAATTAATACGATTAGAATTGATAAAGCAAAATATTCATATTTAGAAACTGAAAAACAAATTTTTAACAGAATTGGAATAAGCAAAGAAGACTTTATAAAAAAAATAAATCAAAAAATAATAAATCAATCTTGGTATAATATTGAATTTAAAAATGGATATAACAATAAAACCAAGCAAACATATAATGTTGTTACATTTAATATATTTTTAGAATTTAAAAATAGACAGTATTATGAAAAATATGTATTAGCATTAGCTTATAATTTAGATACAAAACAAGTTTTAGTTACTACAATGTATTGATTAAATGTTTTTATATAATACATTCAATAATCCATTTGCTTCCTATTCCCCCATTCAAATCTTCTTCAACCCCTGTTCAAACAGTGTTCAAAAATTTAAGTCTTGTAAATATCGCATTCTCGGCTTACATTCTATCGAATCGACACGTAGGTATAAGAGTTATTATGTTAGTTGGAGCCGTATTTATGATACAATAAATCACAGAATGCAAGATATCAAAGGGTAAATTATGCGAAAAGCATCAGAAGTAGAATACGGATTTCCTTACGGTTCAAAACTTGTTTGTTATATTGAATACACGAAAGATAAAGAAATCCGTCAGATTGAAAATTATGTTCAAGAAAAAAGAGATGTATATTATAGAGTTAAAAATGAAGGCAGCAAACTCTATGCGGTTTGGCCGGGACAATATAGAAGTGACTTGTTTGAAATAGATAACATCGAATTATATGGAAAAGAATATATAAAAGATTTAACATAATAGCCGATATTGCTCTAAGTATACATTATGCACCCTCTTTCAGTATTTCTAAATACTCTTTATACACAAAGGTTCTGTTTCTTGATTGCGTTGAGGTTTGTTCTAAGACGCCGATACTAGATAAATCTTTAACTATGTTTGACATTGTGTTAAATGCTATCTCAAGCTCTTTTGCTGTTTTTTGAATTTCTATAATAGGATTTGCCTCTAAGTATTCAAACACCCGCATTACGTTTTTGGCACGGCGTCCTAAGGTTTCAATCTTAATACAGTTTTTATCATGTAAAGCAACCAATTTATCTATGGTTTCTGTTGCGTCTTTTGCTGATTCATAAACTGCTTCTAAGAAGAACTTAACCCATTGTTCATAATTCCCTTTTAACCTAACTTCGCTCATTCGGTCATAATATTCAATTCTGTTCTTCTTTAAGAAATAAGAAATATATAAAGCAGGAGTTGTTAAAACTTTCTTTTCCATTAAGAATAAAGTAATTAATAAACGTCCTATTCTGCCGTTTCCGTCTAAAAATGGGTGAATTGTTTCAAATTGATAATGAATCAATCCGGCACGAATTAACATATCCAAATCATCTTCAACATTAATATATTTTTCTACATCCGACATTGCTTCATTCATGTCAACGACATTTGGTGGTACAAATCTAGCGTTTTGGAGATTACAACCTGCCGCACCAATCCAATTTTGAGAATGTCTAAATTCACCGGGACTTTTGTTTTCACCTCTAATACCTGATAGTAAAACTTCGTGCGCTTGCTTAATTAACCTATTGCACAAAGGAATTTCTTTTAACTTATTAATAGCAAAATCAGTTGCCTTGATATAATTTACAACATCTCCAACAGGTCGATTTGTGTTTTCTTCTAAATTAGGGTCAAGAACATCTTCTAAAGTCGCCTGCGTTCCTTCAATTTGCGAGGACATCAAAGCTTCTTTTCTTACATACATTGAAATGAATAAATCCATATTAGGAATTCTTGTTGCAATTCCTTCTAACAAAGCAATTTGCTTATTAGCTTTAACAAGGATATCCACGATATCTTTATTTAATTCTATTGTTGGATTGGGCGGTAAAACAGCCGGAACAAAAGATTTATATTCCATTTCACCAGATAAATTTGATTTAAAATAGCCAGCTCGATTTTTCATTAATATACCTAAATTGAAATAACAAGTTTATTATAGCACACTTATTTCAATTTATCAATCAAAAATGAAATAAATTTAAATGATTCTTGATTATATTTCAAATTTCAAAATATTTGTGAAGTTTTCTTAAATCAACTGTGAATTTATAAAGTAGTTGTTTAGAACCCTTTTTGTAACCTTTGAACCGAAATCCATAAATTCATTTTCAATTCTTTGTTGTTCTTTTTTAGTTTTTGCCTTTTGTGCTTGTTGTTGTGCCTCAAGTCTCATTAAACAAGAAATAAATCTATACCTCTTTTGAATAATGTTTTCCGTCAAATTGAATAATACAGTTTGGTTTTTTGTTTGTCATACTTTTTCCTCCTTTTATGTTAAGATAAATACAAACTCGGAGAGAAAAATGCAGCTAGAAAATGATTTACATCAAGAAGTTTTAAATTTATCTACAGAAATTCTAAATGATATTGAATTAGACAACTTGCCTTTTAGCAAAATTCTTTACAAAGGACTAAGACTTGCGAGATTAAAAAATGATTTCGAGTTAATTTCGTGGTTGAACTATGAGTTGCAAGGATATAGTGATAAAAACGATAATTCAACTGAAAAAAATAATGCTTTGACTAAATCAGGAAGATTTACACATGGGACAGATGAAAATGGCAAAACCAAAACGCAATATTATATTAAATCTGTCCCTGAACTTGAAGCTCAAATAGATAGCACAAAACAAATTATGAACAATATAAAACTTCCAACGTCTTTTGAAGGAAATATGATTTTGCTTGCGATTCAAAGGGTTGAAAACAAATTAGCCAATAGTCGAAGTTTTATAACAGAAAATATTAATGTTATAAATAGAGTTAAATCTAATTTTTATAATTATGTTATTAAAATTTATTATGAAACTAAATTTCAAAATTATACGCACAGTTTATTTTTTAGTTTAAAAAAAGAAGTTGATAAAAAATTATACGAAATAAATCCAGATATAATAAAACAGTTTGTTTCTGTATATGATAGATTATCTGCAAATAATGAAGTGGAATGGTCTCAAGCAATGTCAACTTGTAGAAATATTATAAAATGCTTTGCAGATAAAGTTTTCCCTTCATCCAATGAGAAGTATAAATGTAAAAATGGAAGAGAGCTAGACATAAAAGACAACCATTATAAAAATAGAATTATTGCATATGTGGATTCAAGGATTGATGGAGACAAAAAAATATTATTAGAATCAAGATTCTCCGATTTATTAATCCGTATTCAAAAAATACACGATATATTATCAAATGGAACTCATAATTCAGGATTTAATTACACCGATATACAAATGTGCATTATGCAGACCTATTTTTTACTTGGTGATTTAATAAATTTATAGAAAATTCAAGCAATTTTTCTATTTATAAAATCTATCAAATAAATAATTTATACCATTTCTTCAGACTTTAATTTTATTACGAATTGTTGCAATAATGGTTCGAGTTTCGCCCCTTGTGCTCAACCATCTAAAAAAAAATCCAAAAAGAGCCTTACAGGCTCTTTATTACACCCTAAACCATCCAAGACTCGATCAAATT